>DCUI01000034.1 GCA_002327785.1 Phycisphaerales bacterium UBA2218
GGGCGAAGAAGGCGTTTTCCAGCGGTGTGGTGGAGGGCCTGAATGCCAAGGCGAAAGTGGCCACCAGAAAAGCGTACGGCTTCAAGGTCTTCAAAACGCTGGAACTGGCCCTGTATCACAACCTCGGAGCACTGCCGGAGCCGGAAACCGCCCACAGATTCTTTTGACGAGGCAACAATAAAGGCCGAACGATCGTGATCTTCGATGAGCAGCCCGATCACGATGCGAACCTCTTGACGCTGTTATCTGGAGACTTGGCGTTCACCGATAGCTACACTGAGTACAATGCGAAATCCAAGTCGAAATCAAGGCCGGATCGGTTGGACCAAATCGTGGATGTGCCTCACTTCTCCAAGTCGCATTTGACTGTCCTGATCCAGGTTGCGGACTGGGCAGCATTCGTCGTCAACAAGTACCTCCTTCTTACCGTGTATGAATGCCCGGAGGCATATCAAGGTGAACTCAGGAAGATCGAAGCCTGGCATAAGCGAGTCGGCGAGGCACTTGTCCCACACACGGCCATCGACCCTCCGAGCAAGAACGGTCTCCCTGGATACTTCAAGTCCATGCGCCCAAGTGGTTGGACTGCGAAGAAGTGGATCGTATGATTCGTTCCATCACCAAGGTCTGGCAAAGCAATACGCTTTGCGTAAGAGTGACAGACCCACATGGAACGAAGCAGTGAGCTGGGCCCATCCCCCTGTGCACTGTTTTCATCGAGTCTTGTTCAATATCAGTGGGCGGTGGGCGCGTTACACTCGGATCTTGAACATCACCTTGTGGACGGGGGCCGGGCAGGTGGCTTGGCAGGAGGGAAGGTGGACGTCGTGCGGGTATAGGAGGCAGAAGAGTCCCGGCGCCCCGCCTCCTTGGGAAAACTCACGTTGCCCCCTCTCTTCACTGCATGGCCTCCGTGAGCTTCATGTCCGACTTGAGCAGTTGGTTGACCACGCGAGAAACGTCCGACCGGCGGTTGCGGACGATCTGCTCCACGAAACGGCGTACGTCCGAATCGAGATACACCGGCAGGTTCAACTGGGCCTTGGACTTGTAGAACTTCCCTTGCGTCCCCTTCGAGAAATCGTACTCTTTTTTCTCATGGCTCTGCGGCAGCGCCCTCACACAGCCTTGCGGCGTTCAAGCGGCTTCGGTCTGCGGCGGACCAGCCTGTCGCCATGCTGCTTCTGTGCCTCATATACATGGCTGAGATACTTGTTCACGTCATGATCGAATTCCCGCTCGATCTGCCGCCTTATCTCTCGCACCTCACTGACAATCGCGTCCTTCATGTTACGCCTCCATCAATTCTTCCGGCGTGCAAATGATCGGCGTCCGGTAGCCTCGTTCGTCGTTGATTCTTGCCACGGCATTCCTAACCCGGCCGGAGGAAATATGGGTGCAATTCCAACGAGATAGTCCATCCCATGACAGGCAGCCAGTGCCAAGTGAAGGGAGTCGTTCCTGGCCTTCTCCGGTATGTCCAAGGCTTCGAAGTAGATATTCGCAAGCATTGCCACATCCGGGGTCACTTCCAGCACTCCGAATTTGCCCGCTGCGGCCACCCGCCGTTGAGCAGCGCTCGGATCTCCACGCGAGATTTCGTCGAACACGATCTGTGAGACATAGGGGTCCAGTTGTGGCAGCACACTCTCCCACCATTCCCAGGTGATCTCCTCGTGCGCCGCCATGATCAGGTCTCTTGTCCTGAAGGCTGCGTAGTAGCTTATCACTGTCGATTCGATGTAGACCGTCGGTGTGGCCATGAACCATCGCCTCTGTGTCAAATGCCGCTATAATCGCCTTGACCGGCATTGAGATTGATTATACTCCCGCCGAATAATCGCGACAATGCAAAAGGCAGACTACGCGACTCACTCTACAGTCGAATCTTGAAGACCACCTTGTGGACGTTGGCCGGGCAGGCGACTTGGCAGGAGGGGAGGTGGGCATCGTGCGGGTATAGGAGACAGAAGAGGCCCGGATCGAGCCTCGTCTGGGCGATGATCGTGCCGGCGCGGTAGAACATGATGTCTTTGGCCTCATCGTAGGGCTCGACGACCTCCAGGCCCTTCGTCGGCGACCACGCCAGAACCTCCTGGCCCGCGAGCAGGGCCTGGATGTCGATGTACTTCCTGTGCGACTCGAACCGGCCCTGGTCCATCGGCTTGGTCGTGTAGTGCTGGACGATGTAGTAGACGTCATCGCCGTCGACAGGGTAGCGGCCGTCGGGCTTCTGGGCAATCGCCGGGTCCGCCAGGACGGCGAAGGCTCTCTGGAATCGCTTGTGCATCGGCTCGTACAGACGAACGTTTTCAATCCGGTCAACAATCATCGGTCAGGCCTCCGTTTCTCCTACAGCCAGGCGATTGCGAACATAGTCCCGAACGCGATCCGCCACCGCGACGGCACTGGCCGCATCATCTGCGGTCACGGGAGGATATTCCCCGGGATAACGATACTCCACGGCATAAACTGTAAGGTCTGCGGCATTCGGCAATGCCTCCGTCACACTGGGATCCCGTGCGCTCGCCAACTTGAGGAGCCGCTTGATATCATGGGTTTTCGGGAATTCGATTTGATGCCATGTCAGAAAGGCCTTGAGATACTTCTCGACGGCCTGCTGAGCATGGAAGGCGGTTGCCGCGGCGTAAGACTCCGAATCCATTACGAGGCGGCGGCTCAGACGCCAGTCATCTTCGGCCTTCTCCAGCCACTGCCGCGCCAATTTCTGTTTGGCTTCCTCAGACGGCTTCATAGAGAACCTTCCCGTACTTGTGGGCTGGGTAGGCGATGCCGCCGATTACATCCTTGGTCTCCTCGAACCACTGTCGACTCATTACCACCACATCGACGGGCAGAGGCACACTCTCCAGGCCCGCGCGAAGCCGAATGCTCTCGCGACGGGTATCGGAAACCTGCGCCTCGACCACAAGAAGGTCCAGATCACTATCGGCAGTCATGTTTCCCGTGGCGGCGGAGCCGAAAAGGACAACACGATCCGGATGCGCCATCTGTACGATCTTCGTAACGATCTGTTGAATCATGTCTTCGGGAACAGTCATGCTACATATCCAGCTTCTCGCGCAGGTAAGCCTTGGCCTGATCGACGGCGATGCGGGCCTGGTCCATGCTGTCCCGCTCGCGGACGGTGACGGTCTGGTCTGCGAGGGTCCGGCCGTCGACCGTGATGCAGAACGGCGTGCCCGCCTCGTCCTGGCGGCGATACCGCCGGCCGACCGCGCCCTTCTCGTCGTAGAAGCAGGTGAAGCACCTCTTCAGGTCGTCGTAGATATTACGGGCGATCTCCGGCATCCCTTCCTTCTTGACCAACGGGAACACAGCCGCCTTGATCGGCGCCAGGGCCGGGTGGAAGCGGAGCAGATTCCGCGTCTCGCCCCGGACCTCCTCTTCGTCATAGGCATCGACCAGGAAGGCCAGCGTGCTGCGGTCCATGCCCGCGCTGGGCTCGATCACGTAGGGAATGTACCGGGATTTCTTCTCCTCGTCGAAGAAGGACAGCGGGCCCGACTGATAATCCGCGGCCTCGTCGGCAAGTTGCACCTTCATCAGGTCCCGGCCGTTCTCGTGCCACCGGGTGACGGTCCTCATGCCGCGTTGGTGCTGCCGAAGGTCGAAGTCCGTGCGGTTGGCAATGCCTTCGAGTTCCTGCCAGTCGCCACTACCGAACGGGAAGCGGTACTCGACGTCCACGCACGCCTTGGCGTAGTGGGCCAGCTCGTCCTTCTCATGGTCGCGGAATCGCAGATTGTCCTTCTTCATGCCCAGGTTCAGGTACCAGTTGCACCGCTGCTCCTTCCAGTGCTGGTACCACTGGTCGTCGGTGCCGGGCTCGCAGAAGAACTCCAGCTCCGCCTGCTCGAACTCGCGGGTGCGGAAGATGAAGGCCTTCGTGGTCACCTCGTTGCGGAAGCTCTTGCCGATCTGGGCGATGCCGAACGGGACCTTGACGCGTGTGCTGTCGAGCACGTTGCGGAAGTTCGCGAAGATGCCCTGGGCGGTCTCCGGCCGCAGGTACAGAATCATCGAATCCTCGACGTTGGCCCCCATCTGCGTCTCGAACATGAGCTTGAACGGCATCGGCTCGGTGAACTGCCCGACGGCCCCGCAGCTCGGGCAGACCTTATTGCTCAGGTCGTGCGGCTGTGCCTGGGCCACGTCGACCGCCACGTGCTCCGTATGCTCCTGGGCCTGCTTCTCGCTGGCCTGTCTATCCTTGAGATGATCGACGCGGGTCCGCGTGTTGCACTTCCTGCACTCGGACACCAGGTCCGCGAACTTGTCCGCGTGGCCCGAGGCCTTCCAGACCAGCGGGTGCATCAGAATGCTGCAATCGAGACCGACGACATCGTCCCGCATCTGCACGACACTCTTCCACCAGGCCCGTTTGACGTTGTTCTTGAGCTCGACGCCCAGCGGGCCGTAGTCGTAACAGCTCGCCAGCCCGCCGTAGATCTCGCTGGACTGGAAGATGAACCCGCGCCGCTTGCACAGGGATACGATGTCGTCCAGTTTCGTCAGTTTTGCCATACCCAGTTGTCTCCATAGGTTCACAGTGAGCCCTGATTATATAGACCGCGGCGGGGATTACAAGGGATTCACACAGGCGTGACCGGGGCTCGGCCGATCCCCTCTCATTGTCTGTATCCGACCCAGGAAATCCCCCAGGTGCAACTGCTCGATTGGCAGTAGACATCAGATTTCGTATACTTTGGGAAATGGGGGCGCCTCCGGCAGCCTTTCATTCTCGTGGAAGCACTATCGCACAAACGGAGGCACGAACATGAATCAGATCGAGAGCGCCGAGGGTGCGGCCTATGCAGACCGTGCGCTCCCGGCCACACACACGTTGAACATACCGCCGGCCAAGGACCGTTCCAACCAGACGCCAGGCAAACCGGCCGGCTTGGACGGGGCGCTGATCCTATCGGGCCGTTCCACCAGGCAGGCCGTGAGCCGGGCAGGCTTCGTTGATGTTCAAGCCGGCAGCATCGAGAGATTCGAGGCATCCATCCGCTATGAGCCGCCCCGGAGATACGACACGGAGGTCGGCCTCGACCTGGTCGCCGCCGTCAAAGTTGCCGGCCACATGGGGCCGAACACGACGGGCGAAGTCAACCTGGTCCTGCGAATCCTGGCCCAGGTGGACCCCGCAAGGGTGGCAACCCTGCTGAGGATGTAGTTGAAACTACGCCGCGTGTTGCGTATCCTATCGCCGGAAATGCCGGCCCGCTCGTGCGGGAGGTCCGGCGGTCCGACACTCAAGGAGGCACAACGTGAAATCTTACGCTCGACGCGCGACCCTCGTGGCGGCATTCACCACATTCATCCTTACCCAGACAACGCGCGCTCAGACGACTTGGACGGTCACATCGCCGGATGGTCGAGTCCAGATCAAGGTCGGCCTGACCGATGCCGCCGGGAAGACCCGCCTTGGCTACGAGGTTACACACGACAAACAGGAGGTCGTGTCCACCTCGCCGCTGGGCATCAGCCGCAAGGACCAGGCTTTCGTGGATGGCCTCAGATTGGTCGAAGCCAAGCGGGCCAAGACTGTCGACGAGACGTATACGATGCTCTCCGGCAAGCGAAAGACCTGCCACAATCTCGCCAACGAGCGGACGCTGGTCCTTGAGAATCCCAACGGCGCGAAGGTCGAGCTGGTCGTCCGGGCGTACAACGATGGCACGGCCTTCCGTTATCGCTTCCCCGAGCAGACCCAGGACCGACGCACCGTGACAAGCGAACAAACCGGCTTTTGCCTGTCCTCCGGCGGCAAGATGTGGGCGCACCCATACGACAGATGTACGAAGTACTCGCCAGCTTATGAGACCTACTACGTCAACGGCGTGGACACCGGCACGGCCTCCGCAAACGAAGCCGGCTGGGCGTATCCGATTCTCTTCTGCACCGCCGACCGCAGCCGATGGACCCTGATCACTGAGGCCGGACTGGATCGGTCCTACTGCGGCAGTCGCCTGACCCAAAAAGCCAAGAACGGAGTCTACGGCCTCCGCTTCTCGGACGAGGCCGAGGGCGATTACATGGGCTCCGTCGAGCCTTCCTGGACGCTGCCCTGGGCCACACCCTGGCGCGTCATCATCGTCGGCGATTCGCTCGCCAATATCGTCGAATCCACGCTCGTCACCGATGTGTGCCCGCCGTCAATCGTCCAGGAGACGAGCTGGATCCAGCCGGGACGGGCCTCCTGGAGCTGGCTCTTCGACCACGACAGTCCACAGGACTGCACCAAGCTCAAGACATGGGTCGATCTGGCCGCCGAGATGGGGTGGGAATACTCGCTGGTCGATGCCAACTGGGACCGGATGAAGAACGGTACGATTCACGACCTGATCGCCTACGCCGACAGCAAGGGCGTGGGCCTGCTGCTGTGGTATAACTCCGGCGGCCCGCACAACTACGTCTCCGAGAAGCCTCGCGGCTTGATGACCCATCGCGAGATCCGCCGGGAGGAGTTCCAGACGCTCCGCCGATGGGGCATCAAGGGCGTCAAGGTCGATTTCTTCCAGAGCGACAAACAGAACATCATCCAGCTCTACCACGATATCCTGCAGGACGCGGCCGAGGCCCAGATCATGGTGAATTTCCACGGCTGCACCCTGCCCCGCGGCTGGTCGCGGACCTATCCGCACCTGATGAGCATGGAAGCCGTCCGGGGCGAGGAATGTTACAGCTTCGACCGGCAGTTCACGACCGAGGCCCCGATCCACAACGTGATCCTGCCCTTCACAAGGAACGTCGTCGGGCCGATGGACTACACGCCCGTGATGTTCCAGAACAACGTCTTTCGCCACCTGACGACGTACAGCCACGAGCTGGCGCTGCCGGTGATCTTCGAGTCCGGCTGGCTGCACTTTGCAGGCGGCCCCAGGGAGTACCTCGACCTGCACGAGGCCCCGAAGAAGTTTCTCAAGGCCGTCCCTGCCGCCTGGGATGACACGAAATTCCTCGCCGGAGAGCCGGGCCAGTTCGTCGTCCTGGCCCGTCGCAGCGGCAGCACGTGGTACGTAGCCGGCATCAACGGCGAGGACGCCGGCCGCGACGTGGACGTAGCCCTATCCTTCCTCGGCGACACCCGCTGCACCGTGACCCTGATCGCAGACGGCAAAACTCCGCGAGAATTTGAGACCGAGTCGGAGGCCGTAACGGCCCAGGACCACCTGGAGGTCCGCTTACTCCCCTACGGCGGTTTCGCCGCGGTCCTGACGCCGACCAGGTAGGGGAGGGCCGCGCACAACGTCTCTATTCGATCTGCCACAGAGAGCGTCGAGGACGCAGAGAGAATCCTCAGTGCGGGCAAACCAACGAAGCCACGCTGGGCTGCGTTCAGTTCCCGGCCACCTGGACTTTCGCCGCATAGAGCAATATCGCACCACACCGCTTGCTTCCGCACATTTGCAGTTGCGCCAAAGGCCGATGTATCGACATTCGCAGGGCTTCAGCGGGCACATCCGGATTCGGGAATCAGGGAACCACAGATTCACGCCGATACACCCCGACACCTGTACGAGCGGCGGACGCTTTGTCTTCTGCGACGGCGTTCCTCAGCGTTCATTCGGGGTTTCGGCAGGTGCTATGTGTGGCAGAGGACATGGTCCGCACCCCGGCGGAGGGCTTCGGCGTTCACCGGGATCGTCTTATGGTGGCGCTCGGCCAGGACGTCGGGCAAGGCCTCGGCCGCCTGCTCGGGGCTCAGGTGCCCTCGCTTGCCCAGGTAAGCGCCGAGCATGACCATGTTGGCGCTCTTGGGCGAGCCTGCCTCGAGGGCGATCTCTTCGGCCGGCACGCCGATGATGTCCACGCCTTGCGGCACGGAGTGCACTTCCTGGATCAGTGAGCGATTGAAAACCAGCAGTCCGCCGGGCCGCAAGGTCGGCGCGAACTTGCTCAGCGACGCCTTGTTGCAGATCACCAGCGAGTTCGGGGCGTTGACGACCGGACAGGCGATCGGCCGGTTCGAGACGACCACCATGCAGTTGGCGGTCCCGCCGCGAACCTCGGCCCCGTACGAGGCCATATAGCTCACTTCCAGCCCGGCGCGCATCGCCGTTTGCGCCAACAGCTTGCCCACCAGCAAAATCCCCTGGCCGCCGAAACCGGCCAGCACCATTTCTTCATAGAGGTAGTTCGTTGCCATCGCTCTTGAATCGACTATTCGTTGTTTACTCTGGATGACGGATCGTCGATTGCCGCGTGAGCTGTCCGTTCCATCATCAATCAACAATCATCCGTTCTCTATCCCTTCAGCCGACGGATCGGGAAGACTTTGCTCATGTGGTCCTCGATCCATTTCATGGCGTTGCTCGGTGACATCCGCCAGTAGGTCGGGCACGGCGAGAGCACCTCCACAAGCGACAACCCCTTGGCGCCTTTGATTTGCAGTTCGAAGGCGTGCCTGATCGCAGCCTTCGTCTGCTGGATGCGGGGCACGGTGCTCAGGGCGCATCGCTCCACGTAGATGGCCCCGGGCAACAGAGCCAGGATCTCGGAGATCTGCAGCGGGAAGCCCTGGCCGTCAGATTGGCGGCCTTTGGGTGTCGTCGCGGTGACCTGTCCCAGCACGGTGGTGGGGGCCATCTGGCCGCCCGTCATGCCGAAGACCGCGTTGTTGATGAAGACCACCGTGAACTGCTCCGCCCGGTGGGCAGCGTGGATGATCTCCGCCGTGCCGATGGCCGCCAAATCTCCGTCGCCCTGATAGGAGAAGACGATCTTATCGGGGTTCGTGCGTTTCATCCCGGTGGCCACGGCGGGGGCCCGCCCGTGCGCGACCTCGATCATGTCCACGTCGATGTAGTTGTACATGAGCACGGCGCAGCCGACCGGTGCAATCCCGATCGTGCGGTCCCGGACGCCCAGCTCGTCGATCACCTCCGCGACGAGGCGGTGGGCGATGCCATGTCCGCAGCCGGGACAATAGTGAGTCGGACAATCCTTCAGAACGCTTGTCCGCTTGAATACAGTCTTCATATTGCCTTTTGCCATCCCTTGCATGATCGAGCCAATCCCCACCCCGGGGCCGTATCTACGCCTGCCCGCTATGAAGGGTCAGTTGCCTGATTCTCTCCAACACCTCGTCGACTGCGGGTATTCCGCCACCCGGCCGGCCGTGGAACAGGACCGGGGCCTTGCCCGCTACGGCCAGCCTCACATCCTCAACCATCTGGCCGGCGCTCATCTCAACGGCCAGGAAGATCGGGAACGGCCCCACAGCGTCACCTTGCTTTGGGTTCGCCGCCCGGCTGATTTGTTCCGATGGAAACGGCCACAGCGTGATCGGCCGGATCAGTCCGACGGGAACGCCCTCATTGCGGGCCTGGTCCACCGCCGCACGCACGATCCGGGCGACAATCCCGTAGGCGACCACGATGATTTCCGCATCGTCCACGCGGTATTCCTCACAGAGAACTTCCTTCTCCCGGATCTCCCTGTATCGGGCCTGCAGCTTGTTGTTGTGGGCCTCCAGCGCGCCGTCGGCAAGCCACAGCGAGCGAACGATGTTCTGGGGTCTGCCCTTGGCGCCCGTCAGAGCCCAATCCTTCGGCGGGAACGTGCGGCGGGGCTTAGACTCCAGCACGACCGGCTCCATCATCTGTCCGAGAATGCCGTCGGCGAGGATCATTACCGTGATGCAATACCGGTCTGCCAGATCGAATGCTAAGGGCATGCAATCGGCCAATTCTTGCACGCTGGCCGGCCCCAGGACGATGGCTCGGTAGTCGCCGTGCCCGCCCCCGCGGGTGGCCTGGAAGTAATCCGCCTGCGAAGGGGCGATATTCCCGAGTCCAGGGCCGCCCCGCATGACGTTGACGACGACCGCCGGCAGTTCCGCCCCCGCCAAGTAGCTGAGGCCCTCCTGCATCAGGCTGATGCCGGGGCTGGAAGAGCTGGTCATCGCCCGTTTTCCGGTGGCCGAGGCCCCGAAGACCATGTTGATGGCCGCCAACTCGCTTTCGCTCTGGATGAAGACCCGGCTCTCCTCGGCCATCCGGCGGGCCATATAGGCGGAGATCTCATTTTGCGGCGTGATCGGATAGCCGAAGTAGGCGTCGCAACCGGCCAGGATTGCCGCCTCCGCAAGCGCCTCATTGCCGCACATCAGAATCCGTTCGTTCACTTTCCTCCCTCTCTCTGGATCCACTGATCGAGACCCGGTCATGCTGTTACCCCTTCTTTCCTGACATTCAGCATGAACGGGGAATTGTAATTCTGAAAACGCCCCTCAGAAACCGCGATGACGGACACAAGCTCACCCTCGTCGAGGACGATACCGTACAAAAGGTCGCCCAAGCTATCTTCGACCTCACGGGGATTCAGGGATCGATCAACCAGCACGAGCACGTCAACGTCCGAATCGTTTGTCGAACCGTAGAGAATGACCCTTTTGATGCCCTCGCCGTAGGTCTCGTGCAGATGAGCCTTCACTTGATCGACCAGGCGTTTGATCTTCGGATCCATTCGCCTACCGTTTCTCCTTGATCGGATGTGACGAACCCTTTCTTGTGGCCGCTGCGACGATTCGGATGTGGTCCGCCTCCTCCCGGGAGACCTCGATGATCCCCTCCGGGCAGACGATCGCGCATCGGCCGCACGCGGTGCAGTCGATATTCTTCGCCCGAGCCGGGAAGTAACCGCTCTGGTTCGATTCCGCTGAGATTTCGATACTATTCTTCGGACAGACCGTGATGCATAGACCACAGCCCTTGCATCGTTCTGTGTCGATGACGATTCTGCCTGCCATTTCTCACATCCCTGGCATCTTCCAACTTTCCCGCCCGGTCGAACGACCCAGCATGACGGGCGGCGCCTCTCCTCCAGCACTATGAACATGCTAACAGGGTCCCGGAACCCTGTAAAGAACAAAACCGCCGTGGCGGGCTGGGGGGGGGCGATTCACATTCATAGGTACGAAGGAGGCTCATCCAGTCTCTGCGTACTTGTCCCTGGACGAGGATTCCGGCCTTCGGCCGGGAGGTTATCGCTTTGGAGCCTCCGACAAGGAGGATGTCGGCGCATCCCGATGACCGTGCAGGGCCGATCCTCGTCATGCCGGAGGCCACCGTGTAGAGTCGTCTTCTGTTACCCGGCCGCAAGCCGAATTCCAACGACAAGAGGGACAACTTCGAGATGGGGCTCAGGTGTTTCGATCAACCCCGCCCACTTCTTAACGCTCCACGGATGAGCTCTGGTCCAGCCTTGCGCGGATCAGCCAGTCCCCATCACGGAAAGCCCGTGGCGTTTGGCCCGGTAGACCTGTGAAAGATTCGCCGCTGTTTTGCGCATCCCGACTGACGTACACGCCTTCTGTAAAAGTGGGATTGAAGCCCACTACGATGAGAAATCGGGCAGGTACCTCGGTGGGTCTGGTTTCACAGGTGACCCATTGTTCCGGCCCTCTTTGGAAACGGGAATAGGGAAATGGAAAATCGGCGATCACCCGGGCGTTCGTGTCGCACAACCAGATGTGGAAGTCTTTCCGTGGCGGAGTCGGCATGCCGTAGCGCGAGCCATGGATCTGAACTGCGGTCAGGAACGAATTCGGGCCGGGTGCTTCAAAACGGACCACGTGACCGTCGCCCGCGATGCTCAGTCTTGCGGTGGCCTGGCCGTCGTCGTGGGTGAGAATCGTCGGTCTTCTGCGGAGGGACCACGTTTCCCATGCTGGATAAATCGCTGTTCCCACGGCGGCGGCAAGCGCCACCCCGACGATGGCTTTCAGGAGGGTAGGTATGGCAATGGTCTTGGTTGCGGTTGCAGTTGCGCCGGAGGCGATGGTCGTTCCAGCCATCGTAGCGCCGGTTGAAATGGTGAGCGCCAAACCAACCGGCGCGGCTTGGACAGCGTTGGTGGAGATGAGGATGACCAGTCCGCTTGCGCCGACGGTGACGCCTCGTCTGGCGAAGAATCCGCGCAGGCGCTCCACCGCCCGGCTGACACGTTTTTGCGCGGTGTCGTCGGACGTACCGAGGGCTTGGCCGACTTCGCGCAGAGGTTTATTCTCGAAGTATCGTAACAGGACGGCGCTGCGATCCGACTCGCTCAGCTCACCCAAGGCGGCGTCGAGATGCGGCGCGATGACTTCCCAAGTCGGGTTGGATTCGGTCGCAAGCAATTCGTTCCTCGTGACAGCCTCCCGCTCGCGGGCGCGGCGGCGCACTTTCGCACGGACGGCGTTGGCGGCGAGATGTTGCGTTGTGTGATGCAACCAACTCGGCAAGGCGCGACAGTCTCTCAGCCGCAGGGCATTTTTCGCCAAAGCCACAAACACATCCTGCACTACGTCTTCCGCCAGATGCGCGTCATGGACCATGCGCACGGCAGCGGAATAGACGAGGTCCACGTGTCGGCGTACCAGTTCGGCAAATGCCGCCTCCTCGCGGTGTTCAGCGTAATCCCGGAGAAGCTGTTGGTCGGTCGATCCATTCATACAATGCAATACTAACCGCCGATGATAGAATCCGACAGGAAGAAACGCCTCAGTTCACTGGAATCGGGAGGCAATCGCTACGCCGCGATGGCGTCAGCCGCGCTCGGGAATTCCCGGAATTCACCATTGAGTATGGCGTCCCCAGATAGCAATTCAGATAGCATCTCCGCATCTGCAGACCCCGATTACTTCGGCGGGACCAAGTGCGGGCGCAGCATCCAGTCGGCCCGAGTGTTCATATCGCTCACCCGCTCATACGGCATCGCCAGCCGTGAGTGGGAGCGTTTGACGGTCTTGTCCATGCCCACATAGACGCCCTTGTTGAACGTGGCATGAAAGTCAACTCCCAGGTAGAAGGTCTTAGGAACCTCGACTGGCGGGAATGAAACGCTCTGCCATTTTTCCTCACCCAGCTCGAAGGACGAGTAGGGTGCTTTGACCTCGTGCAGAAGGTTGAAGCTCTCGTCGCAGATGTAAATGGAGATGTCTTCTTTGGGCGGCTCGAGGGTTCCGTATCGTGCGCTGAAGAGCTTCAGGCCGTCCAGTTCCCAGGAACCTTCGGGCGTCCGAAACAGGACCGTCTGCGCCGCGCCCGAGATGCTCAGCTTGCCGGACATGACGCCGGTGTCGTAGCGGAGCCAAAACCCGGTTGCGTTCTTTTCGGCCTTCTGGTCAGCAAAGAAGTCGTCGCCAGGATAGCGCTCTTCGGTCTGCCATTCCACTTGGGGGGGCTCGAGCACGCTCCGCGGCGCCCAATCGGCCGCGGCGGGATTGCCTGTGGCCGCGCGGAGTTTGTCGAACATCAGGGGCATGAGCGCGTTGCCTGTGGGCCGCTCGGCCAGGGCCGCAGTCATCGCCGCAGCCAGCGTGTCCCGTCCATACTCGGTCTCGATCCGGTAAAAAACCAAACACGCGCGCAAACTCGGCTCCAACTCGTCCCACGGTTTGGCTTGCGCCGCGTCTCGTTTGAGCCGGCCGATGCCTTCCACCTCGGCAACGTCGTAGTACTCCGGCCAGATGGACTTGCCCAGCCTCGAGGCGACCTCCGTGACGACGACCTTGCCGGCGTAGTCAGCCCAGCCCTGTGCCACGCCCTGCGGCAGGCCCAGGAGGCTCGCCAGGCTCCGGTACATGGCGATGTGGCCCAACTCGTGGCACATGCCGTAAAGGTTGAACACGCCCGTCCGCGAGGCCGGTGCCAGCAGCGCCTCCGATTTCAGGTGCAGAAAAATATGCGATGCCCCGTCGGTCCACAATTGGGTGCCCTTGGGGTCGATCTGGGCGTCGAGGCTCGCCTTTTGCGGCATCTCAAATCCGTGCGCCTCGTAGACCTCGAGCGCCTCCTGCAGGATCCGCCCCAGGGCCACCGCATAGGCCTCGTCAAACCCTGCATACCTCACCGTCACCCGCGGCAGTTCGACGACCAGCTGTCCGTCCGGCGAAACCAGCCCGGCTTGGTAGAAACGCTGGGCGACATGGGTCGAATCAGGATCGTTGAAGGAAGTAGAAATAGCCCGTTCGTAGTGAGTGAATTGGTCAGAAGTGGCGTCCAGGATGTCAGGTTCATCGAAGCTTCCATCACGACCGTTTGCCCCGCCATCCCGCTGAGATTGAATCTGAACCCCGTTGGAGATGAAGCTGCCCCTGCCGTTCGCCGTCAGGATAGCAGGCGTCGGAAGTTCCACGGTGAGCGCAGCCACAGAACTATTAATACTACCGTAGGGGTTGGTCACAACCACCGTATAGTCGCCGGCGTCACTCATCTGGACGTTGGCAATCGTCAAGTCTGTCGTCGTTGCTCCTGAAATCGTGGCTCCGGAAGACTGCACACCATCCGCCAGATCGACACCGTCCTTGCGCCATTGACAGGTGAGCGGGGCAGTGCCAATCGCGGTCACGCTGAAACTGGTTGTGGTTCCCACGGTATTCACCTGGCTCTGTGGCTGGCTGTCAATCACCGGAGTCATCCCTCCGGACAGATCGATTCTGAACACCGCGCCATTATTCAAGGTGCCGCCCATCTTGGTCGTGCCATAGAGCGTGTCGCCGGACAAGACCAGATCAGAGGGACCCCACCCATCGGGGCTGCCGATGAAACTCTTGAGCACGGTAAAGCCCGTGCCATCCGTGTTCACCTTGAACAGCGTGCCATAATCCGAACTGCCGCCATATTTTGTCGTCCCGTAAAGCGTGCCGCCGGACAAAACCAAGCCAGCCCAAGGATACTTCCCATTGCTACCGGTGAAATGCTTGAGCACGCCAAAGCCCGTGCCATCCGTGTCCACCTTGAACACCGTACCACAATCCGAACTGCCGCCACTACCCGTCGTCCCGTAAAGCGTGGCGCCGGACAAGACAAGGCCAGCATAGGGCCCCGCCCCATCGCTACCGGTGAAGTTCTTGAGCGCGGTATAGCCCGTTCCGTTCGTATTCAACTTGAACACCATCCCGTAACCCGAACTGCCGCCAGAATACGTCGTCCCGTAAAGCGTGCTGCCGGACAAGACAAGACCAGCGTAGGAACTACCGGTCAAGTTCTTGAGCACGGTATAGCCCGTTCCGTTCGTGTTCATTTTGAACACCGTCTCGGACGCCGTCCCATAAAGCGTGCTGCCAGACAAGACGAGACGAGCCTGAGGCGACGAACCATCGCTACCGGTGAAGTTCTTGAGCGTGGTATAGCCCGTGCCATCCGTGTTCACCTTGAACACCGTGCCGGCATTTGAACTGCCGCCACCACCCGTCGTCCCGTAGAGCATGCCACCAGACAAGACAAGGCCAGCATAGGGCAACACCGCATCGCTACGGGTGAAACTCTTAAGCACGCTATAGCCCGTGCCATCCGTGTTCACCTTGAACACCATCCCGAGACCTGAACTGCCGCCACTTTCAGTCGTCCCGTACAGTGTGCTGCCAGACAAAACCAGACCTGCCCGGGGCATACCGGTCAAATTCTTGAGCACGGTATAGCCCGTGCCATTCGTGTTCACCTTAAACACGCTTCCACCATACGTCGTCCCGTAAAGCGTGCCGCCAGACAAAACCAGCCCAGCCCAGGGCGATATCCCTTCGCTGGCACTGGTGAAATGCTTGAGCACGGTGTGGCCCGTGCCATCCGTGTTCACCTTGAACACCGTCCCGATGCCTGAACTGCCGCCATTTTCAGTCGTCCCGTAAAGCGTGCCGTCAGACAAGACGAGACCAGCAGAGGGATTCGCCCCCTCGTTACCGGTAAAACTCTTGAGCACGGTAAAGCCCGTGCCATCCGTGTTTACCTTGAACACCGTCCCCTTACCCGAACCGCCGACATACCTCGCTGTACCGTACGTCGTCCCGTACAGCGTGCCGTCAGACAAGACCAAGCCGGCACAGGGATACGCCCCCTCGACCGAGTCGGTGAAGCATTTCAGGACAGCGAACCCCGTCCCATCCGGCTGGAGCTTGAACACCGTTCCATAACCGTCGCCGGTACGTGCTGTTCCATACAGTGTGCCGTCCGGTCCCTGCACCAGCGGGGCTTCTGGATTTAACCCCGTCACCTTGCTCAGGACACCAAAGCTCTTAATGATAGTGCAGGGCGGCCTGGGAGGGACGGCGCTGGAACTGGGGTCACCTGGATTGCTGACCCACGCGCCGGGCGTGGGGGTGCCGTCCCCGTCAGGATCGCCAAGTTCCTGGCCATTGGTGAGGCCGTCGCCATCGGAGTCCAAGCTGGCCAGCCAAGCGTTCCAGACCTGATTGTTTTGCTTGAAGTCTTGGCCGAAGGCATTCCACCCGAAGCTGATCGTGTGGCAGGTGCCGCAGCTAAAGATGCTGCCATTAGGAATCCGGGAGACCAGGTCAGACAGTCCAAAGGCGCTCGGCGCGGTCAGCGCCAGCGCCGCCGCAGCGATCACAAACCATGAACCGATCCGGCGTTCGTTGAACCAGTTCGGCGTCGGATTTTGGAATAGTCTTTTCTTCATAGATATTGGTTTGGTTGATGGTCTGCGGGTCTTCATGGTCGGTCTCCGTTTCAAGGGCCTCGCTGTGCTCGGTGACGCAAAGCCGGCGCGGGCAGCAAGCGTGGCTCCGTATTTCATTCCCTACCGCGTCGCCACTCATTCGTCACCCAAGTAGTAACCGCCGTTTCGAGAATCCGACAAAGTACTTTCGACTGAGTTCGGATTGGCAAGCGCACACGCATCCCGCGTGCTCTGGTGAGCGTCTCGTTGTCCGGCGTCAGGCCCGATTCCGACTCCGTGAGGGTCAGGTGAGCGAATTCCAGGGACATCTATGAGCAAGCCGTTGTCAAGACGGTCGGGGGATTTTTTGCGGGAATCCCACACGTCTATTCGGCATCACCCGGCTCGGGGCGCCAGGAAGCTGTGTACCGGGCCGGCTCCAGTCACTATAACGAGGTCGCGTGGCCCTCAGTCCCCACGAACGGAGTCCCCAGATTCCCCAGATTCCGCGCCCGTGTTGCCCCGCCCACGGCCCGGCTGTCCATATGCGACAGAAGGGATTTTGCGATGCTCAGCCTCGCCTATCTCCTCCTTGCGATACCCACCGCCGTCACGGTGGTTCGGCTGGGTGAGCTGTCCACAAAGCCATCGTTCACAACCAACTCAAAGGCATACTGCCCCCGGACATTGCAGGTGAACGAGGGTGTCGCCGTATCGGCGTTGCGCAGCTCCACCGCCGGCCCGCCCACCTGTTTCCACGCATAGCGAAGCCGGTCGACGCCATCAGGATCATACGAGCCGGTCCCATCCAGCGTCACCTCGCCGGGTGTCTGAAAGACCGTGTCCGCTCCCGCGCTGGCCACAGGCGGCTGGTTGCCACCCACCAGCACAATGACCCCGTCCGGCGTGCTGGAGTATCGGTCGTCCGCCACGACCAGCTCGAACCCGTATTCCCCCATCGCCTCGGGCACGAACGTCGGACTCGCAGAATTCGGATCGCTCAACGCCACCGGCGTGCCCTTGACCTGGGTCCAACGGAATGCCCTCACGCTGCAAGGATCGAAGAAAAGACTCCCGGAGCCGTCGAGCGTGACGGTCTCGAAGGGCGCCAGGAGGTGCTGATCGAAGCCCGCCACGGCAACGGGCTTGACATAGCCCAGAAACTCATCGGCCCCGATATCGATCCGCGCGCCATGGACTCTGCGCTGGCCGTCGATATCGATTTGCCCCTCGGTGAAGCTCCAGTCCGCGTCGCCCGCGTCGATGCACGGCGACTCCAAGGTCAGGTGGTAGTCCTTGTTGAAAGGGCTCACGAACAGAGGATCCACGCTGATATTGCCCATGGTGCCGGTCGGACTGCTCGGGCCGTCGGTCTGTGTCCCGGTCATTTCGTTGGTGATCCAGTCGCCCGGGGCGTTGTTCCAGACGTCGTTGTACTGGAAGAGGTCGGGCGCCCTTTCGCTCCCCTGCGAGAAAATGCAGTAGATGCCACCGCCGGAGGCGGCGTTGCTGATGATGTTCCCGATAATCCGGGAGGGTACGTATGGAGGATGGTAGATGGCCAAGACGTTGCCTCCGAGCCCGGTCCCGCCCGACGGCCCCGGCCATGTTTTGTCAATGTCGTTGCCGGCAATCGTGTTGTTGATGATTGAGCCGCCGAGCAGACAGACGCCGGCGCCGATGTAGCCGGAGTTGTCGGAAATGATGTTGTTGCTGATCAGCGAGTCACCCTCGTAGTTCATGACGCCGCCGCCGTACAGGGCGGTGTTGTTGCGGATGATATTGTGGGTAATGGTGGGACTGCAAAAGAGGGCGGCGATGCCCCCGCCGTAGCTGACCTGGACCAGTCCACCGACCATCATACCCCCATCGGTGGGGCCGTAGTTGCGGGTGATGATGTTCCGGGTGATTGTCGGCGAAGCGTGGATGCAGTAGATGCCGCCGCCCCAGATGCAGTTGGGCTTCGACTCGAGGGTGTTGTTGATGGTCCCGCGGCCGCCGGTAATGGTGAAGCCGGTCAGCACGGCCGCCGACGTTTCACCGTTCGCGAAAGTGACCACGGAGCCATCCCCGTCGGCGTTGATGACCGTGTACCCGACGATCTTGGGATCGTTCGGGTCCGTGCTCGTCACGGTGATGTTCTTGCCGACGAAGTTGATCGTTTCGCAGTAGAGCCCCGGCGAGACGAGGACCGTGTCCCCGTTGCGACAGTCTTGGATGGCCAATTGGATGCTCGGATACTCGCTCCGGACCTTCCGCGTGACCGCAGAAGCAGAAACCGCAAGTGCGCACGACACGACGACCGATGCCATCGCCTTCTTCATCTGTCCTCCCTTTCCAGGGCCTCGCTGCACTCGGTGACGCAAAGACGGCGCGGGCAGCAAGCGTGGCCCCATATTTCATTCCCTACCGCGTCGCCACTCATTCGTCACCCAATTAGTAACCGCCGTTTTGAAAATCCGACAAAGTACTTTCGACTGAGTTCACCATGAAATCGCCGGTCAAAGCTGGTGGAGAGTAGCGGATGCAGGAGCCGTGCAGGAAAGGAGGAGCGAACCATCTTGACCCCGAGTGATGGACAGTCCCGAATGGCGCAACAACTTGACAAGACCGCCGCATGAAGATCTGGAAATCCTTTTCAGTTCCTACCGGTTAGTAGCACAAACACGGGCTGGGGGGGTGCGATTCACATTCGTAGGTACGAGGGAGGCTCATCCAGTCTTGGCGTACTCGTCCCCAGATGAGGATTCCGGCCTTCGGCCGGGAGGGTATCGCCTTGGGTCCTCCGTGCCTATGTGATGGAGGTTTCTCCTCCTCCCGAAAAGTCGCCACTCCCCTTGTCAGTTCTCACTTGTTCGCCCGGTCCGCACCCGTCATAATACCCCCAGGGGGACACCCATGATGAAGCTGCGGCAGATGTGTGGAGCTTGATAAGGTCTGGATGAAAGTGGAGAGGCCGAAATGAGTGGGACTCCCGCGAGGAAATCCCGCGACCATCCTAACAATGGTTTGCTCATAGAAGTCCCCAGACATATTCTGTGGGAAGCGTGCAATCAACTACATAGTGCGAGGTGCGACGATGCTAAAAATAGGAGGGTACAACCTTCAGTCATTTTCTGTCGGCAGCAAGCATGTGAGAGCATTCTCCTTTGACAGTTGCTCCGGTACTATAACTGATTACGTGCTGGCAGAATGTGGGGCAGAAAAATCGCCCTTTCCTACGGAGTTCTATAGGCGAATCAGTTTTGGTGACGGTGCTGTGAAGCTGCACAGCCTTGATGATACCTCGTCCTATGCCGTGACGAGGGACAACATCGTTATCAGCGAGAGAACACGCTCCATTGACGCAAAACTTGAGAACGATGAGAGTGTGTTTAAGAGCCTCGTTGAAAAGATTCGTG
>DCUI01000134.1 GCA_002327785.1 Phycisphaerales bacterium UBA2218
GAATCGAGCACTTGCGCACCGTCCACGGCCTCGATTTGGCCTGGCTCAAGACCATGTTCGATCTGCTCGATGAGGTGGAGCGTCTGCACGCCGAACTGCGCTTTTTGCGCAACCATTGACAAGGCGAACCAAACTCAGGGACAGGTAGCAATGACGATGGCCGTTGGCAATCTGGTGCTCGACGTCTGGCACGTCGCCGCCATCGGACTTGGGTTGCTTCTCCCTGTATTGGCGAGTGGGCACGCGGTTCTCAACAAGCGTGATTCGCGCGCCGCCATCGCGTGGGTGGGTTTCATCTGGTTCGTGCCGCTGGTCGGGGCTGTCATGTACTTCATCTTCGGCCTGAATCGCATTCGCCACAGGGCCGCTTTGCTGCGAAGGAACCTTGAGCGATACCGGGCACAAGCCGCGCAACCCGAATGTCCGCCGGAAGAGTTGCAGCGCCACCTGCCGGATCACGGAGGGCATCTTCAGATGCTGGCTCGGGTCGTCGGCGGTGTGGTAGAGCGACCCTTGCTGCGGGGTAATCGGATCGATCCGTTGGTGAACGGAGACGAGGCCTATCCAGTCATGCTGGAAGCTATCCAACACGCACGCCAGACAGTCTCTTTCGTGACCTATATCTTCGATCGGGACGAAGTCGGGATGGCCTTTGCGCATGCGCTGGGCGAGGCCGTACGCCGGGGCGTGGAAGTGCGGGTGCTGATTGACGCGGCGGGGATTCAGTATTCCTGGCCCACCATTCTCCACACGCTGCGACGAGAGGGGGTGAAGTATGCACGGTTTCTCCCGTCGTTTGCTTTGTGGCATGTGATGTCGATAAACATGCGCACCCACCGGAAGATCCTGGTCGCGGATGGGCGCGTGGGATTCACCGGCGGGATGAATATTCGAGTGGGACACCGCCTCCAACGCAAACCGCGACACCCGGTACAGGACATTCATTTCCGAGTAAAGGGCCCTGTGGTAACCCAACTGCAAGAAGTGTTTGCCGATGATTGGCTGTTCACGACCGGCGAAGCTCTGCGTGGTGATTCGTGGTTTCCCAAAACCGAAACCGAGGGGCAGGTGTTGGCGCGAGGCGTGCCCGATGGCCCCGATGAGAATTTCGAGAAGCTTCATTGGACGCTGCTGGGAGCCCTCTCGATTGCCCGCTATTCAGTCCGGATCATGACTCCCTATTTTCTGCCCGACCCTGCCGTGATATCCGCCCTGAATCTGGCAGCCATGCGGGGTGTGGAGGTTGACATCATTTTGCCCGCACGGAGCAACCTGCCGTTCATCCAGTGGGCCTCCCGGGCGATGTGGTCGCAGGTGCTCCGGCATGGATGCCGGATGTGGTTGACCCCGCCTCCATTCGATCACTCGAAACTTATGCTGGTGGATGGCTGCTGGGTGCTGCTGGGATCGGCCAACTGGGATCCGCGAAGCTTGCGTCTGAACTTCGAGTTCAACGTGGAATGTTACGACGCCGAACTCGCCCAGCGGCTCGATCATCTGTTCGAGACGAAACGGAAGGGCGCCCATCCTGTGACGATGGAGGAGGTCGATGGCCGCCCGCTGTCGGCTCGCCTGCGCGACGGCATTGCGCGATTGCTGACGCCGTACCTGTAGTCCGGGACTTGGGCGTAGGCAAATCCGTGTAGAAAAGAAAGCGATCATGAAGATGAACGATCGCGGATCGGATTTGACAGCTCGCAGCCATCCCCCGGAGGGCCGCGCCAATATGACCAATCGCACGGGCGAACAACCTGGCAGCCGAGGGGGTGCTGCGATGGTCCTCTGGACACGTCTGGCTCAAAAGACCTGGCTGGGCAGCTTGACGGCTATTCCTGCCCCCGATTCAGCGTCGATTGTCGCAGCATGCAAGCATCCGGGCTTGAATTCTTACAGGGAGGGAATTATCCTGATGCTTGAAGAGTTACGCGATACAGTTGGGCATGGTTACAGGGGATATATCGAATTCATGAGGTCAAATGGGAGATTCCGGTAATGACTAGATACAAGCACGTTCTCGCATTGAACCCGTATTTCGCCCATACGACGGCGATCATGCACCTGTTCCCGCCCACCGGCCTGGAGTACATCGTCGCCGGCATGAAGGACCTGGTCGGCAAAGTGACCCAGCTCGACCTCCGCTATGAGAAGGCCTTTCAGAACCCAGCGACGCTCAGCGCGTTCATCCGCCGGGACGTCGATCTCGTGTGCGTCAGCATCCGGTGGCATACGCAGTTCGACAGAATCTGCGACTTCATCGCCCAATTGCCCGATGAGGTCCCCACGGTCGTCGGGGGCTACGAAGCGACCCTGGAAGTCGAGCAGTTGTTCGAGCGCTGCCGGAACATCGACATGGTCGTGCGCGGCGAGGGCGAGGAGATTATCAAGCAGATCGTGACGGGCGTGCCGTACGAGGAAATTCGCGGGCTTTCCTTCCGGCGCAACGGCCAAATCGTCCATAACGAAAACCAGGTCCTGCCCGACCTCGCGCATATTGCCTATCCGGATCGGTCTCTGCGTCGGCACGAGTACTACTGGTTGCAGGGGGGCTGTCGGCTGAGCCGTAAGACGTTCGACACGGTGCTCAGCACGCGAGGCTGTCCCTTCAAGTGCAAGTTCTGCACCTTCAGTCTCAACCCGCTCGGGCAGAAGCGGGAGTACACGGAGCGCCCGATCGAATCCGTGATCGAAGAACTCAAGAGCATCACCGCCGACATCATGCTCTTCAGCGACGACAACATGTTCACGAACCTTCAGCGCAGCGAGCAGCTTTGCGATCTGATTATCGAAAACGGCATCAAGAAGATTTTCGTCGTCCAGGCCCGCGTCGATATCGCCAAGCATCGCAGGATCCTCGACAAAGCGCAGCAGGCGGGCTTCAAGATCTTCTTGATGGGGATCGAGTCGCCGCACGACCGCATTCTGGGCCAACTGCAAAAGGGCATCACGCAGCAGGTGATTCGGGATGCGATGGCGGTCCTGACGCAGTACGACTTCCTCTTGCACGGCTATTTCATCTACGGCAACGTCGGCGAGACCGCAGAAGAGATGCTCTACATTGCGAAGTTCGCCCAAGAGATCGGGCTGGACACCATCAGCTTTCAGAAACTCCGCATCGAGAAATTCTCACCCCTGAAGGAAGTGGTGGAGAGCACGCCGGGCTACTATTACGAACGCATTGGCGGCCCTGTCTATTCCGACCGCTATGGCCGCAAAGAGCTCCGGCAGATCCGCGACCAGATCACCCGCGGGTTTTACACCCCCCGGCAGTTGCTCCGGATCGTCAAAAAAGCCCGCCACATCGGGCTGGTCACCGCGAGCGACGTGGTCGTACCCCTGCTCAAGCTGCCGGTTGTCCTGGGTAGTCTGGCCCTCAGCAAGGCGAGGAAAAAGAGAAGCAAGAGACATCGCCTCGCCATAGGCACCGCCGGGCCGGTACGGAATCACACGCCGCCGGCTGAATGAGGGTGGACCGAGTCCAGCCGCGAGCAGGGTGTCCAATGTGTCGCACGTGTTCAGGTCCTTTTCGTGCGTAACTAGTTCCTGTTGTGGAAAGCGGTT
>DCUI01000149.1 GCA_002327785.1 Phycisphaerales bacterium UBA2218
ACGACCGTCCGGCCAGAAAGAACTGGTCCGAGGAAGTGTGTTTCCGGTAACCCGCCACAATCCCGACCATCATGATCCCACACAGGTAGGCGATGACGACGAGGGTGTCAATCCCTGAAATACTGCTGCCCATATTCATCTTGCTCCCCTTAAATCTGCCGTGTTTGCCGAGCAATCTGTTCCACCAGCTTCTTCATATCCGTATCCGGCGTTCCTATGAACACCGTGTTGTTCGCCACCACCACAACCGCATTGTCACAGGCCACGACTACAGACTGATCCGTCCGGTTCAACACTCTGTTGCCGTTTCCCGTGACAACGGCCTGGCCCGCAATGAGATTGCTGCCCTGCTTCCTACCCGTTTTCTCGACCAGTGCGGCATGGGTGCCCATATCTTCCCAACTGCAGGGAAGCAATATGGAGCAGGCCCGTTCGGTTCTCTGCATAACCTCGTAGTCGATGGACCCCTTCGGCATCTGGGGAAACAGACGCTCCAGGACCGAATCGCGGGACGGGGTCTGCCATGCGGCGCCGATCTCCTCGAGCAGGGGTATCGCCTGGGGCAGGTGCGTGCCGATCTCCTTCAGGATCGTCTCCGCCTTCCAGGCGAATTGCCCTGAATTCCAGCGATAGCAACCCGCATCCAGAAATCGCTGCGCCATCGCCTGGTTGGGTTTCTCCGTGAATGCCTCGATCTGCCTGATTTCACAGCCTGGAAAACCCAGGGTTCGGCCCAGCTTCTGCCAGCCAACCTGCGTGTTGGCGGAAGTGGCTGCCACCCCGAAGGCGACCAGTCTGTCGGGATGCGATTCAAGAAAACGGACCGCGTGGCCAATCGCCGCATTGAACCGATCGGCCGGCTCGATGATCTGGTCGGCCGTCAACATGACCATCGTAGCAGAGGCGCACCTTCGTTTCAGGACCGTGGCGGCCAGCCCTATCGCGCCGGCCGTGTCGCGCACACAGGGTTCGGTAATGACATTCTCCGGGGGAATATGCGGCAGTGTCTGCCGTGTCAACTCCCGGTAAGAGACACTCGTCAGAATGATGATGCGATCATCGGGAATATGGCCCTTCAGTTTCTCCACCGTCAAGTCGAGCAGGCACTGACCATCGAACAGCCTGAGCAAATGCTTGGGGCAATCCGGCGTGCTCAACGGCCAGAGCCGTGTGCCAGCCCCGCCGGCCATGACCACGGCGTAGCAACAGTCATCCAACATGTGCTTCTCCTAATCTAGGTTCACTTTCACCTGGAAGCCACCTTCAACAGGCTCAGAAGAGGCCACGTAGATATACCCCACACCGCAGCCCGACGGCATGGCGCCCGCATACCGGCGCTGGTAGTAGCGCAGTCGCTTCATGACCGGGACGTCGATGCTGGGATGTTCGAAGATGGCGGGCAGCATTCGGTGCCAGGCACGGGAACACAGATTGAACGACGCTCCCAAGGCAGCTAGGTCCCGCTTCTTGATCGCATGGAAGCAGTCATGACCGGACTGACCCAACTGACTCACGACCTTCCGGGTCGCGAAGCGCCCCCCATCAAACGGATTGTATCCGCGGGGCCGCGGCCCCACACACTCAACGATCCAGAAATTGCGCTCGAACCAGCGGGCGGTACGCCCATCCAGGATCGAGGTTACTTCCTTGGGGAGCACACCGTTGTGATGCCGGAAATCATAGTGCAGCAGGTTAAACCCTGGATAGACAGAGCCCCATGCATCCTGGGATCCTCCAATGGGCACTTTGCGCTCGTTTTCCCAATAGTACAGGTCTGAGGCCAGCTTGTAGCGGTCAATGTTCCTGGGAATGCCGTTCGGGTACTTTTGCAGCAGAATCTCCCGTGTGCTGGAACAAATCCCGCACCGGTCGTGAAAAGTAACCGTTGGTTTCACTTGCACGACCACGACATATCCATCGGCAAGGAAATTGACAAAGTTGTGGTCTCCCCATCCGCCCGCGAGAGCCACACGGTAAGGATGCACCGAATTCGTCTTGGCATAGTACTGTTTTTCCATTCGTGTTTCCCTATCCCTTAGGACGCCCTTCCGGAAAATAACGGTCGATGTGCTCCAGGATTATGGCGGTCTACCATATGATCTGTTCCGCTTCAAGGCGGTTTCATCCGCACTTGACGGGCACAGGGGGCACAGGAACTACACCTTCGCTACTGGAGAGACCAGCCGACCTTCCCCCAGGCCAGCTTCTGGAAATCATACAGGTCCTGCTTTCCTTCGAGAGTCGTCGGAGCAAACTTCGAACCGCTTACGCGACTGTCGGCACGCGGCCGGAAGTACGCGACGGTTTCCGTCGCCATCCACTTGTGGTAGCCGGCGTGGCCGTCGGCAAACCCCAAATTGGTCCCATCGCCGTGCCGAATCGGCGCATCATCCCACCACTCCGACCGGGCGTAATAGACCGAGAAACACCCGGTCGATGTGAATCCCTCGTCAATGAAGACCAGACGCTCCGATGGCGGTGGGCTGTGCATCTGGTCCAGCCGGGTGATGAACAGGAGAGTGCTGCCGTTCTTGTTGGAGGAAGGGGTGTCCTGTTTGGTGCCGTTCATGCTGTCGGGAATTGAGTAGGTAAGAACCTCGCCCCGGCGTCCCGTCGGGCACTTGTAGAGCTTGAGGTTCGCGCAATAGGGCCACAGGGCACCGGTCATGAGAGCCGCCTGCCGCGTCTGCTCGGTCCCTCCGGTGTTGCTTCCGGCGTCTCCCCAGCAGTTGTCCGCAGCGATTCCAGGATTTCCCTTCATGATCTTCCCGTCATTCTCCTGGGCATACATGATCCACGCCAAGGACATCTGCTTCAGGTTGCTCTGGCACGCGATACGTTTGCCCTGCTCGCGTGCCCGGTGCAGCGCCGGCATCAGGATGGCCATGAGCACGGCAATCACCGCGATCACGACCAGCAACTCGATCAGCGTGAACGCCTTCCGCTTGCACATATCTTGTTCCCTGCCTTTCTTTGTTTTGGTGGACGCGAGTGTCCAACCCCGGCGTCAGCCCTCATTCCATCTTCCTGAAGCCGTCTCTGACTGACCCTCACTAGCGGATGTTCTCCATGCCCATGGGCTTCCTTCCTTTGGGGGCGCTGCGTCCACTGGACTTCAGCTTGCTAAGCAAGGCCTGGAGTTCCTTTCGTTTCTCGGATTCCTTGAAGTACAGATTGGTGGTTTCGCCGGGGTCGGCCTTCAGATTGTAGAGTTGCCCCGGCGCATCGGGAGCCAGTTCCGGCAGTCTGTAGGCCTGCAGTATCCCGTCTCTGTCGTAATCGTTCCCTCCCGACCCCTTGTGATCGAGGTACTTCCACTCGCCCTGGCGAATCTGGAATTCCCCTCGGAAACTCTGGGTCAGCATGTACGGTCTCACCGGATCGTCTTCCGCCTGAAGTCCCAGCATGACGGGCAACATGTCGTAGCTGTCTCTGGCATCCTCGTCTTTCAGTTCATATCCCACTGCGGACGCCAAGGTGGCGAAGATATCCGTGGTATTGGTCATCTGCTTCGAAACCTGCCCCGCGGGAATGGCCCGGGGCCAACGTGCAATGAAGGGGACACGATGGCCGCCCTCCCAGCCGTCCCGCTTCATACCCCGCCATCCGCCCGCAGCATTGTGACCGTATTCCTGCCTCATGCGGTGGTAGTGAACGGTTTCCGGACCGTTGTCCGAGCTGAAGAGCACCAGGGTGTTCTCCCCGACGCCCAGTTCATCGAGTTTGTCCAGCAATCGTCCGACCAGGACATCGAGTTCCCAGACGAAGTCGCCCCGGGGGCCTCCATCGGTCTTGCCCCGAAATTCTTCCGCGGGCAGGACGGGCGCGTGAGCAATCTGGGTGCACAGAACAGCGCAGAAAGGTCTGCCCTTATGTCGGTCGAGGTGATTCGTGATGAAATCCACGGTCTTCTGGTAGAACATCTTGTCGGCGTTTTCGAAGTCATAACCCACCGACATGAATCCCTCGTCGTTGTCCCACAACCATCCGTCCAGGTTCGGCAGATTGCTGCGTTTGTGCATGATGGTGGCGGGCACCGGCACCATGCCGTTCTCGATGTAGATGTAGAGCGGATCGGTGGTGGGGCAGTTCGGCGTGACGTAGGATTCGTCGAACCCCCTTCTGTTGGGGCCGTCCTCCAGAGGGGTGCTCTTTTCGTAGTTGATCAACCTGGCGTTGGCAAACCCGCCCCCGAGGCGCTTGCCGACATCGTCATACCAGGTCAGGCCCACATGCCACTTCCCAAATACGCCGATCCGATACCCCTTGGCCCGCAGCATGTCGCCCAGGGTCAGTGTGCCCGACTGGAGATAACTGGGACCGCCAGGCCCCTCGAAGGCGCCTCCCCCCCGGCCGGTGGACCTGAAGATCTGCTGTCCGGAATAGAGCCCATAGCGGGACGGGGAACAGATTGTCGAAGGGCTGTGCGCATCCGTGAACCTGATACCCTCTCGCGCCATCCTGTCGATGCGAGGTGTTTTGTAGGCCGCTTTCGGATTGTAGATGGAAAGATCGCCGAAGCCCAGATCATCGGTATAGATGATCACGATGTGCGGCAGTTCCGCAGCGGTGCCGCAGGCCCCTGCCAGTACCGACAAGAGAAGGATACCGTACCTCATCGCACTCTCATTCATCCCCAATTCCCTTTCGGCAGGCAGGTTCAGAAGTCGCGGGAGAGACCGCCTTCACCGGCACTCAGATCATATCGTAGCTATAGGGCCGTCGCATCGGCCGGGACACGTGACCTTGCGCCTCGACATCGCCGATGAAACTCTCACGGACCGGGTCCCACTGGAGCCTTCGGCCCAAGCGAATGGCGATGACGCCAAGGTGCGCCAAGCTCGCGGACCGATGCCCGACACTGGCTGGGCAGATAGTGGTCCGGCCGGAACGGACACAGTCGAGGAAATTGCCCATGTGGTCCTCGCTGTGATAGACCCTCTTGGCATCATCAGGGAGCCTGTCGGCCAGAATGGCGCGTTCGCTGGCGCCGATCTGGTCTCGCGTCACCCAGATCCATCCATCGGAGCCGATGAACTTGATCCCGTGCAGTTGCCCGCCCTTGTTGACGACCGCGCCATTCCACGCGCTGTCCTTGGTGCTGTTGCAGGTATGGACCACGCCGTTGGCATACGTGTACGTGACCGCATACTCGCTTGCCGCTGTGTACCCCCCTGGGATCATCTGCACCAGCTGCTTGCCCTCGATGTTGACGGGGCCGGAGTCGTCCATTTCCAGGGCCCAAAGCACGATGTCGTTATGGTGCGCGCCCCAGTCCGTCATGGTGCCGCCGGAGTATTCCCACCAGTAGCGGAATGTCCGGTGGGTACGTTCCTTGACGTACGGCACCTTCGGCGTCTGACCGAGCCAGAAGTCGTAGTCGAACCCATCAGGAACCGACGCGGTGGAGAACGGTCCTTCACGCAAGCCCGCCGGAAGCCAGACCTCGGCCCTGGAGATCTTGCCGATACGGCCGTTGCGGACAAGATCACAAGCCATCCTGAAGTAGATGCTGCTCCGCTGCTGCGTGCCCGTCTGCAGGACACGCCCGGTCTGCTTCTGGACCTCGACGAGATGCTTACCCTCGTCGATGGTAAGGGTCAGCGGCTTCTCGCAGTAGACATGCTTGCCCGCCTTCATGGCGGCCATCGAAACCAGCACGTGCCAGTGATCGACGGTCCCACAGATGACCGCGTCCACGTCCCGCTGCCGGACCAGTTCACGGAAGTCGGCGTAGCGTTTCGCGTCTGGAAAGTGCTTGGCCGCTGAGGCCAGACGTTCGGCATCGACGTCGCAGATCGCCACCACCTTGGCGCCGAGCCGTTCGGCGTTTCGAGCGTCGCCCTGGCCCTGTCCACCGCAGCCGACCAGACCGATCTGGATGCGATCGTTGAGTGAAGCACTCCCCGGTGCACTCTGCTGGGCGGCCACTTCGCGCGCTATCCACGCAGGCAGGGCCGCCGTGGCTGTCAGCAGGCCTGCGTTCTTGAGAAACCGGCGACGTGAAACAGAAAAGCTTGTGCCCATCATGGTTGCAGCTCCCACAGTTCAATAGCGTTTCGATCACGGACCACGCGAGTCCATATACGGCCACGATCCCATCAGAGACGTAACGGGTCGCCCGGTCCCAGCAGCAGTCCCACCACCATCCTAATATACTGCAGTATCGTCCAGAAGATTAGGAAGAACACCGTGTACGGCATCATCGTCGCCCCGACGCCTCCTTTCATTTCGAATCAGAGTTGTTCTCAATGACTATGTCCATGTCCGCATCGGCAAAGGTCTCGATCCAAACGACCAGGGCATTCACACCATTGGCGCGGGGGACAACGCCCTGTCTCAGGTCGATGTCGCTACCAGGTGCGCGGCCGTTGATCCTAATGCTCGCCGGATCATCGGCCCCCCAATTCGCGACGACGAAAGCTGGATTGACCAATGGATGCTCATCATCTGCGCGGATGGTGAAACGCATCGTCTGCGTTTCACCCGAATTGCGTGTCAACACGTATGCCTTCTGGTTCATATCGTAGTAGGCCGTGAAGTCGCCGCTCTGCGCCTCCAGCGAGGGCGGATCGAGGAAGAACTTGGCCATCGGCAGCAGGTCGGCAGCACTCTCCGTGGTCAATCCCTCCAGCAACACCTTCTCGACGAAGCGGCCCTGTTCCCCGAATGGGACACTGAAGTCCCAGTGGATGTGGGTCAACGAACTATGCGACGCGCGATCGGAATAGCGGGATTTGCGACCATCACTGGGCATCTGGGAAACCGGCCAGTGGTCCCAGGACGGAAAGACGGCGTACTCGGTCCGTTCGCCGGAATAGACGTCGCCCCCGGTGAACCGTTGGATCGTGTAAGGATCGTACTCCGCAAAGAGGTTGACTTTGTGAACGACCACGTCACGATAGTCCACGCCCTTGGGCGGCTCGGTCCTCCAGTTGTACTGGCGCAGCGTACCATCGGCAGTCACCAGTTCCAACGTGTTGTTTTTGTCGACGACGGTTTCCGGGTGCTGCTCGGGCCCCATAATGGCCATGGCCTCGTGCCATTCGTGACTGTGGTGTTTGCTTTCGTAGACACGCATCTTCTTGACAATCGAACCATCCGGGTAGATCGAGAGGATCCATTCCGACCACTCGCCCCAGCCACGCGGCGATTCATCTTCGCCGTAGATGCCGTAGAAGATATTCGAAAGCGGATAGCGCCATCGCAGCACCACACGGGCCGGGCTCTGCTCGAGGATATGTACTTGACCAAACATCATCTTCTTGTCACTCATCGGCTCGCAGCAGCCGCGTCCCCAGGTCTCGTTGAACTCGTTGGAGTACCACCGGCCGTTTTCCGTGACCATCATGGGAATGTAGCCCACACCGTGCCAAAGCACGTATCGACCGGGCAGTCTGTCGAAGGTGACCACGATGTCGGGGTGCCCGCTCATTCGGAACAGGTTGTCCCACATGGCGTGAAATCGCAGGTGCGTGTAATGAACACCGAAGCCATGCCAGTCCGGGTCGCCGGCAGGAAGGACACGCTTCTCGAGATCCGGTGCGCCCCGTTCCTGCTCACCGGGGTCCAACTCCTGCTCCAACGCCTGCACCTGCCTGGCGCTCAGCACGTGATCGAAAACACGGACCTCGTCGATCAGACCATCGAGCGTATAGGGATAGTCCACGGCAAAACAAACGGGCCAAGCGGTCTTGAGCGGCGGCCCTTGGGCGATGCGAATCGGAGCCATCTCGGGCAAATCGATCGTGCCAACGCCAATAGATTTCGACGCCGCCTCGACGCCATCGACATAGACCTTCATGACTCCGCCGGCCCCGTCGACCAAGCCTGTGAGGTGCGTCCACCGGTGACGTTCAACGCGCCGGTCCGCTTCCAGTAGATATCGCTCCCCGCCGATTGACACGCAGAGCGTCGGCTTCCCATGTGGGGAGAACCCCAGGAACCAGCCCGGTCCCGATTCAATGACATCACCATGTTGAATGACTGGGCAGTAGTTCCAGGGATACGCCGCCATCACAGCCCACACGTCGAGCGTGAGACCCTCTCCGACGCGGGGGACGCGATCGACCGGCACTTGGATCGTCGAATACCAGCCATCGAAGGCCAACGCGTATCCCGAAATACCCCGCCGCCAATAAGCAGCGTGTCCGGCAATCGTGCTTCGCGTGCCCTTGGTTGACTCCTCCGTCACCTCCCCGTGGCCTTCATCGAACCGCCAGCAAGCCACAGGGGCCGCGATGGAGTCTGGGAGGGGGACGGTTTCTGCCTGATGAGGTGCGTGCCGCGAGGTCTCCGTGAAGTCCATTGCGCGGAGGACCGCGGCACGGTCCCCGGCGTCGACCTGGCTGTCCACCACACTGCTTTGCGACAACTGAACAGCCGATACTCGCACGTGGTGCGGCTCATGCCACGGGGCGATCCGAGATGTCCCGGCCCGAACTCCCCGGATTACGCGACGTTGCGGCGTGATAAGGAAGTACTCGTCAATGAAGCATGTAGGGTCCGGATTCTCGATATCGTCCGGCAATTCAGGCAGGTAGCGCCAGTGGACAACGACACGCTCACGTCGGGACTCCATGATGCGCGCCCGCGAGAATCGGTTCGTCGCGTCGGGACGCTCGGCCGTGCCGTCACCGGTGCGGTGGATCATCTCCTCAAGCGGCCACTCTCCATCCCGGGTGATCCAGACCGGTCGATAGCTCGTTCGTCTGGTGAAAACCAGCTCTTCCGGACCCTCGCCAAATCGGACCATCACGTCCGCGTACTCGTCAGAACGGCTGAATTGGTGCCAGTCTTCCTCGTAGTGTTTCCGCGTGTAGTACGCTCCGAATTGGTACTTGGACGGAATTCCCTTCTCCTGCCAGGGATTGACCTCTGGCTGAGGGGGATGCTTGTAGACCGGCGCGTCACCTCCGGCCTTCACCAGTTCAGCGTGGTAACCGTGCCCCGAAGCGTCGGCGACCCGCTCGGACCTGTCGTCCAGTTTCCACCAGGCCAGGGGCTTCACTGCAGATGATCGTCCTTGAGAGAGCCCCCGTACCTCCTCGACTCCGAGCGGAACATCGTAGACTCGGACGTCGTCAAATACGCCGTGCAAGGCACGTTCGTTCTCATTCCACGCGCCGATACAGAATGCGTCCAGATTGACCGGCAATGCACGAGTGTAGCGGATCGTATCGGTGCGAGTGCCGTCGACATAGATGGTGCAGGTCTTTGCCGGTGCATCGTAGGCCACCGCCAGATGGTACCATGTAGCATCCGCCGGCGGCAGTGCCGCGTCGCAATCCACGTCTGACGGATGATTGCCGTGGACAGAGTTCTGCACGCGACCGTTGGGCGACAGGATCAGATGCCAGTCGCCGGACTCCCAACCGTCGCTGTGCAGGACGGCATTCCACTGACCCGGCAATTTGCGCGGCTGAAGCCACAGGGACAGCGTCAGGCGGTCGAGCCGGCTCAAACCTCCAGCCTTTATACAGACATCCCCCCTCATTTCCAGGCCCCCGCCCCATCGGGCACGCTCGACCCAATCCGCAGAAACGGAGGTGCTCCACAACAGGGCCCAGGAGAAGGCCGCCGCCGCAAGTCCCGTTACACGATTCAACATGGGCATACCTCCTGTGTTCGTTTCAGTAAGGCGTCTGAATAGATGAAAGAAACACACTCCCAACGTGACGGATGGATACAGCGGTCACTGCAGGGGACCCCATAGGTCGCTCAGAAGATCGTGCAGCACAGGATCATGTTCCTTCAGTTCCGCCCGGACGAACGGGTAGAAATCGTTGCGATAGAAGTACGCTTCCGTACCCTCCGCGAAATACTCCTTCTGATCGGTCATCGCATAGTGGCGAACTCTCTCGCCGGTGTACAACAGCACTTTCTCGTACGTGCCGGCCGCCTTCGCCTGCTCATACGCCTCGACAATCCGCGGCTCGTCGAAGCCCAGGCACTGATCGTGATAGGCATGCGCCAGTTCATGGAGCACGACCGCCGGGTGCTTGATCATCTGGTGTCGCGAGAGCAGGCTCTCCGCCCGCGGGATGTGTACCTTCTTCGCCAGGCGCTGATCGTGCCCGTGAGACTTGAGCCAACCCACGCTCGGGTGGTACTGCATGGCTCCCAGTGTCGGATGGTTGTATTCGATCCAAATCTCCAGCTTCTGCATCCGGGCCAGTTGCTCTTGCGGCACAAGGACGGCGATTCGCTGGAGATGATTCGCAAGCATCTTCAGCGCACGGGCGCCCACCTCACTGTGTTCACCCTCCAGCAGACTCGGATCCACGTATACAGTCCACCCCTCGATCTGCTGAACGACAGGATCGAATCGGACCCCGTCCGCCTTCCCGGAGGTCTCCGCCGGCTCACTGAAATGCTCAATAGCACCCCTGCCCTGCATATTCGACTGGGCCACTAGCATAAAAAGCTCCACGGGCCCACCACTGTCCGGACCTGCCTGAACCCTCGGGAACGCAGCAGGCATGAGGAC
>DCUI01000342.1 GCA_002327785.1 Phycisphaerales bacterium UBA2218
CGCAAAAACCGGATGAGCCAGAAAACGCCTTGGACGCCACCTCCACCTGCATAACGCCCACCATCTGCCCGATGAAGAAAGCAGGGATAAGGAGCATCGCGAACTCACCTTTCCCACCCCTCCGCTGCGAGACGAGAGCCGCCACAATGACTAATGTGAGTAGCCCGCCGAAAGCATAGAACAGATACAGGCCGCGACGCTGGTAGAAGTGCTTCAGATTGGCAATCAGAACGCACATGGTTCACCTATGATAAGGGGTTCGCTGTTACTTCTCCTCCACGACCAGCCGGTAGATGTCCTCCAGAGGCAGGGACTGTATCTCAGCTTCGCAGTCGATGGATCGGGCTTGGTCCTCGATCTGCCGAGGGGACTGGCTGTGAAGGGTCAGGAGGGCTTCGCCTTCGCTGCGCTTGCAGTTCAGGACGCCCGTGAAAGGCAACTGCGGGGGCAGGGAGCCGTGGAGGGCCGTGACGCGGACTCGTGCGTATTCCTCGCGGAGGTCGTCGAAGCTACCGTCGCGGATGATTCGGCCGTGGTCCATGATGATCACGTGGTCAATCACCTTCTCCACGTCGCTGAGGATGTGGGAGGAGATGAGGATCGTGCGGTTCTCCGTCTGGATCAGCTCCAGGAGCAGGTCGAGGAAGCGGGCGCGGGCGATCGGGTCCAGGGCCGACGCGGGCTCGTCGAGGATCAGCAGTTCCGGCTCGAAACCAATGGCTATCAGGATCGCCACCTTCTGGCGCTCGCCAGGCGAGAGCGAGCCCACGCGGGCCTTCTCGTTCACGTCGAAATCCGCGACGTACCTGCGTTCCAGGTCTTCGTCCCAATTCGAGTAGTAGGCCGCGACGTAGCGGATGAGCTGGCCGACCGTCATCCAATTGAGCAGTTCGCCCTCCTGGTGGACGTAGCCGATCCTCGCGAGTTCCTTGCGGCTCAGGTCGCGGGCGAGGCAGCCGAAGGTTTCGACCCGGCCGCGATCCGGCAGGTACAAACCGATGATCGTACGGAGCAGAGTGCTCTTGCCCGCCCCATTGGCCCCGAGCAAACCGATGATCCGCCCGGGCTGCACCGCCAGGTTCACCTCATCGAGCGCCCGCGTGCCGCCGAAGGCCTTGGAGACCCTGTCCATCCGGATGATCGTGCCGTTGTCACTCATGTTCTTGCCTCCGCATCCTGGAATCGTACTTCTGATAGAGCCTCGTCAACATGTCCCGCACCTTGGCTTCGGGTATCCCAAGCTGGACGGCCATGACGACCGCCTTAGTCAGTGCCTCCTGGAGCATATCCGTTTTGGTCCGGCTCGCCTTCTCCTTCGCCAGGGCGGCGACGAACAGACCCACGCCCCGGCGCCGCTCCAGCAACCCCTCCATTTCGAGCAGGCTGTACACCTTGCTAACCGTCATCGGATTGACGCGAAGCTGCGACGCCAAGTCCCGCACGGACGGGAGCTGCTCGCCCTCGTGCAACTGGCCCGCCATGGCCTGCCGACGGATCTGGTCGATCACCTGCCGGTAGATCGGCTGGCCGCTGTGATGGTCGATCTGCAAGAGCATGGGCCGCGTCTTTCTTCTCGTGTTACTATATCATTGTAGTAATACAGTATACAGTCGGCCACCGAAGCGTCAATAGAAAATCTTTCCGGCTAAGGAGATTTTCTCGCGGCCCATTCCGTCCTCTCCTCCCCAGGCCGGACGCTTCGCTCCACTCAGCATGACAAGCACAGATTGTCTTCTGCAGGTCGTGATTGCACGCTATGAGCCGGGTAGAAAATATGGAACCTCCGGCCCTCTTCCTTCTTCACGGCGTGCATGAGGCAATCCGGCTGCCACCTCGACCCGGGCACCGTCAGATCGGGGCGCCGCCGCGAGACATGGCGACGAGAAACTCCTTGTTCGTGGGGTATTTTCGCAGCAGCTTGAACAGGGCGTCCATCGCATCGCGTGGCCCGTAGTTCGCGACGACCCGCCGCAATGTAACCAAGCCCCGGCTGTGGTCCGGGCTGTACAGCTTCGCCTCTTTACGCGTGCCGCTGGCGGGGATATCGATTGCCGGGAAGATCCGCAGCTCCGCCAGCGAGCGGTCGAGAACGAGCTCGCTGTTGCCTGTGCCTTTGAACTCCTCGAAGATCAGTTGGTCCATGCGGGAGCCTGTATCGACCAGGCACGTGGCGATGATCGTGACGGAGCCGCCGTCTTCAATGGCCCGGGCCAAGCCGAAGAGCCGACGCGGGATTTCGAGCACGCCCGCCTCCAGGCCACCGCTCATGGTGGGCCGGGAGGCCCCGCCCCGCCGGGTCCGATTGTTGAACGCTCGGCCGACGCGGGTCAGGCTGTCGATCATCAGGACGACCTCATGGCCGCACTCCAGCTCGCTCTGCACGTGTGCGAGCACCAGTTCCGCCAGATCGCAATGCTCGTCGGCTGTGTGGTCGCTCGTGCTGGACACCACCTCCGCTCCAGGGCACGCCCGGCGAAAATGCGTGACTTCCTCCGGCCGCTCGTCGATCAGCAGCACGATGATGCGCGTCTTCGGCGAGCTGTGCTGGATCGCACCAACCATCTGCTCGAGGAGGATGGTCTTGCCCGCCTTGGGCGGCGAGACGATCAACTGCCGGGTGCCCTTGCCGATGGGCGAGATCAGGTCCACGATTCGCATGCTTTCGTTCCCGCAGGCGCCCAGATCGAATCGCTCGTATGGGTCAACCGCCACGAGGTCGGCGAAGTGCGGCCGACCACGGAATCGCTCCGGCGGCAGCCCCCCCACTGAATCGATGGAGACGACCACACGTTTGCCCTTCTTCAGATCGACCTGGCCGGCAATCGCGGCACCCTCCGTGATCCCGAATCGGCGAACGAGATCCGCCGGAACCGATGCCGCCAGCGGGCCCGTCCGAAACGACCGGTCTACGGTGCGGAGAGAGTACTGATCCTTGTTGATGCGCTTCAGAATTCCTGCAACTGTATCGCTCATGAGTACCTTCCATGGGATTGTGCGGCGGCCCCCGACGGACCGGCCCAAGGCAGTATCATAACACAATCCGCCGCCCTGGCAACCCCCGCCAGGGAATTGTCGCAAGAATAGGACCGACCTCCGCCGCCGCGATGACGCAATATGCAGGTCAGAAATACCCCGCCATATAGAAAACGCCTCGCGATATCATCAGCCGTGTGCCGCTGGTGGTGTCCTCTTTGTGGCGACCTGGACGAGTCCCACGAAGGTGAATGGCGTGCCCGGCATCCGTCGTTCTGTGGCGAGGCGTGCGGCCCTTGACTCGGCAGGCGGAAATGGATACGCTGATGTCTATGCAGGCGACAACGGACCGCCGGCTCGTGATCGATAACAACGAGTGCCGGGGACGCACCTTACTACAGGCTTCAAGTGGTTTTGTTTGCGGGGAATGACCATGAGAGTGCATTGGATTGCGGTTGTCTCGGCCGAGTGAGTCACTCGCTCTGAATCGCGATTTGGGACCAGAAGGCAGCCTCGTAGCGCCAGTCCGTGGGCTCGTTCACCAACTCCAGTTTCACGCTCTTGCCCGCGAACTGCGACAGGTCCACGTTCACCTCGGTCCAGCCCATCGTTGTGGTGTCCGGGCCGATGGTCTTTCGCAGCAGTTGCTCACCGTCGGCTCGGACGATCAGGTCCCAATCGCCTCGGGCGTCGTGGCCGACTATGAGATTCAGAGCGCTCTTCTTGTTGGGAGGCAGGGCCACGGTCCTTGTGAGGACACATCCGACGGTCCGGCTCAGCGGGTGCGTCACCAGGACGTTCTCCTTGCCGCGCAGCTCCTCCCGCAGGCCCGGCTCCATCTCTTCGCCGCACTTGGCGATCTTCCAACCCGGCGCGAATCGTTCGATTGCCTTAGACAGGTCCTTGCCGCTCTCGGCGGTGATCCGGGCCATCTCCGCCTCCGTGTACCGGCTTCCCGTGGCGGGGCCCGGTTCCCAACACTGTTCCAGCGGGGTCGGACGGGGCGTCTGCCGCGGGATCACGAAGTGCTCGCGACCCTGCTCGTCCACGGTGATCTTGCCGCCGCAGTTGACGACCGCCTGCCGGACCAGCTTCTCACAGGCCTTGACCAGCGTCGGGAAGTTGTACGGCGTATGGCTGAACTTGCCCGAAGGGTCCAAGGCAATCTTGAATCGCTCCGGCAGGTTCTTGAAACCGAGAGTCGTGAACAGGATGCCCGCCGCGTTGGACGGGTTGCAGTCGGAATCCTGACCGCAGCGGGTCGAGATCGCGATGGTCGTGTCGGGGTCGCCGTCGCCGTAGAGCAGGCCCATCACGATGTAGGCCCCGTTGATCTTGGCGTCGATGTTGAATTCATCTTCGGGCCCGGAACAGGAGAATCGTCGATACTGCGGATTGAGGTGGTATTTTTCGTTGACCAACTGCCAGGTCTTGGCCCAGTCGTCCGGGTACTGCTTGTGCCACTTGAGCACGTCGCTGATGCACTCGTGGTACTGGCTGCCCTTCGGGATGCATCGGAGCCCCGCTTCCACGATCTTGACGATATCGTTCTCGAAGAAGGCTTCCGCGTAGCAGCCACCAACGAACTGACCGCCGTAGAGGCCGTCGCCGTAGTTCATGAGCCGGCCGAAGACCTCGCCCAACTGGATGGCGACGTTCGGCATTCCCGGCGCGATCAGGCCGGCGAAATCCGCCTCGATCTGGTAGTCGATGTCATCGGCGTGCGAGTTGAACTTCGGGTGTCCCGAGTCCGGCGGCGCAATGCCCGCCCGCAGGTTGTCCCGGCCGGCCCTGTTGGCGTGCCAGAGGGGATAGCCGCTGTTGGCGAAGTCGATGCCGGCCTGACGAATCGACACATCGAAGCCATGCACTTCCAGCGTTCTGACGAACGTCATCTCGACATAGATGTCATCCTGCTGGAACTGGTTGATGAGGTTCGGCTGCCACTGCGGCATCTTGTCTGCCGGGATGATCACACCTTTGTATTGGAACTCGGTGGGTCCGCCCCAGCCGACGCCGGCCATCTGGCCGATCCAGCCCGCCTTCATTTTGTCGACGTATTCCTCGACGCTGATCTCATGGGCCTGCGACCGCATGACGTGCAGCCGGTTCTCACGCAGGTCTCGACAACCGGCCAGCCCGGCCAGAACCGGGATCACAACAACACTCAAGAACAGACTACGACTCATGACAAACCTCCTTCACTCCGTGCACAGGCTGAAAATGCGTACGGCGAACACGCATCCCATCGGCCTCACAGCCACGGAAGTCGCCGTGGCTCCCTTATACCGCCGCCGGCCCGGCGCGTAAAGCAAAAACGACCGAGATGCCTGCGTAATCGCCGTTGAAATCCCATTAGGGGGCGGTATAATGGCACGGCGTCGGAAATGAGTTCCGAGCCATCTTTGTCACTGTTTTGACGAGCAGAGAGAATGTGGAAGCACTGGATGCGGTTTGGATTCCCGAACATGATGCATCACGTTTGGGGTCCCGTCTTGAGTTTGGCCCTGTGTGTCGCGATTTCGTTCTGCCATAGTGCCGCAGGGGAGACCTGGCGGCTCAAGGGGGGAGAGAAGCTGGAATCGGTGGCCGACAATCCCCAAGACCAGTACCTGCACGCTGTCGCCGAACTCAAGAAACTCGTGAGGGAAGGGGACGTCAGCGAGGTCAAAGACGCACTCGAGCAGATCAAGGACGAGTTCCCCGACCGCGTCGGACCGGACCTTGAGTTGTTCGTTCTGGGCGAGGTCCGGTACTGGCAGGACCATTACGGCAAGGCCCTGGTCAAGTATGAAAAGCTGCTGAAGGACTATCCGGGCAGCGAGTACGCCGGACTGACTCTGCAAAGGGAATTCGACATGGCCCAGGAATACCTCCAAGGCCGCAAGAAAGTCGTTCTCGGAATCCTCAAGCTCTCCGGCTACGCCGAGGGTGTCGAGCTCATGGAGAAGATCAGCGACCGAGCCGGTATGGACGAACCCAATGGGGTCGGCCTTCGCGCCGCCATCTCCGTCGCCGAACACTATGAATCCAGAGAGAGGTATATCGAAGCCTACCTGAAATGGTCCGAGATCGCCTCCTACTGGGAAACCGGTCCCATCGGCAAGCGTGCCCTCTATCGCATGGCGGAAGACAATCTGGCCGCGTACAATCTCCCTCCGGAAGCCGAGCGCGCGAATTACGACGCCTCCAGGCTGACCACGGCCAAGACCTACTACCAGAAATTCCTGCTGCTGTACCCGGAAGAGGCGAAGCAGAACGAGGTCCCGCAGAAGATCGAGCAGATCGACGAGCAGATGGCCCACAAACAATACACCATCGGGCGATTCTACCGGCGGACGGGCGAGCAGCGGGCCGCCAATCTCTATTTCGACATGGTCGTTCGGAACTGGCCCAAGACACAGGCCGCTGCGCTGGCCAAGGAAGCTCTTGAGGGGGATGGAGACGTTGATAAGTAGACCCATCCAACCAGAGAATTCGAAACGGGCGCCGGTACGGTACGGACGTTTGGTCCTTTGGATTTTGGGTTTCGGATTTCGAGTTTCCGCCGTCCCGTCGGTTTTGTGCTTCCTGCTCGGCGCGGGTGGGTGTGCCGGCTCGACCGGCTACTCGAACACGTCCCTGTTTCCCGACGACGTGGATAGCGTCTATGTGGAGATGTTCGACAACCGCAGCTTCCGTCGTGGCACCGAGTTCACGCTTTCGAACGCCCTGGCCAAGCGGATCGAGGCACAGACGCCCTATAAGGTCGTGTCGAGCAGGGACCGCGCCGACAGCATAATGGGTGGTCAACTCGTTGCAATCGGCGAATCGATTCTGACGCTGGAACGGGACCTGGGCCGGCCCCTCGAAAAGGAGGTGATCCTGACGGCGGTGGTGAACTGGAAGAGCCTCAAGAGCGGCAGGCTCATGATCAACAACCAGACGGTGACCGCTGTGGCCAGTTATTCCGAGTTTCAAGGCCAGGACTTCACTTACGCGTCCGCCGTAGCGGCAAACAAGCTGGCCGAAAAAGTCGTACAGCTTATGGAGAATCCGTGGTAAACCACAATGAGCGTATGCGCCTCGGTCGCAAGAGCGTGCATGCCACAATTTCGGACCGGGATCATGATAGACTATGAAAGACAACCCAAACAACGTGCAGAATGATTCGCCTCGGGACCCGGGCAAGCGTCTGAACAAGAAGCCGCAACTGCCGGCCTATCGACGCGGCCCCTTCAGTTGGCTGATCGTGGCCATTATCGTTTTCACGGCCATGATGATGCTCCAGAAGGGGCTTGTGACCAACACCCTGCGGTGGGATGAATTCACCCAGTACCTCGAAGAAGGGGGCCAGATCGAGCGGATCGAGATCGGAGACACCGAAATCTCCGGCAAGTTCCGGGAGGGCTCCGAGGCGGCCGAGACGCACAGGGGCGTGTCCTTCAAGGTGAACTATCGGCCGGAGGCCGGGGCCAAGGAGCGGCTCAATGAGAGACTCACCGCCTTAGAGAAACGCGCGCTCGATGACCCAAAGTACAAAGTGGTGGCCAACGAGTACACCAAGACGCAGATCTGGATGTTCATGCTGTTGAACTGGGTGCTGCCGATCCTGCTGCTCGTGGGTTTCTTCTACTTCTTCTTCGCTCGTAACCTGCGGGGCGGCGCCGGCGGCATGCTTATGTCATTCGGCCGCAGCAAGCACCGCGTCCACGGAAAGGACCGCGTCAAAGTCACCTTCAAGGACGTGGCGGGAATCGACGAAGCAAAAGAGGAAGTGGCCGAGATCATCGAGTTCCTTAAGAATCCCCGGAAGTTCCAGCGGCTTGGCGGACGCATCCCACGCGGCGTGCTGCTGATCGGCCCGCCGGGCTGCGGCAAGACCCTGCTGGCCAAAGCCATCGCCGGCGAGGCGGATGTGCCGTTCTTCAGCATCTCGGGCAGCGATTTCGTCGAAATGTTCGTTGGCGTCGGGGCCTCGCGCGTTCGCGATCTCTTCAAGCAGGCCAAGGACAACTCCCCGTGCATCATCTTCCTCGACGAGGTCGATGCCATCGGCCGCAAACGAGGCGCCAGCTTCGTCGGGGGCGGCCATGACGAGCGAGAGCAGACGCTCAATGCGATCCTCGTGGAGATGGACGGATTCGATACGAACGATCAGGTGATCGTAATCGCGGCGACCAACCGCGCCGACATCCTGGACCACGCCCTGACCCGCCCGGGCCGGTTCGACCGCCAAGTGGTCGTGCCGCTGCCGGACCTCAAGGGCCGGCTCGAGATCCTCCGGGTACACGCCCGCAAGGTCAAGCTCAGCCCGAACGCCGGCCTCGACCGGCTCGCCCGAGGCACCCCGATGTTCAGCGGCGCCGATCTGGCGGCGATTATCAACGAGGCCGCCCTGGCCGCCACGATGGCCAACAAGGACTACATCGAAATGCCGGACCTGGAGGAGGCCCGCGACAAGGTCCGGTGGGGACGCGCCAAGAAGAGCCGCGTCGTAGACCAGAAAGAACGTGAGATCACCGCATATCACGAGGCGGGACACACGCTCGTGCAGTCGCTGATCAAGGACGCGGATCCGCTGCACAAGGTGAGCATCATTCCTCGCGGTCCCATGGGCGGCGCCACATTCGCCCTGCCCGAAAAAGACCGTACCCTGTTCACGAAACGCTACTGCATGGCGCTGCTGCAGGTCTGCTTCGGGGGACGCATCGCCGAACAGTTGTTCTGCGACGACATCTCCAGCGGCGCACAATCGGATATCCAGCAGGCGACCAAGATCGCCCGACAGATGGTCTTGACCTGGGGTATGAGCGACCATCTCGGCCCGGTCAGCTATGGGCCCGATCAGGGGGTTAGAGAACTCGACTACGTCCTGCCGGCCGAGCGCGAGTACTCGGAAAAAACCGCAGAGGACATCGACGCCGAGGTCAGGCTCATCATGGACGAGGCTTACAAGAAGGCCAAGCAGGTGATCGAGGAGAACCGGGACAAGCTCCAGGGAATCGCCCAAGCCCTGCTCAAGTACGAGACGCTCGACGCCGACGACGTCAAGCTCATTCTGTCCGGGGGACGGCTGGACCGCCCCACCGTGGGTGATCTGCTGGCCGCCGAGCAGGCCAAACATATGGAAGACGGAGACAAGCACAAACCGGAGTCGTCGGCCGGCTGATCGCTGCGCTCCTCAGTGGGTTGGAAAGTCGGGATGGACGGAACCAGGAATGTTCTGATTTTTGTGGTCTGCGCGGCCTTGTGGGCCCCGCTTGTTTTCGCTCAGGGCGGTCCTGCCCCTGGCACAACGGAGATCGTGCAATTCGAGCTTGAACAGTCCTCCGCGCACTTGACGCCGACGCGTCTGGATGGCCGCCCCGGAATTGCGGTGGTCTTCAAGGGAACGGAAGACATCCACTACTATGCCCGGTACGAGACCGCGCCTGCCCCGGGCCTGGAATTGAAAATCACCGCCACGTCTGACTTCCTCAAGTTTGACCAGGCGATCATGCCCGCTTGGGAGATCTTCGATGACCCGACGGGACAGAAGGTCGAAGTCTACGTCGGTGATTTCACCGTATTCATCCCGATCCGGGAAGGATCGATTGCCAACTCGCAACAAGCCGTCGCCGTGACGGTGCAGATCACAGGAATCGCCTGCACGAGCACGCTGTGCCTGCCGCCCTTCGAGCGGAGCCTGACCACGACTCTGAACCTGGGGGAGATGGCCGCCTGGTCCGCCATTTCGTTTGCCGCCCCACAGCCCCCGGCGGATTCCGCTCCGCCCGCCGGGGAGAGCCCGGCAAGACAGTCGGTCCTCTCCTACAGTACCGGTGTGTACTATCTCCTGGCCATCGTTGCGGGGCTATCCATCAACATCATGCCGTGCGTCCTGCCGGTTCTGCCTCTGGTTCTCTTGAGGCTCGTCGATCAATCCCGGCACGCCGGCGGCAGACGTATCGCGTTGGGCCTGGCGTTCTGTGCCGGGATCGTCCTCTTCTTCGCGGCCTTCGCCCTCGTCTCGGCGGTCATCACGCTCACCACGGGGACCGTCCTCGACCTCAACAGCCTGTTCCGCTATCCCGCCGCGGTGATCGTCCTGTTTCTGGCGATCGTCTTTTTCGGGCTGGTCATGCTGGACGTCGTCACCTTGTCCCTGCCCTCCTCCATTGCGGGACACCAGGGCGCCGGCTCCGGACTGGCCGGGTCCGTGGGCATGGGCTTCTTTGCGGGAGTGCTCAGCACGCCGTGCAGCGGAGCCCTGCTCGGGTTCGTCCTGGTTTGGGCCCAGACCCAGCCGCTGCTCGTCAGCAGCACCGCTATCACCCTCATGGGCGCCGGCATGGCCCTGCCCTACGCGGCCATCATCCTGATTCCGTCCCTGCTGGATCGCATTCCCAAGCCGGGATACTGGATGGAGATATTCAAGAAATCCGCCGGTTTCCTGCTGTTCCTGATCGCCGTGAAGCTCACGCTCGCCGCCCTGCCCAAGGACAGGCTGTTGAGCGTGCTGATGTACGGCGTGATCTTCAGCTTCTGCGCCTGGATGTGGGGCAAGTGGGTCGATTTCGGCACGCCGGTCCGGCGGCGGCTGGTCATTCGCGTCATTGCCCTGACGCTGGCCGTCGGAGCGGGGATATGGCTGCTCCCGGCCCACACGCAGACGGCCGAAACCATCCTTGATTGGAAACCCTACGATGCCGAGGTGGTGCAGCGGGCCGTTTCGCAGCAGCGGCCCGTCCTGCTGAAGTTCACGGCCGATTGGTGCACGAACTGCAAGATCCTGGAGAGAAGGGTCTATGAGGACCCGGCCGTCGTGGGGATCATGCGGGCGAAAGACGTGCTGCCCGTCAAGGCGGATACGACGGTGATCGAGTATCCGGCCACAAAGGACCTCCAGGAGGTCTATGGCGAGGCGGGCAATGTGCCCGTCACCATCATTCTGCTGCCGGATCGTTCCAGGGAGAAACTGCGGGGGATTTTCGACAAAGACGAGTTGATCCAGATTCTTTCGAAACTTCCGGAAAGTGGCAAGTAGATGGCACAGAAACAGAAACCCTCGTCGGTGGCCAAGGCCACGAAGAGGAGCTGCAACAAGGCCGGCGCCTTTGACAAAGCCGCCGCCGCGGAGCGGGTGCGGCGGATCTCGCCAATCCTGGAGAAGGCCCACCCTACCGCGGGCATTGCGCTGCACTACGGAAATCCCTTGGAACTGCTGGTCGCGACGATCCTCTCGGCTCAATGCACCGATGCGAGGGTGAACATCGTCACGAAGAATCTGTTCAAGAAGTATAAGTCGGCAGACGACTGGGCGCGAGCGGATTTGCAGCAGATCGAGGGGGACATCAAACCCTGCGGTTTCTACCACAACAAGGCCGTCAACATCAAAGGGGCCAGTCGGAAGATCCTCGCGGACTACGGCGGCAAGGTCCCCCGGACGATGGATGAACTCGTAACGCTGCCCGGCGTGGGCCGAAAGACCGCTAATTGCGTGCTGGGCAATGCTTTCGGCCAGCCCGCCATCATGTGCGACACGCACGTGATCCGGCTGTCCCGCCGGCTCCAGTTGTCCCCCAACTCCGATCCGGTAAAGCTCGAGTTCGATCTGGCCGATATAGTCCCAAAAGACGACTGGACGCTCTTTTGCCATCGGCTGATTTTGCACGGGCGAGCGGTCTGCAAGGCCAGAAAGCCGGATTGCCCCGCGTGTCCGATCGCGAAGTACTGCCCGGCGGCCAATAACCCTGATCTATGGTGAGTCGAGTTTACGGTAATACGGGACCTGCAACATGCGATGGAAAACGAATCATTTCGCTGAGATGACCGACAAGCCCGTGAGCGATCTGTGGCGGATCTTCCGGATCATGGCCGAGTTCACGGAAGGATACGACGAGCTCGCCTCGGTGGGCCCGGCCGTGTCGATCTTCGGCTCCGCAAGGACGCCGGAAAATCACCCTCATTACCGCCTCGCCGAAGAGACGGCCCGCAAGCTGACCAGGGCCGGATTCGCCGTAATTACCGGGGGCGGAGGCGGCATCATGGAAGCCGCCAACAAGGGCGCCACCGACGCCGGCGGATGCAGCGTCGGCCTGAACATCGAGATCCCCCAGGAGCAGATTCCCAACGAATATCAGAACCTGTCCCTGCACTTTCGGTATTTCTTCGTTCGCAAGGTGATGTTCCTCAAGTATGCACACGGATTCATCGTCTTTCCGGGTGGCTTCGGAACGATGGACGAGTTCTTCGAGGCCGCCGTCCTGATCCAGACCCTGCGGCAGGCGAGCTTCCCCGTCATCCTCATGGTGAGCGATTACTGGGAGGGGCTCCTCCAGTGGATCCAGGAAAAAATGCTCGACGAAAACGAGTTCATCTCTCCGGGCGATCTGAAGGCGTTCACCGTCCTGGACGACGCGGACGCGGCAGTCAAGATCATCGTGGACTTCAAGGAAAAGCAGGGCGCCAGCGGCTTGGTCATGCCCCCCGGCATGAGAAAATGCCACAGCCACGACATACCCGATTCTCCGACGGTCGCATCACCGCGATAAAAGAGAGAGCGTCTGGACGCCCCATGCGACTGGCCGGCTTGGGTGGCGTTCCTGAACCCCCAGGCGCAGGAACATGCGACGAAGCACGGAAATCCAACGGAGAGGTCGGGATTCGAACCCGAGGTAGAGGTTAACCCCCTACGACGGTTTAGCAAACCGTTGCCTTAAGCCACTCGGCCACCTCTCCAAGGTATTCAATTGTAACGACTTACATCAAATCTGGACTTCTTAATCGATGCGTGACTACACCCTTTACTACAACTTAGTCAGCCCAGCTCGTTAGTTGTAGCCAACTCTAACAGTCCAATGTCCGGAGGTATGCGCCACGACACAACCCAACATAAGTCCACGCCGGCCCGAAAAGACCGATGCCCTTTGAGTTTACACCGGACTGGCCAGTGGTACAAGAAAATTCATGGCAAGTTCTACTACTTCGGAACGGACAGGGATAATGCCATTGGAGCATACCATGAGCAGGCGACGCGTTTGCACGCCGGCGGAAGTGTACACGGGGTTCAAGAGACGCGGCGATGGATCTACCTAATACTACAGCGCGACCTGTTC
>DCUI01000260.1 GCA_002327785.1 Phycisphaerales bacterium UBA2218
AGACAATGGTTTTCACACCACGCGGGTGGCAGTAGATGTTGCGGGGCCCTGGTTTTCACAACCAGGGCCCCGTGGCGTGTTAACATATGAAGTGCAACAGGCAACTCGGAGTCATCGCGAGCGATCCAGCAGCACGGCGACCTTCGGATGGGGCGGCGCAAGCGGACCTGCTGAACCTCACGGGGGTGAGAAAACAGAGTAGATGATCGTCCACTCCTTGTGTGGCTGTTGGCCGGGAGATGGGGGGAAGGCCGACCAGCTTGGCGATTCAACTCAATTCTTGACTCTTCGACACCCGGAGATCTACTCATGCGTGTTTTGGCAGACAGGCGATTGGACCCGCTTGACATTACGGCGGAATGCCGTGAGACTGAAGGCTGTTGAATCGGCGTGCAGGGTACGCCGTACATGGAATCCGTTGGACGAGGTGAGTACTATGGCACAGCGAGCGACACGCAAGACGGGAGCATCGGTTTCGCGGCGGCAGTTCATCCAGGGTTCGGCGGCATCACTGGCCGCGTTGGGCCTGATCGGCGGTCGGCTCCATGCCGCGGGCTCCGACAGGATTCGCGTCGGTCTGATCGGGTGTGGCAGCCGGGGGATGGGGGCGGTGCGGAACTGTGTCGACTCCTCGCCCAATGTCGAGGTCACCGCACTGGGCGATCTGTTTCCGGACCGCGTCGAGGCCTGCTTAGCCGTTATCAAGAAAAACGGCGAGAAGGACTGGAGCTCCTCGCAGCCCTGGCAGCACGCGGACAAGGTCAAAGTCACGCCGGAAACATGCTTCACCGGCTTCGATGCCTATCAGAAGGTCATCAACAGCGGCGTGGACCTGGTCATTCTCGCTACGTCGCCGCACTTTCGTCCCATGCATTTGAAGGCGGCCGTCGCAGCGGGCAAGCACGTGTTCATGGAAAAACCCGTCGCGGTCGATCCGGTCGGGATTCGCTCGGTCCTGCGATCGTCCGAGCTGGCGAAGCAGAAGGGCCTCGCCATCGTCGCCGGCACGCAGCGGCGTCACGACCCCAAGTACACCGAGATCATGAAGCGAGTCCACAACGGCGATATCGGCGAACTCGTCGCCGGTCAGTGCTACTGGGTGGGGTGCTTCGTTCGCCAATGGGGATTCTACCACGAGCGGCAGCCCGGCTGGACCGACATGGAGAACCAGTGCCGCAACTGGTACTACTACACGTGGCTCTCGGGCGATCATATCGTCGAGCAGCACGTGCACAACATCGACGTGATCAACTGGGCGATGGGCGGGCATCCCGTGACCGCGATGGGCATGGGCGGCCGGCAGGTCCGCGTCGAGCCCGAGTTCGGCAACATCTACGACCACTTCGCGGTCGAATTCGAGTACGCCAACGGCGCCCGCATCCTGAGCATGGCCCGCCAGATCGACGGCTGCACCGACCGGATCGCCGAACGAGTCGTCGGCAGCAAAGGCACCGCCAGCGAGGGCCTAATCCAAGGCGCCAAGCCCTACAAATACGAGGGCCCGACGCCCAACCCCTACGAGCAGGAGCACGCCGACCTGATCGCGAGCATTCGTGCCGGCCGCCCGTTGAACGAGGGTCGCCAGGTCGCCGAGAGCACGATGACCGCGATCCTGGGTCGCATGAGCGCCTACACCGGCCGGGCCATCAAGTGGGACTGGGCCATGAACGCCTCGAAGCAAGACCTGACCCCGCCCACCTACGAACTGGGCCCCCTCCCGGTCGCTCCGGTCCCGGTGCCCGGCAAGACGTCGCTGGTCTGAGCCGTTCGGAGTTCCGCCTTCAGGCGGCATGGAGACCGCGCAAACGCGGAACTTCAAACGGAAGAAACGAACAGTCGGGTGCCGTGACTACGCTTCATAGCCATGTCTCACTTCGACACCGGGGAAGTATGCTTATGAGGTGTATGCATGGCACTCAGACCAGGATTCTCGCCGCGGCGCCTCTCGAAGCAGCGGAAGGGACGGACTGATCCGGAATCCACCGCCCGCGGCGCGATGCGTGGCTTCGCGTCGCGGGCGGTGGGAGTTTTCCGCTTTGGGCCTCCAGCATGGGACACGAGCGGACCGCTCGCTTGATGGTGTGCGAAACACGCCTACTGCTGGGGGCCCCAACACGCCAAACTCCCCCAACAGGTCCGCTTCGGGCCTGCATCTGCGGCTGTCTTCAACCATCCCCTGGTCCATCAGAAGTCTGGCTGCGCTCAACTGCGGTGCTTTGATGAGTAGCATCTTCGTTGATATCATTTCCGGTAGATGACATTAGCGAAAGACAAAACCGCGAATATGCGGAAGGTGCTTGATCGGTACACGTACCGCATGACCTGGTCTGATGAGGACAAACAGTGTGTAGGTCTGTGCGCGGAGTTCCCGAGCCTTAGTTGGCTGGCTGCCACGCCGGAGAAGGCTCTGCGAGGAATTCGCAAGGTCATCGCCGAAGTCGTGGCGGATATGCAGGCCAACGGTGAACCGGTGCTGGAGCCGATCAGCCGGCGCCGCTACAGCGGCAGATTCATGGTCCGCGTTCCCCCGGAAGTCCACCGCAAACTCGCCTTGGAGGCCGCCGAGGAGAACGTCAGTCTGAACCGCGTGATTAGCGCCAAGCTTTCATCCTGAACGACCTGCACGCAACGGGAGCACCCACGATTGCCATTCCTACAAAGGGGCCATGTTTTGCGATTGATCTACCCGACCGGACAAGCTATAATCGTGGCGAAAGGTTGGAGAGAATCACATGCTGCCAATGCAAGAGACAGAGAGTCTGCGGAAAGCATACTCGTTTATTGACCAAGATACGTATGGTGTCCCGAATGGCGGTCTGTTAAGCGGTCGGCCGTGCGGCAAATCCCTGTTTTCGGCATCAAACGTGGGGTTCGCCGCGTCAAGCACGCCCTTAACGGACCGCCGTTCTATGGTGTTCCTGGAATTCCGATCGTCCATAGTTGCCGCGGGGATGGAATAGATGGGTAACGAATACACTCAAAATGACTACGATAGAGACTTTGCCATCAAGCCCATGAAGCCTCAAACCGGGTGCCCAGAAGCCGACAAGTCGAACGACAGACAGAAATCGGCTTTGGAACATGCCCTCGACATCCGCAAATTTGAGATTCAGCTTTACTGGGAACGAGCGAAGTACTTCTGGGCCTTCATAGCTGCGGCCTTTGCCGGTTACGCGGCAATCCAGGCGTCATCATCAATAGCAGATAAGACAGATCTGTCAGTCTACATGTCTTGTCTGGGTATCGTTTTCTCTTTTGGGTGGTATTGCGTTAATCGTGGCAGTAAGCAATGGCAGGAGAATTGGGAGAACCATGTCGATTTATTGGAGGACAATGTTACCGGTCCCTTGTACAAGGTAGTCTTGACGCGACCAAAGCCCAGAAACGTGAGAGAGTGGATAAGAGAACAGATTACCGGTCCATGCTTCCTATCTGTGTCTAAAATAAATCAGATAATCAGCCTGTATGTCTTCTTTCTCTGGCTATGGCTGCTCTGGAGGGCCCTCCCAGAGTTTGACCTGAAGGCTGCAGTGGATTGGGGTTACGTCATTATCATAGGGCTAACGTTCCTAACTTGCATCGGCTTCTTTGTGTTCGGGAGGACACATGAAGGCGATTATGTTCACCAGGCGAAGAGAAGAGAAACCAGAATAGGTTGATCGCCTAACAATCGGACGGAGCCGGCTTCCCATAGTCACGGCTCATCCGCGTGTTTGCGGCCTTTCCAGCTACGCACGGATCTGTTGTGGGGTGCGAAAAGCACCCTGAACAATCGGCTGGTTCCGGGGATCCCCTGCTATCTTCGTCTTGAATTGAGTATCGTGTCCCCTGGACTCAGACCGGCGTCGTGCCGTATCCGTTAATCTGACAGAGGCCGACCCCGGACGAGGCGTGTCTACCGCGACAGTGTATGGGTTTCGGTGGGCAGCTTGCTCAATGTGAGTTCCCTCAGATTGAGCTTCCTACTGGCGTTGTCGATGTCGATGCCCACCAGATTGCCCTCGGCGTCATAGTCGAGCACGACACCTTCCGACACCTCCCTGCTCTCCGCACTGACCCGGTCAACCAGATCGATGTATAACGAATCCGCCTCAGGGTAGTAGTTCAGTTTCATACTTTGCATCTCCTGTCGGGAAACGCGTTGTGGATCGTCACCTTATCCTCAAGTGTGACGACGCGCAGGAACACGCCACCCAGTTCTTCGACCTCGCCCCAGAAGCGAAACCGGTTATTCTCCTGTCTCTCCATACGGATCGGGTTCTCGATCACGCGGATACACCATTCCTTCCGCAGATAGGGTCGCTTGCGAAGCACCTCGTTCTCGAAATAGTCGGTATACCGATATTCCATCAGCGTATTATACCGTAAGAATCGGGTCTGGTGTTGATCTTCTTGAGCAGCCAGGCCATGTTTTGGCCAAGGGTTTGCATGGTTTTCAATCCTTCTTCGTCCTGCTCGACCTCGCCTTTGTTCAGGCCGAACCCCATGTTCCAGTAGCACGAGCCTGGAATGATCATCTGGCTGATCAGGAAGAAGTGGTTGATCGAGTCGAAGGCGTGGATGGAGCCGCCTCGTCGGACCGCCACCACCGCGGCGCCCACCTTGCGTCTGAACAGCTCGTCGTTGGCCTTCGCGACGTAGCCCGCCCGGTCGATCAGGGCCTTCATCTCGGCGCTGATGTCCGCGAAGTAGGTGGGCGAGGCTAAGATGATGCCATCGGCGGCGACCATCTTCGCGATGGAGTCGTTGACGATGTCGCCCGTGACCGCGCACTGCTGGTTCTTGTTCTTGAAGCACTGGCCGCAGGCGGTGCAGCCGCGGATGGTCTGGCCCGCGAACTGGACCAGTTCCGTCTCGATGCCTTCCTTCTCCAGTTCGGCAAAGACCCGCCGGACCAGAATGGCGGTGTTGCCGTCCTTGCGGGCGCTGCCGTTGAATGCGATGACCTTCATGGAGCATTCCCCTTCGCATAGTCATTTCATTTGGACAAAGGGGGATGGTAATCGATCCGGGCGGAGGGTGCAAGGGGTCGGATGCCCCGCGGATTACGAGGGCTTCGGGGCATCTGGTTGGATTGCACAGTTTCCTGCGTTTTGGGGGCGCTGCCCCCAAACCCCCGGCATTTGCCGCGTTAGACCAATAGCATGAGAGCAGAGAAGAAGACCCTCGACATGGTCTGCTGCCAGTACGTGGTTTGTACCTGTCTTGTCCGGCTCTGCGTGGTCGATTGCGCCCTGGAGGTGGTCGATCGTTTCGCTACCATGCTGCCGGCGCAAAGCGAAAAATGCCGGGGGTCCGGCGTCCCCGGCACTTGGGCCGCGACTCAGGATGACGAAGTCGGCGTTGTGTTCGGATTCCTCTTCGGATCCGGGTCAGTTACATAACTCCGTCATTCGCAAGAGTTTGCGGTCCTCCGACAATCGCCTGTCACGTAGATAGAGCTCTTGTCGGTTGTGCCAGAGGATCGCGGCGGCGTGGTCGAGGGTGTGGCCTTCGATCTGCTTCTTGAGGTCGGACCAGCGGGACCGGCAACATCGGCAGATATCGTGCTTCTTGTCGTACCACCACAGTGCGAACCCGTCGAAGGCCGGGCATGCCTCGTCTTTCACGCCCAGGACGCCTTCGGAGTACAACAGTTGCTTGATTTGCCATCTATCGCTTACGGTGATTCGTTTCATGGCTGAGTCCTCCATGATGACTCTGCACATCCGTGCCTTCGTATAGGGAAGGCACTCACAGGTCGAGGAGTAACGCGCGATCCGGCTTTCGGGCGGGCATCGCTGCGTTCTCATATAGATAAAGTCGTATGACGGACAGATGTTTCACGCTCGCAGCGTGGAATCCGTGCAAAATCTTGCCCGGCTCATTGGCATTCCCGTCGGGGCTCCACGGTTTCAAGTCTGAAGTTTCAAGTGTCAAGTGGCTGGTTCCAGGTATTGAGTCTTCACACTTCAAACTTCACGCTTCAAACTCCCCCCTGTGGTCCGTAAATGCGGTTTCCACCCTGAATTCTCCGTCCGGGCCTGCAATAAATGGTGGGGGGGTGCGACCAATCTATTGTGGCCGGTTTGACGGCTTGAAACAGTCCAAAGAGGGTTGGTTTGGTTTTAAGGAGCAGTACTATGATTCTCAGATGGGCAAAATATGGTGTGGTGGGTGTGGTTGGTATTGGTCTATTGGGCGGAATGATCTTTGGAAAAGACATGGTCAGCTACGTGAAAAGCTCGGCCAGGGGCGTGCGGACGGCCGTAAAGGACTCGGTCCCGATCGAGTTCGAGCTTCGGCGGGCCCGCGACATGCTGGAAGACGTGATCCCCGAGATGCATGCGAACATCCGGCTGATCGCCCAGGAAGAGGTGGAAGTGGCCGCCTTGAAGGGCGAGATCGAGAAGGGCCGAACTGCCTTGCAGGATGAAGAAAACAAGATCAAGACGCTGCGGGTGGCCCTGGAGCAGCCGAGGGTGGAGTACACCTTCGCCGGCAGGAACTACGGACGGTCCGAGGTGAAGGAAGACCTGGCGATGCGGTTCGAGCGGTTCAAGGAGAGCGAGCTGGTCCTGGCGAGCAAGGTCAAGCTGCTGGATTCCCGTCAGAAATCGCTGACCGCGGCCATGCAGATGCTGGAGAAGACCAAGAGCCAGAAGCGGATTCTCGAAGATCGCATCGAGGCCCTGGCCGGCCAGTACAACATTGTCAAGGCGGCCTCGGTAGGCAGCCAGTTCCAGGTTGATAGCAGCAAGCTGTCCCAGACGCAGAAGCTCATCACGGACATTCAGAAGCGGCTGGATGTCGCCGAGCGAGTCCTGGCTCACGAGAGCAAGTTCGTCGACTCGATCCCGGTCAATGAGATTGACACGGTTGCCGAGACCGATCTCGTGGCGCAGGTCGATGACTACTTCAAGACCCGCAACGACAACACCGGCGAGAAGGGCACCGCCGTGACGATGGCCGTGCAGAACTGATGGTTTGCCAATAGCAAACTGTAAATCGCAAATTCCGAGGGTTCCGCCGTGTTAATCCTGCGAATCAGACAAGCGGAGTGTGCGTTGGCCGACGGCCGGCTTGATGAAGCCTTCGAGATCGCTCAGGCGGATGACATTCGATGCCATCGACACGGTCAAAGGCTCATCGGCCGGCTCGCTCGTGCAATCGTCCGGCGGGGGCAGGAAAACCTGGCGGCGAACCGCTTCCAGCCGGCCCTGCTCGACTGCAACAAGGCCGAAAAGCTGGCCGGCACGATGCCCGATGTTGCCCAGCTCCGTGCGGCGATTTGTGACGGCATGATGAAGGATCAGCAGGACCATCAGCAGCAGGCATTGCGCATTGCGCAGGCCAAGCGACAGATCGACGACGGTTGGCTCTCGGTCGGCGGCCGCCTTCTCGAAGAGGCGCCCGCGGGCGACGGCCGGGCCGAGTTGGTTCGCCAGGAACTGGCCGCGGCCAGGTTCCAGACCGAAGACGCAGTGGTTAAGGCCGAGTTGGCTTTGAAGCGGGGCGATCTCGAAGAGGCGATGGAAATCGTCCGGGCCACGGGGCTCGGCCAGAGCAAGACCGGCCGGGCCGGCGAGCTGCTCGGGCAGATCAAGACCCGAACAATGGAGCGGATTCGGTCGGACCTGGAACAGGGCCGCATCGACCGCGCCGCCGCGTTCACGAAGCGGGTTGCACCGCTTGGAAAGGACGGAGCGGAAATTGTCGAGCTCATCGAGGCCCTGGCTCGGTGTCGTCAGGCGGCCGGATATGTTGCCGCTGGCACGCCCGCCGCCGCGTTGCCGCTGCTTCGCAAGGTCAAGATGGTCTGCCCGTCGGCACGATGGCTGGATGATGCGATTTCCGACATCAAGCGGGCCGCAGAAGCGTACGAAGAGCTGGAAGCAGGGCCTTTAGGCTTGACGCTGGCGGATGCAACACCCATCATGGCAGTGGGCAATTCTGACGCGGAGGCTGCGTTGGCCTCTGCGAATCATCGTCAACAAGGGGCTATGATGCAGGAACGGGCGATGCCGGCAACCGGCGGGGATCCTCTGCCTTCGAAGTTCGTCATGCAAATCGACGGCGTCGGGAGCTTCCTGGTCTTCCGGGATGCGCGAGTGACGGTCGGTCCGATCAGTTCGTCGGCCCGGCCGATGCTGGGCCTGATGGCCGATCCGAACCTGCCGGTCGTCGTGATCGAGCGGATGGACGGCGACTACTTCGTCCGGTCCCAGAAGCCGGTCGATGTCAACGGCCGGTTCGTCGGCGAGGCGATGCTCCGCGACGGCGACCGCATCACCCTGTCGTCACGGTGCGTGATTCGATTCCATCTCCCGAATCCGGCCAGCACGACCGCTCTGCTGACGATCTCCGGCGCCAGGCTCTCTCGACCCGACATTCGCCAGGTGATCCTGATGGACCGCGACATCCTGGTCGGGCCGTACACGAACAATCACATCCGCACCGAGCTGTTGAAGGAGGCGATTGCGCTGTTCGCCCAGAATGGCCGGCTGCTCTGCCGGGCCAAGGACGGTATACTGGTGGATGGGCGCAGTTTCGATCCAGGCGTGGGCCTTGCCGTGGGCAAACCCATCGAGATTGGCAAGCTCTCGATGGTGGTGGCAGGGTTTGAGGCATGAACGAGAACGTGTGAATCTTATCCGGCGACGAAATCATGGACACGTACCAATACAAATATGGAGATCGGCCGCTCGAGGGATATACCATCCAGCGTGCAGCCGGACGAGGCGGCTTCGGCGAGGTCTACTACGCGGTCAGTGACAGCGGCCGCCAGGTGGCATTGAAGGCGGTCCAGAGCTACGAGCAGATCGAGCTGCGGGGCATCAGCCAGTGCATGAACCTCAAGAGCCCGCACCTGGTCAGTATCTTTGACGTCAAGCATAACGACCAGGGCCGGCCCTTCGTCATCATGGAATTTGTTTCTGGGCCTTCGCTGAGCGATCTGCTGAAGGAATCGCCCGGCGGACTCGGGACCCAGAAGTCCGCGTTCTTCCTCCGCGAGATCGGCAAGGGCCTCTCGTTCCTCCACGAGTGTGGCATCGTGCATCGTGACCTCAAGCCGGGCAATATCTTTTACGAGAACGGATACGTCAAGATCGGCGACTACGGGCTGACCAAGGCGATCAGCACGAGTCATCATGTCAGTCATACCATTACCGTGGGTACCGTCCACTACATGGCCCCGGAGATCGGCGCGGGCCGATACGACCGGAGCATCGATATCTACGCCCTCGGCGTGCTGCTCTACGAGATGCTGACGGGTCAGGTCCCGTTCCTCGGGTCCAGTCCCGCGGAGATCCTCATGAAGCACATGACCGCGGCCCCGGACCTGACGAATATCGAGGAGCCGTTTGCCCGCGTGATCAAGCGGGCCCTCGCCAAGGACCCCGCCGAACGATACCAAAGCGTCCAGGAGATGGTCGAGGACGTCTTCGGCACCGAGCACGTTCGCAACAGTGTGTCGCAGTTCGCGCCGGAGGAACTTTCTGTCGTGGCCGAGCACATCGCCCAGAAGATGCGAGAGGCCCAGCCGCAGGGACATGCCCAGCCCAAGAGCCCGGCGCAGAACGATGCCGACAGTGACTTCAGCAAGGTGATCGGCAAGAAGGCCGAGCTGTTTGCCAAGAAAGCCGAAGTCATTGGCAAACAGATGGCCGAGAAGTTCAAGACCGTTAAGGAGCGGGCCCATCAGGTCGGCCGGAACCAGACGACGGTCGCCGACCCGCTCAGCGTGCACCAGCGAAACAAGCTGACTCTGATTACCATGGCCGCAACGGCTTTGGGAGCAGGTTTCCTCTGTGGTCGCGGCGATGAGGGAAAGCTCAAACTGGCGCTTGTGGTCTACGTCATGATCGGTCTGGCTTCCAGCGTGATCCTTCGTTCGCTGAAGCAGTGGTGGACCGCTCTGGACCATGAGAAGAAGGGGCTGGGCAAGGTGGGCACGGCTCTGTTCGCGTCGTTGGTGACGGTTGTGGTCGGAACGATGCTCGCCGGTGCACTCGGGGTGAGCTCGTCCATGGGAATCCGCAGAGGGTTTCCGCTGCCGTTCATTGGGGTTGGGCCCTTTGAACTCACACGGATTCTGGCCTTGGCGCTGCCCATGCTGCTCGTGGAGTGGATGAAGATCACCGATCCACGACGACCGCAGCGGGTCGTGCTGGGATGGCCCGTGCTGGCCGGCGTGCTGGGCTTGATTTCCGGGGCGCTCTTCGGTTTGCACCCGATCGTCGTCGCCTGTACCCTGGCGGGCATTGTTCTGGTCGTCCAGATCAAATGTCCCTGGGGTCGCGTGACGGTGAATTCCCCGGCTGCTCCGACGGGCGCCCAGGATGCCGGTGCAGAGCAGGTTCGTAGCGCGCCCCCAGGGGCACATGACAAGACGGCTGACAGCATCACTGCAAACGGATTTCACAATGCCGCCCGGAGAGTGAACTCGTGGAGTACGGTCACTTGTTCCATTCCAGGATACGTGCATACGCTGTGGCTGATCGGCTGGCTGCTGACCCTGGGCATCGGCCTGATGGCCGTGATCATGGCCGGCGTCACGTCGATGCACGGCGATGATTTCGGGATCACGGTGGCGCTCGGCGTGGACAGCCTGATCGTGTCGCTGTTCTGCTTCATCATGCTTTTTCGCCGCAGTTTCGCGGGCTGGTACCGGTATCTCGTCCGCCCGGCGTTGCTCCTGGTGTGCGTGCTGGTCACGGTGACGGCATCCATCTGCCTGGGCACGATGAACATGCACAGTGACGAAGCGGCGATCTTGCTGTTCTTCATCATCTTTCCGAACATCCTGTTCTTCGTGATTCTCTTTCTCCCGGCCCGCCTGTTCGGAGTGACGGACACGGCCAGGATGCAGTCTCGGCCTGTTCAACCCAAGTCGGTGTTGCCTGGATCGGTGTCTCCGGCCAAGCGGCTGACGGCGCTGCTGTTGGCGGTCATCGGTCCGATGGTCGGTCTCTGCGGTCTGCACCGCTTCTACGCGGGAAAAGTGGGGACCGGCATTCTCTGGCTGTTCACCGGGGGGTTGCTGGGGATTGGGCAGCTCATCGACATCATTGTGATTGCCGTCGGCCAGTTCAGGGACAGCAACCAGCTTCCTCTGCTGGTCTGGAGCGATCCCAGCGAGATCAAAGCCTCGGCGTCGCAGCCCGGCTTCCAGCCGGCGGCTGTTGCGGCGGCGCAGGCACGAGCTGCGGGAGTCGCCGGGCCGGTCGAGCCGGTTGCTCAGACGCCCCAGCCGCAGCCGGCCGCAGTTGAGCCGCCGTCGTGGCCCTCCTATGCCAATACGGCGACGTTCTACCAGCCATTCGACCCGCTCGGCGGGCTGTTCGCGGCCGTGGGGCACATCCTGGCCCTGGCGGCGATTCTGATCGGCCTGGCGATCGGGCTGCACCTGCCGGCTGTGGCGGGCGCCGCGTGGCCGCAGGAGGAGCCTGTGCAGGAACTCCAACGGATGTTAGGGGACAGTTGGCCCGGGATCGTGGAGCAGGTCGGGACGATGCTGATCGTCGTGCTGTTGTTCCTGGCGGCGATCCTGATCATGATCGGTCGGCGCAAGAATGGCCCCGCCCATTTGGTTCGGGCCTTCATCGGGCTCTGCGGCTTCTTCGGCGCGATTCAACTCTTTCGCTACGAAGTCATGTCGCGGGGCGAGGTCCAGGCCATCGTCGACCTGTTCCGACAGAACCAAGCCGGGCCCGCTCTGGAGAGATTGTTCGGCGCATTCAGCCAGGAAGAGGCGATATTCGCCGGGGTTTTCATGCTGGTCTCCGTGCTCATCATGTCGTGGCCGCCGCGAAGGCGAACGGCGGTCTTCGGACCGATGCCCCAGGGAGTTGTACTATGAGTCCCGTAGCGCTACCGATGGTCATCCTACCGATGACGTTTGTCTTTGTACTATTGATGGTCCTGGTGGCCAAGGCGCCCAAGGTCGGAGCATTCGTCACGGCTGGCCTGGTCCTTGTGGCCCCCATTCTCTTTCACCGAGTCTTCGGATCGGGTTCCGTACCGGGACCTGCGGCCCTCCCGATGATCGTTCTGCCGATCACGTTCCTGTTCGTCTTGGTCTTGACCGTGATGGCCAAGTCGCCGAGGGCGGGGATCGGGCTGGTCGTTGCACTAATCGTCATGGGCGTGGCAGGTTTCTTCGTCATCATGCCCGCCTCGCATCGAACCGTCACCTACAGTTCGGGAGAGCCGATGCCAAGGATGGTCCGGGTCAGGCAGCAGACAGAGCACAATGACGGCCTTGCGATCGTCGGGGACCCCGAGGCAGTGTACGAAGGTATGACGAACCGTCTGGTTGTGCCCGCCTTGCCTCCGGTCCCTGTGAAGACAGCTCCGTCGGAGCCGCTGTCACCTATCTGGTCGGAGGGCGTCGAGCAGGAGTTCGAGGCGGATATCTACCCCTCCGGCCTGGCGGCCGCCAAGGCCCTGGGCCGGCCGATGGCCGACGCGATCGATACCATGGCGCGCGAGTTGAATGCGACGATCAAGGTCATTCTCTTCCAGGAGGGCAACGAGCGGAGTCTCGTGTCGGCGTTTGGACGGGCGGTGGAGGAAGAATCGCCCGGCGTGGCGTACTCCATCGAGGCCGACCTGCGGAATATTCGCCCCGGCGAGGTGGGGGTGACCCTTCGCGTCGAAAGGGCGCAGCAGACAGTCAGACTGGTCGAGGGAATGAGCATGGTGCTCTCCAACCCGCAGGAGAACATCCGGATCGTGGCCACGGCGTTTACGGAGGATCGACGCGGCAGCGCGGTGGCATGCTTCATCGACAAGCCGTGGGTGGAGAACTTCAGCGCCTTTGCCGGCGGGCGGCCGAATGAGCATTACGTCGTGGCCCGCTCGAACGGAACGTGCATGAGCGAGAGCGAGGCGAATCAGCAGGCGCTCGAAGACGCAAGAGCCCGGCTCACGGCGGCACTCGGCAGGCAGATGGAGCGTGGATTCGCCGAGTTGGCCCGTCCTCCCATCTCGACGACAGATCTGCTCAACGGCGGCTTCGTCGCCGATCGTTTCATACAGAGCTTCAACACCTCCACGGGCAAGGTCTGGCGGCAGGCGCTCCTGATCGATGTCTCCGGCCCGAAGCTGGCCCAACTGGCGAGGGTGAAGATGCACCAGGGCCGCCAGGTGCGCGAGAGCTGGGCGCGGATGGGGTTCTCCGTGATTGGCGTGCTCGTGCTGATCAGCGTGATTTATTTCTTCCTCAACATGGCCACGAGAGGGTATTATGAATGGTCGCTGAGGATCGCGGGCGTGATCTTGGCGATCGTCGCCATCGTCTCGATCCTGATGATTGTCCATTGAATGTACTATTTACGATTTTCGATTTGCTATTTGGATCGCGTCAGACGGACGTGAGTCACAAATCGTAAATAGTAAATTGTAAGTAGTAGATTCCGACCGATGGCCGTAACCAAGGGTGAACAGTACTTCCTGGATCGCATCCGGCTGGGCGATGAGCAGGTGTGGGCCGACTTCGTGAGTCGCTACCGAGGTCGGCTTCTGCGTTTTGCCCGCGCCAAGCTCCCCCAGCGCGCCGACGCGGAGGACGTGGTCCAGGAGACGTTCATCGCCTTCCTTCGAAGCATCGGTCGTTATCGGGGCGAGTGTGACCTCGAAACGTATCTCTTCGCACTGATCCGCCGCAAGATCATCGACAGCTACCGCAGCGCCGGCGCCCGCAAGGTCTGCCTGATCCAGGACGCATGGGACAGCGACCACGACGAGGGCTCTTCCGACCTGCTCGACGTCGTCCCCAGCCCCGCCCAGACGGCGAGTTGGTACGCCCGGGCGGACGAGCAGCACGATCAGCAGAAGACCATTCTCGCCGAGGCCCTGTCCGACCTGGTCGACGGCCTGAAGAAGAACCTGAACCTGCGCGACCTCCAGATCATCGAGATGCTCCTCTACTGCCAGATTCCCAATAAGGAAGTGGCCCGCAAGATGGGCTTGGACGAGAAGGCGGTTGCGCTGATCAAGCATCGCAATCTCAAGCAGATCCGCGAGAACGTGGGCCACAGGCTTGGGATCGCCGAACACAAATCGGCGCCGATGAATGCCGACGCGGAAATCCCGGACTCGCTCCTGACGGATCTCTGGGAATACTACCGGTTCAGTTGTCCCAAGCGGAACACCATCGGTGCGTACATGCTCGGGACCCTGGAGCCCGACTGGCACAAGTACGTCGAGTTCCACCTCAATGTCCTGGGCTGCCGGTTCTGCCGAGCCAATCTCGACGACCTGCAAAGCCAGAGCCAGGAGACCCAGCAGGAAGCCTTCCAGGCCCGCATCATGGAGTCCACCATCGGCTTCCTCACCCGGCCGATGTAGGCGGGGACTATCGACCTCAAGCATGAGAGGGGAGTACCGTCCGTGAGCACTCGGGGACATACTGTTCGGGATGAACATCCAGGTCGCTCCATTCTTGTGTCATCGATTCTCGCATGCTCAGTCCTGGGTGGATGTGCGACGGCTCCCAGACTGACGGCGGAGGATAAGAGGAAAGACATCGAGTTCCTTGCCCGATGGGCAAGAGACTATAGTCCGCTGGTGGGATTGAACGAGAAGTACAAGGGGACACCGAGTTACGAGGCTCTGCTGCCGAGGTACATCGAGTTTGCCGAACAGGCACAGAGTGACGAGGACCTTTATCTGGTGGCGTCGGGCTACTTCAGCATCATCGGCGCTTCCGGTCACGCGTACCTGGTTCCGGATAACTATCTCAAATGGAATAGGGTCGGCACATTCTTCAAGACTGTGAATCTCGGGATCACACCCGCGCAGTTCCAGCAGGCGAGGTATTGGCCGAAACTGGCGAACGGCCTCTCCACCCGCGCGCATCCTCCGTTTCGAGTGGTCGGCAGGGAGGGCAGGTACTTCACGGGGGACGACTGGCAATACGATGGTACCGCGGTGCCCAAGGGGTCGGAGATCCTGAAGGTCAATGGGATGACGTGCTCGCGTTACTTGGAGTTCATCAAGGAGAACACGTCGCTGAAGTATGACGCGTACCCCAAAGGCTGGGTGGACTATTTCCTGATGATAGTTGATGAGAGTCCCTCCTTCAAGGGATGGTGGGTCGATTTCGCCCTCCCCAGTGGGGCGGAGCTTGCGGCCTTCGTGCCCAAGGTCAAAGGCTTTCCCGGTCCGACACAAGAGAAAGCCCAGGCGGTCGAGCCCAGGGAGAATTGCGTGTGCCTGGAATTGACCGACCAGGTCGGCTACATTCGCATCGGGTCGTTTATGGGAAGCCCCTTGGATTTCGTGTTCAAACGCTTCATCCAAAGGGACCGGAAGAAGATCCGGACCTTTCTGGAACGGTCGCACGGCAAGTACGACAGACTGATCATCGACGTCAGAGACAACAGTGGCGGCGACCCCGCGTATGTTTATGACAACTTGATCTGTCCGTTTCTCGATCAGCCGGTGACGTACGAACACGCAGTAGGTTTGAAGCGGCGATTCCTGGAGGACACGAACAAGTCGGTCCTGCGCCAACTGTGCAAGACGATGGTCCCCAAGCATGTGATCGACGTGCAGGAAGCGACACCTCCCGAGGGTTTTGACGCCGGGGAATGGGTCTTCTATGAGATTACCCGCCGACTGGAGCCCTCCAAACGCTACGGTTTCAGGGGCGATATCTACATCCTGATCAATAGGGGCTGCTTCTCCGCGTGCGACGATTACGCCAGCACGGCCAAGCGGATAGGGTTCGCCAAGCTTGCAGGGCAAAGTACCGGAGGGGTAGGGGGGATCGGTTACTGCATGACTCCCTTCGTGAGACTGCCCACCAGCGGCATGATCTTCGCCTTGGATGCTCATCTGCCCATGAATCCGGATGGCACCTTCACGGCCCTGCACGGGCTTGAGCCCGACATTAGACTGCCCGACGCGGATCCCCCAAGATCCATCACCCGAGAGGACTTGCTGAAAGATGAATGGATCCAAAGGATCATCGCCGAGCCGTAGTTCAGGATTCATGGGTGGAGAGGTCAGTGACTTATGAAGGTTGTTGAGTAAGCAGAAGCGAAGGCCCCGCTGGCCGCCTATGCGGCGGACGTTGCGTAGGAACCCGTGATCGTCACGGTGAATGGGAAGCCGGTTGCGGCTTCGGTAGCTATCGAAAACGCCGATCTCGAAGCGGTGTCGCTAAACACCAATCCCGCTTTTCTCGCACTCATCGAGCGCTTGCGAGCACGCCACCGTCCCGAGGGGGGACTCTCAGGCGACGAGGTGCGACGCCGGTTGGGGCTGAGCAAGACGGATAGGAATTATGATTTATGAATTGTGAATCGCCCTCGGATGGCGAAGCCAAATCATGAATCGTAAATCGTAATTCATAAATGATACCTGTCAAAGGTTCATCGGCAGGCCGCGGTCGCGGAGGTATTCCTTTATCTGTGTGATCGTGTAGTCGCCGAAGTGGGTGATCGAGGCCATGAGGACCGCGTCGGCCCCGCCTTCGACGACGGCGTCGTAGAGATGGTCGAGGGTGCCGGCGCCGCCGGAGGCGATTACCGGGATATTCACGGCGTCCGAGACGGCTTTGTTCAACTCATTGTCGTAGCCGGCTTGCGTGCCGTCGGCGTCCATGCTGGTCAGCAGGATTTCGCCTGCGCCAAGCTCTTCGCCTCGCGCCGCCCACTCGACGACATCGACGTCTGTGGGCTCGGAGCCTGCCTTCACGCACACTTGCCAGTGGCCGGCGCGCGTCTTCGAGCGTCGGGCATCGATGGCCAGGACGACGCATTGGTTCCCGAATCGTTTGGCGGCTTCCGCGATCAGGTTCGGGTTCTTCACGGCGGCCGTGTTCACCGAGACCTTCTCCGCGCCGCTGCGCAGCAGCTCGTCGATCTGATGGACGGTCTGGACGCCGCCGCCGACGGTGAAGGGGATGAAGACATTCTCCGCCACCCGCCGGACCATGTCCACGATGGTCTTGCGGGAGCGGATCGTCGCCGTGATGTCCAGGAAGACCAGCTCATCGGCGCCGCTGTCGCTGTATCGGGCGCCCAACTCCACCGGGTCCCCTGCGTCGCGGAGGTTCAGGAAGTTCACGCCTTTGACGACGCGGTTGTCCTTCACATCCAGGCATGGGATGATTCGTTTTGTTAGCATAGGTTACATTTCGTAGGGGCAACCCCCTGTGGTTGCCCTCGACCATTCGGGCAGGCACGGGGGCCTGCCCCTACGGCCGTTCACAAATCGCGTGAAAATTCCGCAGCACCTGCAAACCCTGCGTGCTGCTCTTCTCCGGGTGGAACTGTACGCCGTAGATGTTGCCCTTCTGCACCGACGCGGTCAGCGGCGAGCCGTAGTCCACCAGAGCGGTCTTGGCCTGGCTGTCGGAAACCTGGGCATAGTAGGAGTGGGCGAAGTAGAAGTGCTTCGCCGGGCCCAGGCCCGCGAACAGGTCCATATCCTTCGGCAACTCCACCAGGTTCCAACCCATGTGCGGGACCGTCTGCTCCGGGGGGACAGGCACCACGCGCCCCTGGATCAATCCCAGCCCTTTATGTGGACCGTATTCCGTGCTCTCATCGAACAGCAACTGGTGCCCGACGCAGATCCCAAGGACCGGCTTGCCGGCGGCAGCGGCCTTCTTGACCGGCTCGGCCGCCGAGCCGAGGGCTTCCATGGCGTAGCCGAAGGCCGCCACGCCGGGCAGGACGAGCCCCGTCGCCTTCGCGATCCGAGCCGGCTCCCGGCTCAACTCGGCCTCACAGCCGATGTGCCGGAAGGCATTGCAGACGCTCTTGACGTTGCCTACGTTGTAGTCGATTACCACAATCATGCGGAGGGTTCTACCATGTGCCATCCGAGCCGTCAAATGAGAATATGTGATAGGTCCTGTAAGCAGAAATGATTTGCCCCTTCGGCCCAATCGACCTATAATCATCTCCACTCCAGCAGCTTCAGCGAGGGGCCTGTTTCTGCTTTTTCTGTATAGTCCGGGCTTGTGGCGGTCGATTCAATAGTACCCAGCATACTCGGATTAGGAAGGTATCTATGTGTGGCATTGTTGCGTACTTGGGACGAAAGGCTGCTCAGCCGATTCTCATCGAAGGCCTGAAGCGGCTTGAATATCGGGGCTATGACTCGGCGGGCATCGCACTGCTGCGCAACGGCGGCATTTTCGTCAAGAAGACGAGCGGGCGGATCGGCGCCTTGGAACAGATCCTGGATAAGGCCGGGAACGCCGATGTCCTGGGCATTGGTCACACCCGCTGGGCGACGCATGGCGAGCCGAACACGATCAACGCCCATCCGCACGTGGACTACACGGGCAAGATCGCCGTCGTGCACAACGGGATCGTGGAGAACTACAGCACGCTGAAGACCTGGCTGCGAAGCGAGGGCGTTGCGTTCGTCAGTCAGACCGATACGGAAGTCATCGCCCACCTGATCGGATACCTCTACCACCACCATGACGAGGCAGGCGCGTATGGGGGGCAGAACCGGTTTGAGTGGGCGGTTCAGCAGGCTCTGCAGAAGTTGCACGGCACATTCGGACTGGCCATCGTGTGCTCCGATTTCCCCGACGTCCTGATCGGGGCCAAGCGGGGCAGTCCGCTGATCCTGGGTGTGGGCGAGGGTGAATACATCCTGGCCTCGGACGCGGCGGCCATCGTCGAGCACACGACACGGGCGATCTATCTCTCCGACAATGAGATGGTCACGGTCGGCCCGGACGGGTTCTATACCAAGACGATCAACAACGTGGTCGTGACCAAAGACCTCAAAGAGATCGAGTTTTCACTCGACCAGATCGAGCTCGGCGGCTTCGAGCACCACATGCTCAAGGAGATCTTCGAGCAGCCCGACTCGCTCAGCACGTGCATGGGCGGGCGCCTGGACCGTCAATGCGGCAAGATCAAGCTGGGAGGTATCGCGGATTACCTGCGCGAGCTGACTCAGGCCAGGCACATCATCTTCGCCGCGTGCGGCACGGCGTTCCACGCCGGCCTTGTGGGCGAGTTCCTCCTGGAGCATCTGGCTCGCGTCCCGGCCGAGACGGAATACGCCAGCGAGTTTCGATACCGCAACCCGATCATCGGGGAGGGGACCCTCGTCATCGCGATCAGCCAGTCCGGCGAGACCGCCGACACGCTGGCCGCCGTCGAGCAGGCCAAGGAACGCGGCGCCACTGTGCTGGGAATCGTCAACGTGGTCGGCTCCACCATCGCGCGGACGACGGATGCCGGCATCTACCTGCACGTCGGACCTGAGATCGGCGTGGCGAGCACGAAGGCCTTCACCGCACAGGTGGCGGTCCTGAGCATGCTGGCGATCGAATTGGGACGACGACGGCACATCAGCAGCGACGATGCCGCCAGGTACATCGACGAGCTGGCGCGAATCCCGGAGAAGATCGGTGCGATCCTCGATCAATCCGACCACATCCGCGAGATCGCGGCCGCGAATATCGACAAGGAGAACTGGCTGTTCCTGGGCCGGGGATTCAACTACCCGGTGGCCCTCGAAGGCGCGTTGAAGCTTAAAGAAATCAGTTACATACACGCCGAAGGTCTTCCGGCGGCGGAAATGAAGCACGGCCCGATCGCCCTGATTGCGGACGGCATGCCGGCGGTTTTTCTCGCGACGGCCGGACCGCAGTACGACAAGATCATCGGCAACATCGAGGAGGTCCGGGCCCGCGGGGGCAGGATCATCGTCGTCGCCACCGAGGGCAACGACGAGATTCGCGAACGCGCGGACCATCTGATCACGATCCCGGACGCGCCGGAGTTGTTTCAGCCGATGCTCACGGCGATTCCTCTGCAATTGCTGGCCTACCACGCGGCCGTGCTCCGAGGCCACGACGTCGACAAGCCCCGCAATCTGGCCAAGAGTGTGACGGTCGAGTGATCTCTTGAGGATGTACGATAGGAGGCAGGGATGCCACGATGTTCCAATGATGCCGGCTGGGATGCTTGTCATCCTGATCGCCGCGAAGGATCCGGCTGTCGAAGTGGAGATAACCAAGCGGACCTCTCGTCCGAAGGCCGGATGCTTCACTGCGTTCAGCATGGCAAGACTGGGGAGCCAGTCTCTGTCGCGGGCGGCTTCACTCTGATCGAGCTTCTGGTTGTAATTGCGGTCATCTCGCTCCTGCTCGCGATCCTGATTCCTTCGCTGAACAAGGCGAGGTCGGCCGCCCGGCGTGTCGTCTGTTCGCACAACCTCAAGCAGGTCGGACTGGCGGTGAACGTGTACACGGGCGATCACGACGGCTTCTACCCGTGTGCCCAGGACCCCGTCTCAACGAGTCCGGCGTATTGGCTGTGGATGGGCCGGGGCTGGCGCAAGTGGGTGCAGTCCTATCTGAGCAGCATCGTCGATCCGAACAATCCGTCCGTTCTGTTGTGCCCGGCGGACCGAACGGACCCGGCCCAGTACGAGTCCACCAGCTACTCTTATTCCCTGGCCTTCTACCACAGTCCCGAGCAGATCGATACGATGGACGACAAGAGCCTGACCTACAGCAACCCGAAACCCTCGGTGCGGCAGGGAGTAAGCGATGTCGCCTGCCCGTCCGCCAAGATCCTCATCGGCGAATGGTCGAGCAACCACGCACCGGTCGAGCAGGACCTGGGCTGGTGGTGCTGGGAGGGCACACGATTTTTTCTATTCGCCGACGGCCAGGTCACGTTCCTCAAGGCCCAGGACATCCGTCCGGCCCGCGACAACCTGCCGGACGCCAACCTGACGCTGCACGGCATCAAGGGCCGCGACTACGCCCCGTGACGTCGTGCGCATCCGGGGCTCTTCGTAGGGTGCGAATGCCTGCAATGTGAATCACCGTTGGCCAGATGCCTGTGACTCTGTTGTAACGGAGGTCACGTCCCACGCGTGATGGTGAACGCGGCCTTCTCTCCGGCCTTGATCTGCACGGGGTTTTCAAAAGTGCAGGAGCCATAGCCGGTCAGATCGAACTTCGAAAGCGTCAAAGCGCCGTGCAGAACCGATAGCTCCACCTTCATTCTACGGCCCGAGCGTTTGGCCGCGCAGGTGCCCCAGGCGTAGCCATTGGACCAGAAATGCTCGCCTTGGTCGGGGGCAAGGGTCATGGACCTGTCCACGCCGGAGTAGTGGAAGCCGGTGAGCGCCAAGATCGCGGCCCAACTGGCCATCGCCCGGGCGTAGTGGTGGCCGCACTCGGCCTCATCGAAGGGGCTTCGTTTGCGTCCATCGTATCGGTCGCGGATGTTCTCGATGCACTGGAGCCCTTCTCTCTTCTGGCCCTCATAGAGCATCCCGACGGCGGCGGTGTATTCGAAGCCCGTCATAACCTCGGTGAAATAAGGGAAGGGATTCTCCGGCCGGTCCTTGGGATAGCTGGCCATCAGCAAAACGGCCTCGCTACCCAGCCCAAAGCTCCGCATGCAGTTGAAGTGGCCGTACAGGTTGTCGCGGTAGTTGTACTTCATAATGCTGCGAAGCGTCGTGCGGACGTGCTCGGAGTCCACGAGATAGCCCAGACCACAGACGTGGGCCGTGTACTGGCCGACGAGCTGGTCCACAAGACAGCCGGCGCCGAGCTGATAGTCCGGCTTGCTTATGTCCTTGGCGCCCATGCCGACGAGCAGGGGAGCGGCGATCTGCGATTCGTCCCCAGGCGGGCGGATCTGGTGCTCGTAGTACTCGCCATTGAAGAGATTCGCGTCGATCCACTTGCTGCCCTGTTCGAAGAGACTGTGGCAGGTCGCGGCGAATTCGCTGTCACCGACGTACCGGGCCATCTCCTCGGTCGCCCGCAGCGCCCCGAGATACCAGATGCCCATCTGGGGATTCGGGCCGTAGTATTCGACGTCCATCGTATTGTGCTGGCAGCCTTCCATCACGCCGTCTTTATTCGCGTCCCAGCCGCCGGGAATCCAGCAGAATTCGACTGCCTTCTTCACGTGCGGCCAGAGCGTCCGGAGCATCTCATCATTGCCCGAGAGTTGCCAGTCGCGGTACATCTTCATGATGCAGCCCATCTGCCCATCGGCGGCCGCCTTGCCGAACTCCTTCGCCCGCTCCAGCGGGAGGTTCACGCGAAAGCTCATCATGCCCTCGTCGTTCGTGGCCTGCCCGAACTCCACCTCGCGCATCATCCCAGCCAAGCTGCCGAAGACGAAGGCCGTCGCATGTTCATAGTTCCAGACATGGGTGCACGACCCGTGGCAGCAGCCGCTCCGATTACCGCACCCTTCGAAGCCGTAGAACCGCCCGTCTTCGGTGCGGAAGCAGGTCTGCGACCGCAGCGTGCTGAGGTTGAACAACGCGGCCTCCTTGACCGCCTCCGGCAGGTCGCTGTTGCAGAATGCCCGGACGAACCGCAGCGTCTTGTCCTCCAGTACGCCCACCTGTGGGGCAACCTTCTCGGCTACGTCCCACGCGTCTTTGTACTGCGTAGTATAGTAATTGCCGATCCGGTCCTGCTCGTTGCCCTTGGGCGTCCAAGTCATGCGATTGGGGAAGTACCAGGTGAGGAGAAAGACCACCGGCACCGCCTGCCTCGGCGGCAGCTCGACGCTCACGGCCAGCGACGCCATCGGCGTATCTTCCTTGATGGGTTCTCGCTCATCGAGTTTGCCGTCGGCGCTGAAATCATCCCAGAAGTCCAGGCTCACGCTGCCCCATCCGCCGGGAATCCAGGAGACTCGGTGGGTGACTTCGCCCTGGGTCGGGGTCGTCAGGGAGATCGTGCCCCAGTGCGGGGCTCTTTCGGCAACTCCTCCGGAATCCATGAAAATGCCGCGAACGTGCTCGCCCTCGCGGTACTGATTACGGTTGGCCTTACCGCCAGCGGCGACGAGGTCGCCTTTGTAGTCCTTCGTCTGGCCCGAGGCGTCGTTGCCGATGAAGTTGGGGACGCTCCCGCAGACCGAGACCTCCAGGACCTGATTGGTCTTGTTGCGAAGCACGTACCGCAAAATGGCCACCGGGATGCTGCTCGTCTCGGCGTCCGCTGGCACAAGCGGATTGAACGCCTGCAACGTCACGTCCACGTTCATGTCCGGATCGGTCAGCAGGATCTGTCCGAGCGGATACGCCGCGGCGAAACGACACTGGCGGAATCGTGGCAGGCCGTGGTTGACGGCTGTGCTCCCGCTGGCGTCCTCGTACAGAGAAAAATCGATGGGCCCCTCCAACCCTCTCGCCTGCGTCTGTCCTTTCGCGTCCTTCACGAAGATCGCGAAGAACGGGCCGGTCGATCCCCTCATGGGCGTGAACCCCTTGGCCGGGCGGTTCATGATCTCCCAGTCCCGCAAATCGCCCCGGCCGCCGAGCGACACGGTGCCGGTCCCGATCCCGCCGAGTGGGAGGGCGATCCTCGCCAAATGCTGCTCGTCATACGTTTTGAGCACCGGCCAATCTGCGGAGGTCGGTAATTGCACGGGCGATTTCTCGACCGCCGCCTCGCGGCCCGAGCGAGCCATCGCCGTCTGTGAGACCATCAGCCCGGCGCCGAGCGCCATGGATATCAGCATCGCCTTTCGCATATCGACCTCCCGTCAATGTCGCGACCTCGAACCAGTTCCGCACCGGCCGCCCATTGAGCCGGCCGATGCCCGTACACCCAACATACCGCACCGCCCCTGTGATGTGAACTCCAAACCACCTCGTTCGTAGTGACGCCGTAAGGTGTTTCGTAGCAGGGGCGTCTCGCCCATGAGTTCTGATCACAGGCAAGATGCCTGTGACGGTCCGGAGGAACCGATTTTCCTACCGCCGAAAGAAACGAAAGAATGCGAAAAAAGTAGGAGCTTGTAGGGTGCGTACCACGCACCGTCCTGTTGGGGTTGCATCGTCCGGGATCGGGTGGCAGCGGCAAACTGTGTTTGCCGATGGTCCACGATGGCTCCAATGACATCATGGGATAGCGCGGGCGGAGATTGAAACGACCCTGGTGCGGCCGACACCAACCCGGGAACGGAAGAGAAGCCCTTTAAGACTGTGCAGCACGCCGCCGATGCGGCCCCGCCGCGATGACCGTCGGCTGGCGCTACGTGGCCGTTGTGATCGACAGCCAGACCATGACGATGAAGCTGTACCTCGACGGCGAGCCGGTGGGCGAAGCCGCCACAACGCTGCTGCCCCGCGACCTGGGCGTCACGACCCAGAACTGGCTCGGCAGGTCGCAGTGGACGGCAGACGCCTACTTCCCCGGCTCGCTTGACGACTTCCGCATCTACAACCGCGTCTTGTCCAAAGCAGAGGTGCGTTACCTCGCGGGCGACCGGTAGTACAGAGCATGCCATGCCCTGATTCATCAGGTGCGGCTGCATCCGGGAAAATGTGCCACAGGATCCAATTCGGTGGAGCGTGTCACCCAGGCACGCTCCGCCGGGCGGGCCACGGGCCATCCGGCATGAACCACGAATTGCCGATAGACCCTTGCAGGATACGAATTGACACGGATTTGACTCTGTAGTTCTCACGCAGACGGGAATTCATGCTCCAACGCGGCGTCCCGCCGCACACTGACCACGCTTCACGCCCAACACTTCACGAGAATTCCCTTTGTCTTCCCGTCGGCCCGGTCCTACAATATCACCGTGGATTTGGAAATTCCTGTGTCCTTTGGAGTGGAGAACAAGGTATGCAAACGGATCGTTCAAATCTGTCGCGTCGTGATTTTCTGGCAACCACCGCGGGCTGCGTCGCCGCCGCGGGTATGATGGGAGCAGGCTGTATGAAGGAGAATAAAGGAAACGGCAAGGTGCTTGCCATGTGCGGGCTGGATTGTGCCGCGTGTCCGGCCTGCATCGCCTACAAGACCAACGACCAGACCCTGCGGGTCCGGACCGCTGCCGAGTGGTCCAGGCAGTTCAACATCGCCCTCAAGCCCGAGGACATCAATTGCGTGGGCTGCCTGAAGACCAAAGGCCCGCAGATCAGCCACTGTGCCCAGTGCGAAATCCGCAAATGCGGCCTGGCCAAGAAAGTGAAGAACTGCGCCCTGTGTAAGGACTACCCCTGCGACAAGATCAGCAAGTTCCTCGCCAACGTACCAGTAGCTGAAGCCAACCTCGACGAAGTCCGCCGCCCCCGGAAGATGTGACCGGCGAGGATCGGGGAGAATAGGAATCATCCCTCTGGGTCATGCGAAGTGCGATAAGTTGACATCCGGTACTGGTGACCTCATGGTCCCTAACTGTCTCACTGCGGCTAATCGTCTGCCAAAAAACTGATGATGAGGGTCCTGACTTGGTTGATGACTGCCTTTGGTACTCTCCCGAGCTTTCTCCGTATTTGGCTTTTCGGATAGGCAAACAACGCTCCACATTTGACTGCGGAAGTTGTTTTCAGGCCGGTTTCAGAGAAAAACTGGTCGGTCTCTTGGATCACGATTTGCCTGGAATCACTGTGGCGTACAACCGATGACAGAGCCACAACGATTGCATCCAGACCGGTCTTGTTGAAGGTAGAACCAGAGACAACAAGTGCCGGGCGAACCTTCTCGGCAAACGGCTCGCCAAGCGGCTTGTGGGCAATCAGAATGACTTCTCCCGCCGATAGGTTTCCACCAGTCATGCAGGCCCACCGTCATCGAGGCTGTAGATGTCTTCTTCGTCACTGTCCCAAAACGCGAGAATGCCGCTCGACCGCACAGACTCATAGGGATTCACATCTTCTTCTGCGGTCAAGAGAGCCAGGACCGACTTCGTATCACTACTGCTGTCTTCCTGCACTATAGCGCCCAGACGTATATAGACCTGCGATGCACTGTAGCATCTCTCCCAAGATGGCGAGAATTGGTCATCAGCCATTGCGGCCTGCTCAGCATCAATCACAATCATTGCTCTCCTCCTGAAGGGCCGTTGAGAAAGGCATAGAGATCACGGTTATTGAAGTTGCGACCTTCATGCAATGTGCGCAGAATTGCGCCGTCATCCAAATCCTTACTCATGTCTATGTTGTTGAAATCTACCCTAACCTTCACGCCGTGTCCTGCGGTCTGAACTTGACCCGGAATTTCCGGGATTTGTTCGAGCTTGCGGACCGCCTCAAGCTCTACGATTCTATTGAAGTCATCGGTGCGCAGGTTTATCCTGAGCTTGATTTCGCCACCCACCGGGGGAGAGAGCTTTGTGAAACGCCCACAGATCAATCTCGCGCCGTCCAAGTCGGCCGTAAAGAAGATATACTCATTTACAAGCCCTACCTTGATGATCTTCTTCCCTGGAAAGGTCGTCCGAAACCTCTTGAGACAGTCGATTACTATGTCGTCCAACTGACCCAGTTCAAGGTCTTCCCCAAGAGCTGCAAACCGTCGCGGGAAGGTGAATACAAGTCCGCGTGGTGTGAAACCCAAAGTGGGTGTCTCGGCCTCACCCTTCCCGGGGAAAATGAATCTCTTCGTGATACGATAATCCGTGGGCGACTGAACTTGGCTCTCAAATAGGTTAGGGTACCTATCAATCAGGTCTACCCCGAACCTGTATAGCTTATCACGGTCCAGCCTAATCTCGATGACTGGTCTGATATCAATCCCTACTTTCTCGGTATGATCATCGATTCTGCTTCGTGAGAACTCAAAAAACTCCGCCATGGCACCATTCCATATGAAGAAATCGTCGAGGATCCACTCAACGGCCCAAGGGTGTTCCTGCTCTCAACGTCATCGGTCCTTGAGCGTTCCGCCTTAACACGTCGCAGATCGCGTTCAGAAAGTCGCAGAACTACTGTAATAATACCGTACACTGTCTCGGTGGTCAATGCCTAAGACAGTAAATCCGGCGAGCACTAGAATTACCGGACCATCCGTTTCGTGGCGAGGGAGTGATGCCTGACCTCGAACCTAAGCCTTAGGGGGAGAGCCGGGCCCGCACATGAATTATGCCTTAGCGACGAATTAACAATCGGTGTAACGCCTTTGCGAGGTTTGGGGCAGGCTTACCAACTTCGCCAAGCGACCTTCAGGCAGGCGGCGGTCTGGAGGGGGCGGTCGCGGGTACAGAGGGGCAAGCCGGCGAGTTTGGCGGAAGCGAGCAGGTGTATGTCGACATAACCCAGGCCGAGGCTCATCAAGCGATTCGACTCGATGAAGTCCAGGACCTCCTCGTGGGTAGCGACCGGGCAGGTGCACAACGTCTTCAACGACTCGAGTACTTCCCGACGATTCGTCAGATTCCCACAAGCGAGTTCGCCCATCACAAACGGATGGCAAACGACTGTCCCGGCGTCGAACTGCTCCGCCAACTGGGGCAGGCCCCGACGAAAGTGATCGGCCCACACGGAGGTGTCGACGAGAACCATCCCTCTTGTCCTCGTGTCCTGCGCCGGCGGTGCCGCTGCAGTTGCCTCTCTGAGCCGCCGAGTCTTGCCAATCGTTGGGCGCTCTTCTGAGCGATCAGGGCTTCCAGACCCATATGAACCAACGCGGTCCGTTCTTTGACGCCCGTCAATTCGGATGCCTTGGCGACCAAGTCGTCATCCATATGATGCATACAAGGACATGTGGAAGGGCTCGGAGGCGATAGGATGGGCACAAACGCCCTATCAAAACAGTAGATAGAGAGACGGTCATCGTCGGTTCCTGGAGAAGAGCTGTGTCGGATCCCAGAGCAATCGTTGTTGTGGGGGTGGATCTGGCGGGATCGCCGCGGCGGGCGACGGGGGTGTGCGTTCTGCGCGGGTTCAGGGCGCGGACATACGTTGCCTTCACCGACGACGAGATACTTGAGTATATATAGGCGCCGCACGGCCCGACGTTGTTCCTATCGATGCACCGCTCACCCTGCCCGCCGGGCGGAGGACGATTCAGGACCGGGCGGGCGGGCACTTTCGCGACTGCGACCTCGAACTGCGGAAACGCGGCATTCAGTTCTTTCCGGTTACACTTGGCCCCATGCGGATGCTGACGGAACGCGGCATCTCGCTCAAGGCGAAGATAGAAGAGACGGGCTATCGTGTGGTCGAGTGCTACCCCGGCGGGGCACAGGACATGTGGGGCATTCCCCGGCAGCGTCGCGACTTGCAGGGGTTGCGGCGGGGGTTGGAAGGGCTGGAAGTGAAAGGACTGACGGAGGCGACGACGGGCGACGAACTGGACGCCGTGACGGCCGCCTTGGTCGGCCGGTGGTTTCTGCTGGGCAAGGGCGAAATGCTTGGGGGCGAGACGGGAATCGTCATGCCTCGCGGCAGTTGAAAAAACATTGTCGGAACAAGCGGTGCCGGTCTATAATCGCGCCTGGAGATTGGGGGTTAGTCCCTGGCAGGGTGAAGATGAAGCCGGGAAAGGGCGGTTGTTCGCAGCATTTCTCGGGCGCCGGCAGAGTGCCGCACCTGTGAACGTGGCCTTTTTTGGGGGAACAGCAAACCATGATCAAGATCGCCATTATCATCGGAAGCACGCGTCCGGGCCGCAACGCCGAGGCGGTCGCCCGCTGGGTCCTCGGGATTGCGAAGAATCGCGGCGATGCCGAGTTCGAGCTCGTGGACATCAAGGACTTCAACCTTCCGCTCCTTGATGAGGCAGTCCCGCCGTCGATGGGCCAGTACAGCCGGCCCCACACCAAGGCGTGGGCCGCGAAGGTCGCTTCCTTCGACGCGTACGTCTTCGTGACTCCCGAATACAATCACGGGCCGTCCGGCGCGCTCAAGAACGCTATCGATTACCTTTACCGGGAATGGAACAACAAGGCAGCCGGGTTTGTGAGCTATGGCAGTGCCGGCGGAGTCCGGGCGGTGGAGCAGCTCCGGCTGGTGATGGGCGAACTGCAGGTGGCCGACGTGCGGGCCCAGGTCATGCTCTCGCTCTTCACCGACTTCGAGAACTTCAGCACCTTCAAGCCGGCCGCCCTGCACGAGAAATCCGCCAACACCATGCTCGACCAGCTCATTGCATGGGGCGGTGCCTTGAAAGTGTTACGCGACAAGTGACGGCTGATGAGGCGTGGAACGTTGCATCGCGTGGACGTCCTGCCGACGTATCCAAGACCATGGGCAGGATGCCCGTGCTACATTGTCTTTGTGGCCAGCCTGCGATCACGGATTCGTTCTATCTCTTCACCAGTGTTTCGATGTCGCGGAGCATCTGTTGTTTCGCGTCCGGGGGCAAGCGGGTCAGTCCGAAGCCGTCGCCCCAGCCGTTGGTCACGCTGACGGCCGCTCCGACCTTGCGGGCCATGTCCATCTGCACCGGCCAGAGCGACTTGTAGAGCCACGCACAGGGCAGCCATGCTTTCGGGCCCAGTGCGGCCATGTAGCGGATCGGGGGCTTGCGATAGAGCTCCTGGCCGAGGAGGCGGTCGTAACAGTGATCGCCGCCCTCGCCGTCGCCCCAGAGGCAGAAGTTGCCCATCGAGCAGTCGCTGGCGAATAGTGCCTTGTCCGGGCCGAAGGAACGCACCACGGCACGAAGCCTGCGCATCAGCTCGATGCCGCCCGGCGAGAGCGGGCCGCCGTGCGATTTGTGATGGTCCCAGCCCCAGGCGGTGAACGTCTCGTCGAGCACGATGGCGTCCGGGTTGAACAGCTCCATGATCCACTGCGCCTGCTGGACGAGGTGGTCTCGCCACTGGGGGGACGCCGGCGACATTCGCCAGGTGGTCTTGATGACGTCCGGCCCTTCCCAACCGAAGAGGGTCGGGTGGCCCGTGGCGTCCACCAGGATCGAGTCCCTCATTTTCTCGAACAGGGGCGATCCCTCGTCCAGGATCGTGTAGTGCATGTAGATCGCCGGATGCACGCCGGCCCGGCGCGTCGCATCGATGCGAGCCTTGATCTTCTCGATGGTCATGGTGACCGGCCCGGCCGCATCGGTCGGCATCGCCTTCCACTCTCTGCGGTCGGGGTGGATGAAATCGCCGTAGGACAGGTAGTAACCATGCTGCGTGGCCATGCCCACGTGGAATTCGCCGAAGTGTTGCAGGTCGAGATCGTAGCCGCCGCCCCGGGGGCCGTCCGCCTCGACGGGAGAGAGGAAGTCGTAATAGTGGACGCGGACCTCGTGAGGCCATGCGATGGCCGGGAAATCCTCGTGGTGTCCGAACTGATAGAACACCTTCCATGCCTCGCTCGCGTCGCCGGCGTGCAGGAACAGGTATGCTTTGAAGACCTGAGATTGGCCGGGATCGAGCCGCACTCGCCGGCCGATCCGCCACGCGAGGGAAGAAGGACCCTGCAAAGCCTGAAAGAGCGCCGGTTCCACCGATGACCCGAACAATGCGACGTGACAAGGTCCGGCGTCCGCGAAGACATCCACGACCGGCGCCAGCAGCGCCGCACGGGTGGTCGATTGGCGTGGATCACTCCTCTGTGGTTCGAGGTAGTGGCACAGGAATCCCTCCGGTCCGACGGTCTGGCGGCAATCTTTCACTCGCCGCCTCTTGTCGTCCTCGGGATCTCGCAGTCCGGCGGCGGAGACCGGCACGTACACCTGCTGATCGCCTGCGTTGGCGCAGGGGCGCACGCCCGTCAGAAAGCCGCAGAAGACTTCGCACGGCTGGTCGGCGCGGGACCGCAGCGTCAGGGTCGCATCCAGAAGATCCTCCATCCCGCCGCCGGAGGAGGACCGCAGTTGATGACCCAGGGATATCTCCACCGGGCCGTGGTCCCCCGCCGGCCGGTCGCAGCCAAACAGGACTTCCCGGCCGAGCTTACCGTTCTCGATCACCTGGCAGAAAGCATCGAATACGCCCACGTCCTCATTGGGAATGAGCAGAGGCCGGCTGTCCATGGTGACCCCGTCGAACAAGCCGGAGTCTCTGTGCCGATGCCAGCGAATCCCCGAGCCGGTCGGTGCGGCGAAAATCGTTTCCGGGCGAAGTGCCACGCCGGACAAGGCCGCCCCACTCATGGAGATGAACTCGCGTCGATTCATGTCGTCCCTCAGTCAACTTTCTCACAGATGACATTGATCACGTCGAACGCCTGCCCCTCGGACTTTTCGTTCTTGCCCATGATCTTGAACGTCAGGTTGTTCGATCCCTCGGCCAGCTCGAGCGTCCCCATATCCACGCCCGGGCTGCGCTGCCTGCTCTCGGCGTAGAAATCCACCATGGGCCCGACGGGCGCTTCATCCATGGACAACTGCACCTGTCCCTGGGCGGGCCCTTCGATTGCATCCAGGCTGATCTTGTAGGCGCCGGCCGCCGGCAGCTCGCACGCGAAGCTGACGAAGTGGCGCCCGAACGTGTCACCGCCTCGCGTCTGCAACGACAGGAACTGGACGTTCTGATCGTCGAGCTTCTCGCTTCCCTTCGTCAACGATGCGTCCCGGTATGAGAATGCATGGATCGGGATATTCCACCAGGCGGCGAACACGATCCGCTTCAGATCGACCACCTTCCGCCGATCCGCCTCGGGCAGCGAGATCTTGCACGTCGGACGGCCCTGCGAGTACAGGAACGTCACGCCGCAGTAGTCGTTCAGGAGATCGTTCCCCATGGGCGCGTGCTCGATGGTCTGGAGCAGGCTCTTGCGATAGGCGTAGGCGTCGCCCAGGAAGAGCCGATATGCCCCTGTCCTGCCCAGGTGCTTCTTGTAGGCGAGACAGCCGCTCAGGGGGAATGACCTTCTCGCTTCCCACCGGCCGGCCACGTCGTACCATCCTCCATTGTAGAAGTCCTCCGAGCCTGTGCCGTGGATGACCAGCTCCCCGTCGAGGGTCGTCTGATCGTCCCCCTCGAAGAAGTACGTGTTGCCCGATTCGAAGCCCTGCGATTGCTGAATGCACCCGACCAGATGTCCGCATCCGCTCGTTTCGATGAACGTGAAGGGCACACCCTTGGTCGTTGGGTTCTCCCGCCGCCACAGGGCGTAGAACTTGCCCTCGTTCTTCTCTCGAGCCGTGGGCACGAACAGCACCTGGGCCTGCACGGAGACGTTCCGATCCAGCCCCGGCTCTGCGTACAGCTCGATCCGTCCCGACTTGTCGAACGGCATCGGGAAATAGCAGTAGTTCACGCCGTCGGCCGTGCCAACCAGCAGGGACCTGGTCGCGGGCTCGCCCCATGCGTAGCCGAAGAAATCGCCCGCAGGCACTGCAACCGCCGGCTCGGCGTCGCCGTCCCAGTAGGCCCGCAGCACGATGTCGCGTTTCTTGCCGGCCAGCGCATCCGCAGGCGATAGCCGAATCCCCACGATCCTGCCCGGCCGGTCCACGTCGAACAGTGTCGCGGCTCTTCCGGCCTCCAGAGTTCCTTTGGCCGTGATCGTCTCGATCCTGCCGCCCGAGGGGACGACGTACTTGCTGATGTCCTTGCCGGCCGAGCCGAACAGATCACATGCCTTCTCGACGTGCCTGCGTTGCTCGTCGGACGGCTCGGCGGCCCAACTCACGATCCCCTTTCCCGGCGGATACGTCGCGTAGTTGATCTGGTAGAACTGCGTCCGCTCGGCCCGGAGCAGGACCTTGCAGGACTTCTCGTAGGGCAGCGGGACGTAGCTGTAGAACCCGCCGGCCCCGAACCCGACGAGCGGCCGCGGAAATGCCGGGTGCTTGCCCATGAACAGATCGCGATACTTCACGCGAATCCTCGGCTCGGCCTCGCCGTCGAAGTAGAACTCCATCATGTGCTCGGTCGGCGTCGGCGTCCAGACCCGGTAGATAACCCCCGGCCCCTCCAGGTCGGCGAGGACCAGCCCATCCTTCTCTTTGCGGACGAATGAGTACTGCCCGCCGAAGCCGTCGTTGTTGCCGCCGGTCCGGTCGTAGCTGGAGACCGAGGCCACCTTCTTCGAGTCCCGCAGCACCGCGAGACGATCTATGCGGTACACCTCCTGGATTCCGGGGACCGCCTCGGCCCCGGTGACACACCCAACCAAAACCATAGGCAGCGTCAGAAACCCGGCGATGAGCAAACGGACAGGACAGAACTGCGGGCGACCCTTCATCTCTACTCCCTTCAATGCAGGTTGACGGCTTTCAGGCAGCCGGATCGGGGCAGCACGTCCTGCCGGCCCGGCCCCCATGCGGCATCGGCACTATGGCTGGATTCTAACACGCGAGGACCGTTCTGGCAACCCCCGCGCAAACCCGCACGACGAACCATTCAACCACGAAATACGCGAACTGTGCGAAAAGGGTAAAGGGAATCACACCCGCAGAGACGCCGAGACGCAGGGACTTTCCCTTGCGTCATTCCTGTGAAGCTTCGTACGCGCCCATGTCCACGGCATCGCCGATCACTCGCTCGCGGCCATCGCGATCCAGCGGGAGGAGTTCTGTGACATCGCCGTCGTCATCGAGATCCGTGACATCCTCCGGCAGCGCCGCGACGTCACCTCTGTCGATGCAAGGCGAATCCGCAGCGAGCCGCAGGTCGTCATCCTCCGTGCCCGCGATCTCATCCGGGCCGTGGGGATCGAGGAATCTCGGGTCCGCATCGATATTGCCAAGGCCCAACCACCACGCGCTGGGGACATCGCTGTAGCTGACGGCGATAGCAGGGTCTCCCACGACCGCGAGCTCCTGCCCCTGGTTCCAGAGGATGCAATTCGTGATCTGCAGCCCGCTCTCATCGAAGCCGCCCGAGGATTCCCAGACGAGGGCGCCTGAGTCGCTGACCTGGAGGTTGCCTGCAATGGTGCAATTCAGCAGCACCGCGTGACTGTCGAGGGCGTGAATGGCGCCGGCCCGCACCATCGCGCGGTTGGCATGGAGACAGCAATTGACGGCAGACAGAGTTCCGCCGGGACCGATCTCCACGCCGCCGCCGCTGCCGCTCGACAGGTTGCCGTGGAGCGTGCAACTGACCAGTGCCAGGCTGCCGGAGGCGACGCAAATCGCGCCGCCGGTCGCGAGGGAATCGTGAGGATTGCCTGCCGCGTTCCTGGTGAGAGTGCATTCAAACAGTTCGGCGTTGCTGTCTGTCGCGTAGACGGCGCCGCCCTCCTCGGCTGCCCAGTTCTCTGAGATCGTGCATCGTCGCACGCGGGGGCCGCCGCCGGAAAGATACAGCCCGGCTCCTTGCGAATCGCCGGGCTCTGCCGTGGCATCGAACAATCCGCTCGCCCAGCCACCCACGATCTGTACGCCGTCCAGGATCGTCGTGCGATCTGCGTCAATAGCCGTCACCACGTGCCGGCTGTTGTCGAACCGGGATGCCTCGATCCACAGTTCGCACGGATCCGCTATGGGCAGATCGTCGCCGTTCAAGTCACCGCTCAGGATCGTCCGCCAGGCCGCGATGTCTCTGGCGTCGGGATTCGGCCCTCCCGCGCCGGCGTGACCGCCCAGGATCGCCACGCCGGTCCTCAATTCGAATGAGGCCCAGCGATCTCCCCGCTTTACGCGGACTCCGCGATCGGGCCTGTAAACACCGCCGGCCACTCGGATCTCGGAACCCTCAACGGCTGCGCCGAGGGCATCCTGCAGGGAGTGAAACGCATTCGCCCAACTGGATCCGTCCTCGGCTCCGCGGGCGCTGATGTCCACGTAGATGACCGGTTTGGACTCGCCGGCCACGATCAGCATGAACAACTCGTTGAACGCCGTATTGTTGGACTCGTTGGTCTCGTTGTGTGCGTTCTCGGGGTCGATGATCCACCCGACGTAATAGGTCCCCGCCGGGATGTTCGTGGGGAGCGTGCAGTGCAGTGTGACCTTCGTCCAGGAATTTGCCGACATCACAATGCTGACCTGCCCGAGGTAGTAGTCCGATTTGGTGATTTCGGTGTCCGTCGATGCGTAGAAGCTCACGTAAATTGCGCCGGGCTCCTGCTCGCCCGAGGTTCCGATCGCCGCAATGACGGTCAACGGCTGGTCCGGCCGGCCCGCAGCGAAGCTCGTCGGCTCGAAGCCGCTGTACTCAACACCTCCGTCACGGAGGTCAAGCGTGGGTTCTCAGCCATAGACCTGGCACGGGGTCACGCACAGCGCCAGCAGCACGATCCAGGCAATCCGCTTCATGATCTCTCACCCTTTCCCGACAGTTGCGATTTGGCGAGACTCGACTACATCGCGTCGCCTTTTCCTTCTGGTATCATTATAGTACACCCCCGCAGGATTTCAAGCCCGAATTCCCGAGAATCCTCTTTGGCGTCGCCTCCCGCCGCAACCGGAGAAAGACCCAATCTCGCCAAGCCGCCAAGAATGCAAAGAAGGATAAGATCGCCGCGCAATATGACCTTGGCGATCTTTGCGCCTTTGCGAGAGACATCCCCGGCGCTTTTGTCGCTCTGGGCCAATGGCATGAACGAAGAAAGACCGAACAGTGAGGTGCCCTGTTGGCCGGGTTTCTGTTGCTTACGCCACGTTCCGGCCCGTGTGGTCGCCGATCGTCCCTCGCGAAGTTGCTCTCGGCCCATTGCCATGCTGCCGGCGAAATGTGAAAATGCCAGGTCGGGTTCCCAGACGCGATGGATCGCGTTTGGGGTCCCGGTCCGAGGACAGCGCCCCCGGTCGCGGGACGCTGTCCTGTCGTCGAAGTACGCAAAAACCGGATGAGCCATTTCTTTAGGCTCTCTTGAATGATTTGTGG
>DCUI01000199.1:0-97475 GCA_002327785.1 Phycisphaerales bacterium UBA2218
ACTTCGGCACGCCGTCGTGGAGGAAATCCATGTCCAGTTCGCCCACCTGTTGGCCGCTGTAGCGCAGGCGCAGCTTCCCATCGCCAGTGAAGCGGCCGATGACCGTTGATTCGACGTTCTCGCTGGCGAAGATCTTCTGAATTGCGTCAAGGTTCTCCGGCTTGACGGCGACGACCATGCGTTCCTGGGCCTCGCTGATCCAGATTTCCGTATAGCTCAGGCCCGTGTACTTGAGCGGCACCTTTTCGAGGTCCACCTCGGCGCCGAGCTCGCAGCCCATCTCGCCGACGGCGCTGCTGAGCCCGCCTGCGCCGCAGTCGGTGATCGCCTCGTAGAGTCCGGCCTCGTTGGCCTGGACGAGCACATCGAGCATCTTCTTTTCGGTGATGGCATTGCCGATCTGGACCGCGTGCGAGAAGATCGTCTCGTATTCGTGCGTCATCTGGCCGCTGGAGAACGTCGCGCCGTGGATTCCATCTCGCCCGGTCCGTCCGCCCACGACGACGATCAGGTTGCCGCTCTGCTGGTGCTTGAAGGCCTTCGTTTTGTCCATGATGCCGATGTTGCCGCAGTAGACGAGTGGATTGGCCATGTAGCGGTCGTCGAAGTAAATCGCGCCGTTGACGGTGGGGATGCCCATGCGGTTGCCGTAATCGCGGACGCCCGCGACGACCCCTCGCATGATCCGTCGCGGGTGCAGGACGCCCTTGGGGATCTCATCGAGGCTTTTGTCGGGCCGGCCGAAACAGAAGATGTCGGTGTTTGCGATCGGGCGAGCGCCCATGCCGGTCCCCATCGGGTCGCGAATGACGCCGCCGATGCCGGTGGCGGCCCCGCCGTAGGGGTCGAGCGCCGAGGGATGGTTGTGCGTCTCGACCTTGAAGCACACGGCCGAATCGTCGTCGAACTCCACCACGCCGGCGTTGTCGGCGAACACGGAGATGCACCACTCCTTGTCGAGTTGTTTCGTGGCCTTGAAAACCGTCTCTTTGAGCAAATTGTCGAAGTGGACCTTCTGGCCGTCGTGGGTCATGTCCACCTCGCTTTTGAGGGTCTTGTGGACGCAGTGCTCGCTCCAGGTCTGGGCCAGCGTTTCCATCTCGACATCGGTCGGTTCTCGTCCGAGCCGGCGGAAGTAGTCTTGAATCGTCTTCATCTCGACGAGGTTCAGGAACAGGTCTTTTTGCTTGCTCAGGGCCAGCAGGCCGGTGTCGTCGAGGTCCCGGATGGGCCAGTGGACGAGGTTCGGCTCATAGGGTTTCAGATGCGGACTGGGCGGCTCGGCGTCGTCTCCGATTACCACGTCTTCGATCACGTCGTTTGCCAGGATCTTGCGGGCAATCGTTTCGATCTCGCGGGCCTTGATCTCGCCCAGGAGCACGTACTTGCGAGCGGTCCGCACGCCGGCAGGAGTCGCGCCCATGTCTTTGATAGCCGCCATGACGGATTCGGCCACGGGGTCCGTCACCCCGCTTTTGAGATGCACCTCGATCAGCGTGGCCTTGGCCAATCCCGGCGGCGGGCCGCTGCGACCGAGATAGTGCTGCTCACACACGGGGTCCGTCAGGAGTTCGCGGGCCACTCGCTCTGCGAACGCATGGTCGAAATCCGCCTCAATGAGAAAGACCCTGGCTGACTGGATGGCCTCCACCGACCTGATGCCCAGTTCACGAATATCGGCCAGAACGCTATTTCCTTGTACATCCGGAAGGCCGGGCCTGTTGAACACCTCAAAGCGCCACTGTCTCACTAAAGTAGTTCCTTCTTCCTGATCTTGTACTTGACGAGTGCGGCCCGTTTGCGCCGGGCCGTCTCAAGCAGTTCCGTGATCTGTTCTCGCTTGCCCTCCCGGATGGCCCCTTGCAGCTTCGACAACTCGGAAATGGCCCGGTCGATGCCGTTGGCGATGTTCTCACGGTTGGCCAGCACGACATCCGTCCAGATCGAGGCGGGGCCCGATGAGATCCTCGTGCTGTCGAGGAACCCCTTGCCGGCAAACTTCATATCTTCGTCGTTGCTGGCATTGACCAGGCCGGCGGCCATCACGTGAGGCAGGTGGCTGATGTTGGCGAAGACGCGGTCGTGCTCGGCTGGATTCATCACCCGGACGCAACATCCGAGGGCGGACCAAAATTCCTTCAGAGTCCTCGTGGCGTTGTGATCCGTCGCCGCCGTGGTGGTCAGGATGCAGCGTGCCTGGTCGAACAGGTCGTCCCTGGCGAACTCGACACCCCGTTGCTCCGAACCGGCGATTGGGTGCGATCCCACGTAACGGGCGGATTTCCCGAGTCTCCGGCCGGCCCAAAGGTGGGGGAGGACCTTGGTGGAGCCAACATCCGTCACGATGCAGCCCGGTGGAACCATGCCGGCGAGGTCCGCGAAGTACTGTTCGAAGGTGAAGATGGGGGTTGCCAATATGACCAAATCGGCCGTCTCGGTCGCGGCGGCCAGATCGCCGGCGACCCGGGTCGTTGTTCCCAGGGCTTTCGCCCTTCGTCGAGTCGCGGCCCGATGGCTATAGCCGACGACCGCAACGCCGGGCATGCGCTGGCGCACAGCCAGCGAGATCGAGCCGCCCAGAAGCCCCAACCCTATGATGGAAACCTGCCGTAAGCTCTTCACAAATAAGACCTTATAAGAGAAGTGTGCCGCACGGGCGATACACAAGGGTATAGCGGCTCCGAGCGGCTGTCAATTTTTTTCTTTCATTTGTCCGCGTTGAATGCTACATTAGAGGTTCAGAGAGCAGCCGAAGGATTCGGCCATGAGGACCTCAGAGCCGCTGATGAGCGGCCGGTTTTTTGTACACACAAGAGCGTGTCTGCGGACACCAAGCGGAGTTGTACTCCACGGAGTGGGCAGAACAGGACTATGGCACCCGAAGGCAATCGATTGGGCGGCGGGTACTTGGACTTCGAGCAGAAGGTGGCCGAGTTGGAGCGGCAGGTGGAGGAGCTGCGCAAACTCGGCATGAAAAAAGGGATCGACTATTCCGTGGAGATCCGGCGCCTTGAGAAAGACCGGATCGCCGAGCTGAAGCGGATTTACTCGAATCTGACGGCCTGGCAGACGGTCCAGGTGGCCCGGCATCCCCAGCGACCCCTTCTGACGGACTACCTGAACCTGATGGTCAAGGATTTCCGGGAATTGCACGGGGACCGCTGCTTCGGCGATGATCGCGCCATCGTCACCGGGATCGGGCAGATTGCCCGGAACAAGGTTCTGATCGTCGGGCAGAACAAGGGCAAGACCACGAAGGAGAAGATCGTGTGCAACTTCGGATGCCCCAATCCGGAGGGGTATCGCAAGGCGCTGGCAAAGATGAAGTTCGCGGAGAAATACGGCCTGCCCATCGTGACGCTGATTGACACGCCGGGGGCCTACCCGGGGATCGGGGCCGAAGAACGCGGCCAGGCCCAGGCGATTGCGGTCAACCTGACGGAGATGTCGCGCCTGAAGGTCCCGGTGGTCTGCGTTTGCATTGGGGAGGGTGGTTCCGGCGGCGCTCTGGGCATCGCCGTAGGCGATCGTTTGGCCATGCTGGAGTTTGCGTACTACTCCGTGATCTCGCCGGAGGGTTGTGCGGCGATTCTCTGGCGGGACGGGTCGCAGGCCCCGGATGCCGCTCAGGCCCTGAAGCTGACCAGCAAGGATCTCCACAAGCTGGGACTTGTCGATGCCATTATCCCGGAGCCGGTCGGGGGCGCCCACCGCAACGTCCACGATACCGTCTACAACGTGGAATCCTACGTCGCGCAGACGCTGGCGCAACTGCAGCGAATGAAACTCAGCGAGCTTCTGGAAAGTCGCTATCGCAAATGGCGGTCCGTCGGGACGGATCACGGCGTGAGGGCAGGTGGCAAGTCCGGAACGCGGATTGTCAGTACCGGTGGACCGGCAGGCGCCCGACGGGGTCCCTCTCCGGCGAGGGTATGATGAGAAGACGAATTGGACCGGCTCGCCACCCCACGGACTCACAAGGCTGAGGGGGCGGCCGTTCGCAGTTCAATGCATGTGATGGAAAGGAGGAGCGGAATGATGAAAAGATGGTACATGATCGCCGGGGTCTTTGCGACGATCTGTCTGCTGGCCGGCATCGGCTGCAATGGCGCCGCCGGCGAGAAGGCCGAAGCGAACGCCGAGGCCAAACAGCTCAGGACCGCGCTGGAGGAAAGCCAGCACGAAAAGGTCCGTCTCCAAGGTGATGTGGCGCAGTTGGGAAAATCGCTGAAAGAGGCAGAATCCGGGCTGGCCGACGCCAAGAAGACCCAGGATGAGCTTCAGGCGCAGATTCGGGACCTGACAACGTCCCGCGCCAACCTGGAGACCAAGGTCGGCGATCTCGACAAGGCCCGCATCGATCTGGGGAAAAAGGTCGAGCAGTTGACCGGCTCACGCGATCAGCTCCAGCGGCGGGTGGAAGAGCTGGGCAAATCGCGGGATGACCTCCAGGCAATGGTCACGAGCCTGGTTGATACTCGCGGCATGCTGGAGAAACAGGTAGCGGCCCTGACCAAGTCGCGGAGTGCGGCGTTGGAGGATGCCAAGAAGGCTCAGGCCAAGGTCGATGTGCTCAGCGACCGACTGAAGACCCAGACGCAACAGATGGTCGAATTGCAGGAGCAGATGAAGGCGGTGCGGACCGTGCTCGATCAACTACAGCAGAAGCTGGAGTAGGTTGCAGGGCTCGGTTGCCGGATCCCGAGTGTGGACATGCGTCTCGATGTGGAGAGACGCTCCTGTGCTCTGGTTGGTAGAGGGGTCCAGCAGTTCCGGTGTATGTGCACCGAGTTCATCCAACTATGTCGATCTGAGCCATGCACAAGTGTCTGACTGCCATCTTCGCGTTCTTGTTCAACCTGTTGCTCAGGGGGGTCTGTGGTTCCAATCGGTTGACTGTGACCAGGCAAGAGATCTTCGACGACCATGTCGAGAAGGGCAACAACATCTTCGTATTCTGGCACAGCCGGCTTTTCTACCTGGTCTACTACTATGTGAAACGATCGCCGCGTCGTAAGACCTGCATGCTGGTGAGCATGAGCCGGGACGGGGATTACGGAGCGGCCCTGGTCCGCCGGCTCAGGCAAGAGGCCGTCAGGGGGTCGAGCAGTCGGGGCGGGCAGGCCGCAGTTCGCAAGCTGGTGTCGCGGATCGCAGCCGGCAGCAATATCGCGATCACTCCGGACGGACCCCGGGGACCGGCCCTGTGCGTCAGAGAAGGGGTCATCAAGCTGGCGCAGATGACAGGCGCCAGGATCATTCCCGTTACCTACGATGCGACCCGCAGAACCCTGCTCAAGAGTTGGGATCGATTCATGGTCGTCCGGCCGTTTGGCCGGGTCCACGTCGCTTTTGGAGAACCCGTCGAGATTCCCAGGCGGATCTCGGTCCAGGCGCGTCGCGGATACGCGGACCAGCTTGAGCGGGCGTTGCGCCGTCTGGACCGCATTTGTACCGAAGAGTTGGCCGGACGGGCGGTGGAGCCGCAGAACCAGACCGCCGTTTCGCTGGTGGCTGAATCGCAGGAAGCCATGCCGTCGCAGCCTCCCCGGAGCCAGTGAACATGAACGCTACCCGTTTGTGACCTCACGAGGGTCGCGTCCCTCCTCTATCGCAGTGATCTTGTTGACACGTCGCTGGTGGCGGCCGCCACTGAATTCCGTTGTCATCCAGGCTTCCACGATCCTGCGCAACAGCACCTCGCCGATCTGGTCGCCCGAGAGGCACAGGACGTTCGTATCGTTATGGTCGCGGGAGATCCTGGCGCTGAGCTCGTCGTGGCAGAGCGCCGCCCGGATGCCCCGGACTTTGTTGGCCGCGATGCTCATGCCCAACCCGGTGGCGCAAATCAGGATGGCCCTGTCCGCCTGCTGGTCCGACACGGTTTTGGCGGCGACATAGGCCAAGTCCGGGTAGTCGACCGGCGTGGCATTGTCGGTCCCGACGTCAATGCACTCGTGTCCCATCTGGCCCACGATGGCCTTGATCAACTGTTTGGCGTCAAAACCCCGATGGTCGCTTCCCACAGCTACTTTCATAACGCGAGCTCACTTATTCTTGCCTTCACGGCTGCTTCAATATAGCTGGCACATCTGTTGAAGTACTCCTGCGACTGGCCTATCGGATCGGGAACCTCGCCGTCGGGAACCAAGAGATGACAATTCCGCTCTGCATCCGGAGACAGATCGACAACCTGCTCGCGATGTGCGCGCGTCATACAGTAAATGGAATCGCTGGTCTCGATGAGTGATCGGGTCAAGGGCCGGCTCGCATGACTGCCGATGTTCACTCCTTTCAATGCACAAGCCATCACCGACTCGGCGCTCGCAGGAGCGCCAACCATGTTCATAGTGCCTGCAGACAACACCTTATAGCCTCGTTCCTGGAGGTCGTCAACGTCGCAGCCTATTTTTTCCGCAAGGTACGTGCGGAACATCCCTTCGGCCATCGCGCTGCGGCAGGTGTTGCCCGTGCAGACGAACAGGAAGGTGATCTCGGACATTTTCTGGAGCTCGGAGGCCGAATAGACGCCCTCCCGCAGCAATCGGATCCCGGCGGATCCCACCGCCGCGACGGTGCTGCTCTTTCCGTATTTGCAGGCCCCGCCGTCCAGGATGATATCCACGTCGTTGCCCACTTGAGCCATCACGTTGTGGGCATCCGCGGCGGGCTCTTCCCCGGCGCGGTTGGCGCTGGGGGCAACCACTGGATAGCCGACCAGACGCAGCAGCAACGACGCGACGGGATGGTCGGGGCAGCGTATGCCGATCGATCTGTTCTTGTAGATCGTGTTCGTCACGGCGTCGTCGAGCCGATTCCTGTGCCCGGCGATCTGTGCAGAGTCCAGTTCGAATACGAGGGTCAGCGGGCCCGGCCAGGCCCGCTGGATCAACTTCTCCGTACGTATGCCGATCCCCTGCACATACTTTCGATATTCGTCGATCTGGCCTATGTGGAGCGTGTAGTACTTGCTCGTGTCTCGGCCCTTGATCCGATCCAGGCGGGCCAGAGCGGCCGGCTCGACCCGGCAGGCGATGCCATAGACGGTCTCCGTGGGAAAGGCGACCAGGCCGCCCTGCTCCACGACCTTTGCCGCCTCCTTGATCCGGTCCAAGTCCCCCCGGTGGCTGTCTATTCTGATGACTTCTGCTGTCATGCCGGTCACGATACACGAATGCGTGTGATCCCGCAAGAGTCGCTGAAGGATGTTCTTTGGGCCGGGCGGCTGATACGACCGATAACACGGGTGCGATCATACTCGGTCAAAAATCATCCAGTGAAAACGTCGTCCCAATCGATGTATTCGCCAAATTCTATAAAGCCCCCATGTTGACCGTGCCGATGAGGAGTCCGTTGGCTAATCCAGGTACAGTGGAGGTTCAGATTATGGAAACCTTGGTAGAACAACGCAGGGAAAGCAGGACGGATCTTTCGTGGCCGGTCAGTGTCTGGCTGCCCGAGGCGGACCGGTTTTTCAACGGACGCAGCGCCAACATCAGCAAGACCGGCGCCCTGATCACGGTCCCGATCAGCACGCCCGCACGCGAGGGCAGTGTCGTGGAATTGAACTTCCCGCGGACGGATGCCCTGGCTCAAGAGAAGGGGCAGTACGCGCGCATCAAGAAAGGACGCGTCGTCCGAGTGGACCGACGACATACGCTGGATGACGCCAGCATCGGTCTGGGAATCGCTTTTGAGTGATCCATGCCGGCGTTCGCGGGTATGAGCCGTTCCCGGAAGAACGGGCGCACCTGCGCACACGGGGCAATGAAAAAGCACGAGGCTGACGGTCGTGACAGGCCGCCAGCCTTTCGTTTTGCCGACACGGTTGTGCGGAGGGGAAAAGCTGCGCGACGTCAAACGAGAATCCTGCGCCTCAATGTCCCGGGACTGAATTCGATTGACCCCAGCGGCGGAATCTGCGATGATGGACTGCCCCTAAGCTGGTAATCTCCGGTCGGGGTTCCCAACGCGGTATATGCGTCGGGGGGCCCTTCGCAAGGGCGGGGTTTTCATGGATAGGCTGTTTTGAGGTAACAGTGTACTTGAGGGCGGCGAATATCAATATCGATGACTCCGTGCTCGTCCGGCAGTCGCAAATGGGCGACACGACGGCCATGGAGCGGCTGATTCTCAAGTATCAGAACCGCATCTACAACGTCATCCTGAAAATGTGCGGAAATCCCGATGACGCGGCGGAACTTGCCCAGGAAGCGTTTGTCAAAGTGATAGAGAGCATTGACAAGTTTCAGGGCAGGAGCAGCTTCTACACCTGGCTGTTTCGGATCGCGGTGAATTTGACGCTGAACCACTGCCAGCGAAGCAGCCGGACGGCTACCCGATCCCTGGATGCTGAAGAGACGGAGCCGGACGGAACGACCTTATTGCTGCTGAGGGATTGCCTCAGCGATGAGCGTGCGGTCGATCCGGTCGCCGTGGCCCAGAGCCGGGAACTCTGCGAGCTGGCCAAGAAGTGCCTGCTCCAGCTTGAGGAACCCCAGCGGGCCGTGGTCGTGCTCCGTGATATCGAGGGTATGGATTACGCCCAGATTGCCGAGGTCCTGGGTATTGAGCTCGGGACCGTCCGGAGCCGGCTCAGCCGGGCACGGGGCAATCTGAGGGAGATACTGGAGGCCATGCTAAAATGAAGCCGAACCCGAATCTCGATGAGCTGCTCAGCAGTTTCATGGATGGGGAACTGTCCCCCCGTCAGCGGACGGAGGTGCAGCGTATGGCGGCTCACGATCCGGCGGTGGCCCGGCGACTGCGGCAGCTTCAGAATTGCAGGACTCTGTTGTGCTCGCTGCCGCCGGCCGAGGCCCCCGGCGATATGCTTGAGCAGATCCAACAGTCGCTCGAGCGCGAGACGCTCCTGCAGGAGCACCCGGTTTCGGCGAAACGCTCGGCGGGAGTGGTGCACCTGGTGTTCCGCAAATTCGTGGCCGCCGCAGCCATGATCTCGCTGCTGGCGGTTCTGGGGGCGGTTGTCTACCAGATTGTGGCGCCGGTCCCGGGATCGCATCCCATTACCACCGCGTCGTACCCACCGCAGCCTGTGCCGGACAACATGGGGGGGCTGGCACCGGCGACCGCGGTCGCGGATGCGGGGTTCTCAGGCCGGCTGGAACTGCGGACGGCGGCATTCGTATCGACGGATGCATACGTCAAGCGGGAGATTGAGAATTGCGGCTTGGTGAATCTCGCCGAGGCCGAAATGGCGAGCGACCGGCGGGTCTACCGGGTGGTCAGTTCCCGCGAAGGGATCAACCGCCTGGTTGCATCGCTCGGCGGCGTTTGGCAGGATTTTCATTCGGCCTCGTTGCAGGTGGGTTCGCTCAACGGTACGGCAGACCCGGTGAATATCGAATCGGTCACGCCGGAACAGGTGGCCGCCGTGGTTGCCCGCAACAGCACCGAGGCATCGATCCAGACGGCCGCGGCGTATGCCGTGATGAATCGCGTGATGCGGAACCTCCCCGGCGGCGAGTTCCCGCTGATCCATGACGACTTGGGCAGCCTCCTGGCGATGGACATGGCCCCCAGGCCGAAGTTGACCGGGCCCGAGGAACCAATTAAAGCCACACACACTCCTGCACAGGGAACGGCGCAGGCCAGTTTGACAATCGTCCTCCTTCGTACCACTAAGTGACTGGATGTAGCGCACGGATGCGCTTCCTCTTTTTTCTCACACCCTCTCCGAGGAGATGCAAAGGAATGCTTGAAATCCAGAACTCCTGCCTGGTGGTCATTGATGTACAGGGCAAGCTCGCCCAACTTATGACCGACAAGGAATCCCTTTTCAAAAACGTCCGAATCCTCATCCAAGCGGCCCAGATCCTGGAGATCCCCATCCTGTGGTGCCAACAGGTGCCCGAGGCATTGGGACCGACCGTGGGGGAGATCGCCGAGCTTCTGGCGGGCCGGGAGCCCATTGACAAGGCCAGCTTCAGTTGTTGCGGCGACGAGCGATTCACCGCCGAGCTGAACGCCCTCGGCAAGGAGCAAGTCCTGCTCTGTGGCATTGAAACCCACGTCTGCGTCTACCAGACGGCGATGGACCTCATGGAGGGCGGCTTGGACGTCACGGTCGTTGCCGACGCCGTCTCCTCGCGAACCGAGCAGAACCGCCATGTCGCCCTGACGCGTCTGGCCGCCGAAGGGGCGAACATCCGCAGTACGGAGATGGCCCTCTTCGAGCTGCTGAAAACCGCCAGACATCCGCAGTTCCGCCGGATCGCCAAGCTCGTCAAGTAGGTCGGCCGCGTACCGGGAACGCCCGCTTGGCCCGGCTTGCGCCGGCATTGCGCCTAAACTACCGTGCCCCGTCGTGTCGGCATACCCCCTATGGGCCGTATGAATACGCGTCCGCACAGGAATGTAGGAAGAGTCCCAGGAAATGGCGTTACCGGCGGAAATGGCAAGACGGGTGGAGGTGTTCGAGCGGAACCGTGAGGACTATCTCCGCGGACGCTACAGCGAGGCGCAACTGAGGCGGGAGTACCTCGACCCCTTCTTCAAGGCCCTCGGCTGGGACATGGACAACACGCAGGGCTACGTACGCCTGGTCCGCCAAGCTTCCCCTCTCGATCCTGACGGATTTCGAGGAGCATGCCGTTCCCATCATGGAGAGAACAAAGAGAGCTGCCGATGCGACTTGAACCTCATCCCCTCGGGAAGTGCCTTGAGAATGATATCGCCCGAGGCGTTCGCCAGTTCCCCCGGCTCAAGTTTGTACAGGCCGCCGCCGGTCCGATGGATATCGCTCAGGTTCTGCAGGTTCACCAAGTCTTGGATTCCTGCGCCCCGAACTGATCGAGCCCAGCGAAGACGGTGCGTGGTACGCCCCCTACAAGGCCGGCTCTGTGTGCTCGACACTCTCTGTGACAATGGATTCGTGCGTCCATAGGGGTGGTGGGCGGGGCCCACTCTGCCGCTGGCGCCCGGTCGCGGGTACTCTTGCCTTCCTGTGTTCTTACCTTCTCACCCTCTCACCTTCTCGTGTTGCGGATTGCCTTGACGCTCGCCGCGGCGGCCGGTATCGTGGGGTCTGTGAGGGGATGGGGCGTTGGATCGCTAAAGCATGAAGGGCAAAGAGGTAACGTCGAGTCTGTTCCCGCTGGGACCGGAGGCACAAGAGCGGGCCACGGGTCACGAGGAGACGGTCCACGGGCATATCATCCGCGTCGCGATGGAGTCCGCGGCGGATACGGAGTTCGACTATCTCGTGCCGGAGGGACTGTGGCCGATTGTCGTGGGCCAGCGGGTCGAGGTGCCGTTTGGCAGGAAGAACAAGGTCGAAACGGGAATCTGCGTCGTGGCCGATGTGCCGAGGGAGAAGTCGTTTGCCGGTGGGAAGGAGGGTGGGCAACTCAAGTCCATACTCCGGCGAGTCGACGAGGAGCCTCTGCTTGGGCCGCAATTGATGGAGCTGGCCCAGTGGATCAGCGACTATTACGTCTGCCCACTCGGGCAGGTGTTAGCCGCCATGGTGCCGGGGGCCGTCAAGCGCGGAGCGGGGGTGAAGAAGAGACGCTGCGTGTATCTTGGCGAGGGCTGGGAAGAAAAGCTGGCATCGCTCAAAGGGGCCAAGCAAAAGCAGATCGTCGAGATTCTGCGGGAACGGGGGGCTGTGACCACAGATTCGGCGATGGACGCCGGAGAGTTGCTGGAAGCGGCAGATTGCGGAGCACCGGTGCTCAAGAAGCTGGCGGATGAGCAGGTGGTTCGAATTGCTCAGAGGAAGGTGTTCGCCGATTTGCCGGTCGTGCCGGAGGGGTTTAGTGTGGCGAGCGGGGACGCTTGCCCTACGATAACTCTCAACGAGGACCAGAAGGCTGCCCTGGAGCACATTTTCGGGCGGATTCGCAGCGGGCGGTTCGGCGTGACCTTGCTTCATGGTGTGACCGACAGCGGCAAGACGGAACTCTATATCCGGGCCATCGAGGAGGTGGTGCGGAAGGGCAATGCGGCGATTGTCTTGCTGCCTGAGATCGCGCTGACGGCCCAGACGGTGCAGCGGTTCGCGGTCCGCTTCGAGCGAGTCGCGGTGCTGCACTCGGGGTTGACCGCGGGGAAGCGGAATCAGGAATGGCAGAAGGTGCGGGCCGGACTGACAGATGTCGTGATCGGGGCGCGGTCGGCGATCTTTTCGCCAGTCGGCAATCTCGGGCTGGTCGTGGTGGATGAGGAGCACGAGCCGAGCTACAAGCAGGATTCGGCCCCCCGCTACCACGGGCGGGATGTGGCGATCAAGCGGGCCCAGTTGGCGGGGGCGCACTGCATCTTGGGCAGTGCGACGCCCTCGCTGGAGACGCTGCACAACTGCCGGACGCGGGAGAGCTTTTCGCTGGTCCGGCTGCCCAGGCGCGTGATGGACCTGCCGATGCCGGAGATGAGGCTGGTCGATATGCGGGATAGCAGTGTGAAGGAGAATCATCTGGCTCTGCTGAGCGACCCGCTGGCAGGGGAGCTTGCGCGGGTCCTGGAACGGAAGGAGCAGGCGATCCTGCTGCTGAACCGGCGGGGGTACAGCAACTTCGTGTTCTGCTCGTCGTGCCGGCACACGCTGCAATGCCGGAATTGCGATGCGTCGCTGACGTTTCACAAGCTGAAGAAACCGATGGCGAGCGTGGCGACCGCGAGCGGAAGCCACATGGAGCATGGGTATGCGATTTGTCATTATTGCCTGGCCCAGATGCTGGTGCCGCGGGATTGCCCGCTGTGCGGGCGGAAGATGACGATGATCGGGGTGGGCACGCAACGGTTGGAGGAGGAGTTGGCGAGGCGATTCCCGCAGGCGCGGGTCGCCCGGGTGGACAGCGACTCCATGGCGAGCCAGGATTACTATCGGCTGCTGCAGGAGTTCGGGCAGGGGCGGATCGATATCCTGGCGGGGACACAGATTCTGGCCAAAGGGTTGCACTTTCCGAACGTGACGCTGGTGGGGGTGGTGAGCGCGGATACGTGCCTGTATATCCCGGATTTTCGAGCGAACGAGCGGACGTTTCAACTGACGTCGCAGGTGGCCGGGCGGGCGGGGAGGTCCGAGAAAAGGGGTGTTGTGTACGTGCAGACGTACTTCCCGGAGCAGCCGGCGGTGAAGTTCGCGATGGCCCAGGATTTCGAGGGGTTCGTACGCGAGGAGATGAAGCATCGCCAGGCGTGCGATCTGCCGCCGTTTTGGAGGTTGGCGATTGTGATGCTGCGGGACCCGAAGCACGAGAAGGTGGAGGTGGCAGCCGGCAAGATGCGGCAGCGGATCGACGCAGTGATCCAGCGGGAGCGGCTCCAGGCGAAGGTTCGCGGCCCGATGCCCGCCGTGATCGGTCGAATCCAGCGGTTTCACCGAATCCAGATCATCGTCCAAACCCGGGACGCCGTGGCCATGCGCCGGCTCTTCGCCGTCCTCCGCACCGACAGACCAATTCGTCCTGCCGCAAAAATTACTGTTGATATCGACCCCGTAGACCTGTTATAACTTGCACTCATTCAAAACCGAGGATATACTTACGATTTCGGCTGACCGGGGCGTGGCTCAGTTTGGCTAGAGCGCTTGGTTCGGGACCAAGAGGNNTGGTTCAAATCCACTCGCCCCGATTCTACATCACGGCTATCCGCGTCTATTCTCAGAATTGCGTGCGAACCCAATGGCATGATAGTCCTGGAAGGGGCTGGTGTCTCAGGGAACGCTTCATGCGAGAGTTCCTCCCGGGATGGAGTGGTTACATGCTGTATCCTCATCAGACGCCGGCGGATCACAAGCAGGACGGTAACGTGTGCCTTGAAGCCGACGATGTTATAGACTACCTGGCACTTCGTGGCCTCGCTATGACACCGCAAGCCGACTGCATTCTCTTGACAATTTGACCGGCTCCGGGCAATATACCCATAGGAACTGCTGATTGATGATGGATGATCGGCGATTGACCGCGGAGTGCCGCCGAGACATTACTACTACAGCAATAGTCCCCTGAAGAACGGAGAATCGGGTCTTGACAACCGGGAGTGCCTCACCATGCGGAAATATCTCATGAACCGCCGTCATTTCTTCAACAGCGCGTTTGCCGGCGCCACAGCGACCGCTATGACCGTGTCGGCCGGTGTGCGTGACAAGGAAACCCTCGTTGCGGAGAAGGATATCCTGGAGGCGATGGCAACCTTCCCCGTTTTCTGTGCCCATGAGCACTGGGGCAGCATCAGCGCGATAGGCATGAGTGAACACGGGTTCCGCGCGGATTGTGAGGCGGGGGCCGTGCCCGCGCGCGACGTGTCGTTGTGGGACATCGTTCTGGACCCCTATTTCGGCGGGTGGATTTGGACGGCCGGACACGACGTCACGGCCTTGGCCCGGAAAGCCGGCTATGATGATCCATTTCAGTGGTGGCGCAACGCTCCGCAAGCCATGCTGGATCGTATGCTGCCTGTCATTCAGGAACAGGAGTTAACCGGGGGATTTCAGTGTTTGCGACGAGGTATTCTGGCCTTGCATCAGGCGGATATCGGCACGAACGATATCCGGGCGTGGAACAAAGCCGATGCCGGCGTGAGCGTCGCCTACGCGGATATCTTCAGATGGTATCGCGAGGCCATGAAGCGGCTTCATATCCGCGACCTGATCCGTCCCATACATCCCGAGTTCTTCTACGATCGCAAGGCCAGGGCCGACGACGAGGAGGCTTTCACCAAACCCATCCTGCGCGTGGACCCGCTGCTTACGTTGTGGCCGGCACAGTGCCCTCGCCGGGACAGGCTTTCGGCGTTGACGGGCGTGGAACCGCGCGACGCCGCTTCCTGGCGTGCGTTTATTGCCACGCTGTTCGATCATGCCGCCAAGAAGGGCAATGTGGGCATCAAGCAGTTGCAGGCCTATAGCCGGGACTTGGATTACGTGCCGCGTTCTGACGCCGAAATACAGTTTTCGGGGGATTTGACGGCGACGGAACGACGCTGCTTTGAGGATTGGGTAATGCATGAATGCTGCAAGCAGGCCCATGAGCGACACTGGCCGCACCAGGTCCATGTGGGCACGCACAACCTGCCTCGATCGTCCCCGCTGCCACTCGGCGCCCTGGCGACGCGCTACCCGAACATGCGGCTGGTGTTGCTGCACTGCTGGCCATATGTCGAGGAATCCGCCTATCTCGCCAAGCTCCGCCCTCAGGTATACCTGGATGCATGCTGGCAGGTCATACTGAATCCGGCTTTCCTGGAGCAGTCCCTTGACGCCTGGCTGGGATATGTGCCCGCTACGAAAATCATGTGCTCACAGGACGCCACCAGCGTTGAAATGGCCGCCGGGGCGTCAGTCCTTGTACGCGAGACGTTGAGTCGGGCGTTGGCGATACGGCACGGCCGAGACGTTGCCCAAAGGCCCACGCTACTCGCCTTGGCCGAAGACATCCTCCACAACAATGCCGAACGTGTTTACGGAACACAATGAGTGCAGCGAGGCAAATACGTTTCTAAATCCGGGACGTGCACACTACTTTCGGTAGGTTTCCTTCATGAGGATCGAGCAGGCCAGCGCGGCCAGTGCCGCCAGCAGCAGGACAAGCATGAGCATGCGGTAGGCTTCGACCGGGTATTGGTCGGCGGCGTTCTTTCCATAGGTATCCAGGATCGCTCCGAGCACCGGCTGGAAGACTGCGCCACCGAAGAAAGGGAAGAAGTTCACCATGCCGATCGAGGTGCCTGCGATCTCTACGGGGAACAGCTCTTTTGTGATTGTGAAGCCCATAACCACAATTGCCGACGAGCACACGGAGAACAGGAAGAACCATCCGATGAGGGCCAAGCGGGGCAGGTTTTCCGACAGGAGTGTCGTGAGCAGTAACAGCGCCACCAAGATGGACATGCACAGGATCAGGGTTTTCTTGCGGCTCTTGAGGATCTTCTGTGACAGGACTCCAAGGGCCGGACCGCCGATGACCATGCCCCAGGCGATCGCGCTCAGCAGCGCGCTGGCCTGTGCCTTGTCCATGCTGTAGCTGTGCATCAGGTACGGCCCGCTCCAGAGACTCCCGAACCCGAAGAAGATGCCGCAATCGAGGAAGAACCACACACCCACGAGCCAGAACTGCTTCTCGGCAAGGACCATCCGCATTCCGTGCCCCAGACCGAGCTTATCGGCGGGCTGAGTGGCTTCGCTCTCCTGATGCTCGATCTCGGCGATAGAGGGCCAGCCCTTGTCGGTGGGGCGGTTCCGCACAATGAGCCAGGCCGCCAGGGCGATCCCGAGGGTACAGACCGTGATGATCTGAAAGGAGGCCCGCCAGCCCCATTGTGTCGCGAGCCAGCCCAGGAGCCAGGTGCCCGCGAGCACCCCGATGCCGCCTGCTGCCTGGAACAGGCCGCCCATGTGGGCGAACTCGCGGGCCCGGAACCACTGGGACAGGACCTTCATCGTCGGAATGAAGACCATGGAGACGCCGAGGCCGACCATGGCGCGGGCCACGATGGCAACGGGTACGTTGGGTGCGAAACTGAACAACAAGCTTCCGGCGGTCGCCAGCAGCAGGGAGATCGCGACGGTCTTGCGGGGGCCAACGGAGTCGCTCAGGAGGCCCGAGGGGATCTGCATGAAGGCGTAGCAGTAGAAATACACCGAGCCCAGCAGGCCGATGACGCCGGCGCTCGCATGGAAGTCCTTTTGCAGTTCGCCGGCGACCACCGAGAGTGACTGGCGATGGAAATAGACCAGGCAATAGGCCGCCGCGAGGACGGCGAAGACCAGCCATCGGAACGACAGCATCCTCGCAACCAGCTTGTTATCCATCGCAGCGTCCTTTCTCATTGTCCCGATCGTCGTGCCCTCGGGGGCCGACACGGGCCCTTTACCATACCGTAATTTGCGACAATGGCAAGGGCTATACTTGACGCGAGGGGGAGTAGCGCATACGCTGGATGTGTGTCGCCCAGGATCCGCCTTCGCCTGAAGGGTTGTTGCTCAAGGATTTTCGTCCCCAGTCGGTCTACAAGACGCCGCAGACCGCGGTGTCCAAAGCGAAGTATCCGGTGATTGACATGCACTCCCATGCGTATGCGAAGCATGCAGGCCGGTTCGAGGTCTGGTGCGGTTTCGACTATACGGGCTACGACCGGCCGGGTTTCGGTCCGGCGGCCGTGAAGGAGCTGGAACGCTGCTACAAGGTGGGTGCACGCGGCATCGGCGAACTGGGCGACAAGGGCAAAGGGCTGTTCTACTGTAAGCCTTCGGCGTGGGGGATGCACTTGGACGATCCTCGCATGGACCCCTTGCTCGAGAAGTGTGCGGACCTCAAGATGCCTGGGAACATACATGTGGCCGACCCCTACTGGATGTACCTGCCGATGGACGCCAAGAACGATGGCCTGATGAACGTCTACAAGTGGCGGCTGGACAACCAGCCGGGAATCGTGGGACACCAGGGCATGATCGAGATTCTCGACCGGGCTGTGGGGAGGCACCCGAAGACGATCTTCGTCGTGGCCCATTTCGCCAATTGCTGCTACGACCTGAGCCTGCTGGACGCGATGCTGGACAAGCATCCGAATCTGTACGCGGATATCTCAGCGCGCTACGAAGAGACCGCCGCCATCCCGAGACACGTCGGGCGATTCTACGAGAAGTACCAGGACCGGCTCGTCTACGGCACGGACATGGGTTTCAACGTGAGCATGTACCGATACACGTTCCGCGTGCTCGAATCGGCCGACGAGCATTTCTACGACTGGAACCACTGCAACTATCACTGGCCGCTCTACGGCCTGGCGTTGAGCGAGCCCGTCCTTGAAAAGATCTACCGCGCCAACGCCCTCAAGATCCTCCATGTCCGGGGGCCAGGGGCTCCGTAGTCCGGATTGCCCTACCGGTGCGGCGTATCGTCGACGACTGTCCGGATCCGTGAGAGGATGGACGTGCGCCGGTCGCGGACGAACTGCTTGATCGCATTGCGCCGGCCGTCGCAGAGGCTCGATATCGCAGATCTCGTGTCGTCCTATCGTTTCGGCGGCTGCACCGGTTGCGTCGCGAGCTGCGACAGGATGTAGTTTCGCCGGTCGCGGACGAACTGCTTGATGGCGTTGCGTCGTCCGTCGCCAAGTCCCTCGATCGTCAGCAGGTCGGCGCCTTCATCGAGGAACTTGTCGAACGCCGTCGGCGGATTGTTCGTTCCATAGGATGTCTTCCACGGACCGTCCACCAGTTCCTGGAAGGCATCGTAGTACATTTGCCTGTACTTCGGATAGTTCAGGAACTGGATGATCTCCGGGAATTCGTTAGTCACTTCGAACAGGTTTGAGGAGGACCCACGGCCCGATCCCAAAGTAAAGTCGATATCCCAAGGCAGTAAATACCATTTGCCTTCCGGGAGGGCATAGTAGAAGACATTGTTCTTGCCTCGTGTGTACCCGTAGCTGTCCCAGTCGCCGACGGCGTGGCGGAGCGCCAGCATCTTTGTGAAGTGCATCGAGTCCAGTCTGGCCTCGATGCCCTGCTGGTACCCGGCGCTGCTCGACGGCGTGTTCAACGCCATGGCCAGCTCGAACAAGTGCTGCCAATTGTCGTCTTCCGGGTGCGAGCGTTTCTCGAAATGCCATCGGTAGGTTTCGGGGATCAACGGGTGCCGCAAGTCGTACAGGAGCCCTTCGTCGGCCTGCTCGCCGCTGTGTGATGTTCCGTTGGCGTTGAACTCGAAGTAATCGTCGATCTTGTGGATATAGCCCTCATTGTCCTGGGGGAACCAGGCGTCGATGTAGTCGCCATCGATTTTCTGGACGTCTTCGAAGTTGGCCAGGCCGGTCCCGTTGACGAACAGTCGCACCCACTCGTGCCGGGAATGCTGTAATCCTAATTGGGCATAGAACCAATAGGAGGCGCGTTCCTGGAGAGGTCCGCGGCCGCTGCCCTCGGTCCAGTCGAGGTTGATCTCTTCGGCGTCGCGGAACTTCTGATCCGGCTGGAACTCGATGCGGAGGCCCCGCCCGATCTGCGGGGTCCAGCCCGAGCCGCCACGGAGGAACGGGCTGCCCCGCAGACGAATCCCGCAGTTGTAGAACACGTCCGTGTCGTTGTAGACAAACGTGCAATCCAACAACTCGTTCGAGAGATTGGGGCGTGATCGAAACGCGTTCATCACGTCGTTGGACATCCAGATGCGGTAGTTGGCCAGCCGGCTGGTGAGCCGGGTGTCGCCGACGCGGACCAGGCAGGTCCGCTCAGGGGCCTCGGCCGAAGGTGGCAGCTTCGTGGGGAATCGCGAGGACGCCGTACCGTCGGAGGCTTCGATGTAGAATGCTCGGATCATGCCGGCCGCCGTTCCGGTGACCGTCGCGGTATATATGCTGTCGCCGGCGATTTCGTCGTCACCGGAGCCGTCGTCCGCCATGGGCAGGGAGGCAAACGCGGCGCTGCTGCTCTCGACGCGGTGATAGAGCGTGACGGATCCGACGCTGTCATTGTCTACGACACGGGCAGTCACGATGATTGGCTCGCCCCCGGCGGGCAGCGTCGGTGAGTGCCGCACGTCGGAGATATCGGGACCGCGATTGGCGACGAACGCGGTATTCTTCCGGCCCGGCGTACCCAGGTCGAGCGGCATGTCGAGTTCGAACGCATACGACGGTCGCGGCGGCCTCGCGGGCGACAGTTCTCTTGTCGTCCGCAGCAGCAGGAATCGGCTGCCGCGAAGCCACCGGGCCCAGCCACGAAGAGTCACCGTGCCGCTGCTGCCGCTGATGGATTGATTGATGCGGTTGGCCCCGGGGTCGCCGTGGCCGGTGGCGATCAGGTGCAGTGAACGCGACCCGGAACGCCGGTCTTCCGTAGTGATGAACGAACGAGTATGATTGCCGAGGATCCGCCAGGACGATTCGCCGCTTTCGAACCCGCCGTTCGCCAGGCGGTTCGACCCCGCGATGACCAGCTCGAGATCATCGAGGAGCACTTCACCTGCGTTGAGCAGCATGAGATCGAAAATGGAGGGACTGTCGTGGGTGAACCGGCCGTCGGTGCCGGCAATGGTATATGAGAACTGCGTCCACTGGGTCTTGCCGGTCTCGTCGCTGTCGGCCCATGCCTCGGGCGTATCGTTGTTGCTGCGCGGATCGCGCAGCTCAAGACTGGCGCCCATGCCGTCTGCCCATGTGGGCCACCGGCCGCCGTCGAAGTAAGTCACTTCATCGATGGCGACCATGTACTCTTTGATCTGGCCGCTTTGAGGGTCCGTCTGCCTGAGCGGGCATGACAGCCGAACCCGCTCGCTGTGATCGCCGAGCCCACCCTCATACGGCCCGAAAAGATTGGCTCCGATTGTCAGATTGTCGTACACCGCCGCGAGAAAATTCGGGTCTCCGGCCACGACGAGATAGCCGCCCGGCGCCATCGTGGCATCGCGGGGGAACGTGTATTCGATTCCGTCGGTGAATGCCCAGCCGCCCAGCGAGATTGTGTCCGCGCCGCGGTTGTACAGCTCGACGTACTCGAATCGCTCGTCGCGCGATGCATGATGATACATGATTTCATTGATCACGACGTCGCGGACCCGCCTATCCGAATTCGACCGACCGAAGGTGGCCGAGGCGAGGCAGTCGAGCGAGTCGGAGCCATCGGGGCATCGGCCGAAGGTCACGTCCGGCTCCATGTTCCCATATCGCATCGCGTCGAGCACGCGAACCGCCCTGGGCTGGGCGGCGCCCGTTGCCGCCGTGACGTAAAGCGTTTCGCCAGAGAAATCCAATGCGAAGGGAAAACCATCCGGCGGCGTTCCCTGATGTACGGCCCGGAATTGGCCCGGCTGCAGAGCGACGCCGTCCGGGATCTTGTATTGCAGCAGATTCAGTCGATCGTCGCTCAAATAGACGTTGCTCAGGCTCACGGCGGTGGGACCAGGATTATAGAGCTCGATCCAATCCGTCCCGGGAGCCGCGTCACTGTTGGCCAGCAACTCGTTTACGACGATGCGTGCGGTTCCGTCGTCGCCGGCCTCGGGCTGCTCGACGATCGCTCGCAGCACGGGACACCCAAAACCATCCGAGCTGCCGGCGAGCGTCGCATTGTGGGCCTGGATTGCCAGGACATTCTCCCCTGTAAGCAGCAGGCTCCTACTGCCCGTGAGATCCACGGACGCCACAGGTGGTTCCACTGCCGTCCCGCCGCTGGCGTTGAATGGCGGCGGATTGCCCGTTATGAAGCCCGAATCCGCCACGCGTGTGCCGTTGAGATACAACACGTATCCATCATCATAGTGCACCTCGGCCAGCAACTGCGTATACGAAGCAAGCTGTGCCGCGTTCAGGGTGAACCGCAGACGGACGTAGATCGAGATGTAGTTGCCCGACATATCGTCCAGCACGGTGCCGATGTGCTGCAATTCGGCGGCGTCGTTGCTGTAGCCGTAGCCGTTGGCGCCGTCCTTCCAGTCGGTCGTTGCGGGGCTGTCGTTGAAATTCACCTGCGTCCAACCGGTGGTGGCCTTTCCATCGAGGTCGGGCGAAGGCTCTTTCGTGCCCTTGAAATATCGCCCGGGAGTGCCGATGTCCACAAGAGTCACCACGGTTGGATCCTGCAGCGTGGCCTGGGTTTCGTCCGGTCCGCCAGGGGTGCCGCCGAGGTAGGCGCTCGGTGACCACGAACTCGCCTGCTCCGGGTCGCAGCCGGGCTTCGTAAGAATCAGCGAATGGCCGGCGCCGTCCGGCGAGACGGGCCACGGACTGGCGTCGTTGTACCGGAACGAAAGCACGATCATGCCGGCTGCATTGGACAGTTCAATCCGTTCGCCGTCGTTGTTGAGCTTGCCGCCGTAGGGACCCAGAATGCCCGTAACGCCGTAGACAGCCGTCAGGGCGCTGGGGTCGCGCGCGATCACGAGATATGACTTGGGACCCAGGGTCGTGTTGGGATCGAACGTGTATTCAATGCCGTTTGTGAATGCCCAGCCGCTGAGGTCTTCGGATACGGCCCGATTGTTGTAGAGCTCGATGAATTCAAGGTTCTCGTCGCCGGTGGAGGGGTCTTCGACGGGGTGGTACATGACCTCGCTGACGACCAGCCCGAGTCCCGGCCGGGCTGAACACAACACCGCCACACAGACGAACGCAAGCAAACTGAACGAGAAGCGAGACGGCTCTCTCATCGGGATTCCCATCCTTTCTCTCCTGTTGACGACGACCGAATCCGCCGACTTCGGCCCTGCGGGACCACTCCTCATGATGTCCACCATGTAAGGACTTTGCAGGAAACCAACCTTGTTTCCGGAGTACCTAAGGAGCCATACAGACCCGTAATATGGGACGCTCCAAGGGCCTATTCTAACAGATCATCGGCTGATTTCGTGGGGAATTCCTGCTTTTTTGTCTCTACCAGTTCACGATCCGAAATACATTGGAGTAGTCGTCGGTCCACACTCTGACGATGGGGTCAGGCTCCAACGCAGACCAGCAGTCGTAGGAATCGAGCAGTCTGAGGTCATTGGGATCGCGGGCCACGGCAGCCCATGTGGATGCCGAGGCGCCCGCGTGCGATTCGTCGTCGCTGGGGTCGTGTTCCTGGATCAGGCCGGCCAGACCCGCATCCTCCACCAGGTTTGCCACGACGGGATCGAGGTGTAGATAGCGGTTCGAGATGTGCAGCATAGCCAGGCCGCCCGGGGCGAGTTTCTGCATGTACAGGGCCAGTGCCTCGCGGGTCAGCATGTGGACCGGGATCGCGTCGGAGCTGAACGCATCCAGAACGAGCAGATCGAAGGTCCCGTCGGGCACACGGCCCAGGCTTTGCCGGCCGTCCCCGATGACGATTTGCACGTCCTGCTCGCACAACTCCAAGTAGCGGAACAGCGCGGGGTTGCGGGCGATTTGCTGCATGACGGGGTCCACTTCGAAGAACGTCATGCTCTGGCCGGGCTCGCAGTAGCAGACCGTGGTGCCGGCGCCGAGGCCGATGACGCCGATATGGCGGATGATTCGCGCGTCGTTCATTGCCTCGAACACCTGTCCCAAAGGCCCCCCGCGCGTGTAGTACGTTCGCGGGGTGTCCAACTCATCGGGGTCCATGCACTGCTCGCCGTGGAGCGTCGTGCCGCTGTAGAGCCTGTGTTCGTTGCCCGTTCTGTTCGTGCAGACGGTGTAGACACCGAAGAAACTCCGTTCGCGGTAAAGCTGGTGCTGCAGATTGTCCAGGCCGATGGCGTAGAGAAGGACGCCGGCGAAGCCGAGCGTGAGCCGAAGGGGCCGATTGTGGAAGCTGTACAGTGCGATGGCGGTTGCCCCGTAGAACAGGATCGGGCCGGCCCGCCCGATGCGGGAGAGATCCAGATGCTCGGATATCCACACGTGCAATGCGATCAGGATCACGGGCAGGACGATATCCAGCAGGCGTCGATTCAGGCCGCCTCGGCCGAGCCGCGGACGCACGAAGCAGGCGAGGATGAGGACCAGCGGGTATTCGAGAATGGAGTTGAATACCACAGGGGCAATCAGCGAGCAGAAGACGCCGCCGAGCAGACCTCCAACCGCCATCCAGAGATAGAATTCGGTGAGGTGCTCCGCAGCGGGCCTGCGCCGGACCAGTTCGCCGTGGCAGACCATCGCCGTAACGAACAGAACCAAGAGGCTGAGTGCGAGCGTGAGCCACCAATAGTCGTCTTGAGTGAAGTACACGGCAAACAGGGCGTAGATCCAGACCTGGAGCCAGAGCATCCAACGACGCCGAAGGATCGGCCGGCGCGCAAAAACGATGATGAAGCTCAGGAGATAGATCGCCAGCGGCGCGACCCACAAGAGTGGAACCGCGGCTACATCCGTGCTGATATGCTGCGTCACGGCCAGCAGCAGGGCCGAGGGTACGAAAGCGAGCACCCCCCAGCGCGCCCGGCGGCTCCAACGGATTCGATTGCGGAATGCGTCGAAGGCATCGCATCTTTCATTCGCAGGGGAGGGACGGGCGCCGCACGTGCGCACCTGTCTGCGTCGTGATGCCCAAAGGCCAACCGAGCAGAGCGCAATGAGTGCTGCCAACCCGAGATACGCCGCCGTCCACACGCGGCTCTGATGCCTCAGCCCCAGCCACGGCTCGATTAAAGCCGGGTACGACAACAGGGCGATCAGTCCTCCGGCGTTGCTCGACGCGTAAAGGAAGTACGGGTCCGCCGCACGCGGATGATCCGAGCGGGAAAACCACCTCTGGAGCAACGGCGCAGTGGCCGAGACGGCGAGGAAGGGCAGACCGATGGAGACCGTCAGAAGGCCGATCAACCAGGGCGCCGGATGGTTGCTGGCGGCTGCGGTCCCCTCCCACGCGACGTGAATCGGCAGGAACAAGACACCGGCAGCCAGCACCGCTGCGTGGACGAGCACCTGCCATCGCAGGGGTTGCAACCGGGAGAGCAGGTGGGCATAAATGTAGCCGGCCAGCAACATGGCCTGGAAGAACATCATGGCCGTATTCCAAACCGCCGGAGTGCCGCCCATCAGGGGCAGGATCATCTTCGTGAACATCGGCTCAATGACGAACAGCAATGACGAGCCGAGGAACAATGCCGCACAATAGAGTGGCACGATCATCAGACCGCTTCCTGCGGAGAGAGGAGGCAGGTCTGCGACAAGGCTGGAGTCGATATGGAAATCGCCTTCCGACATTTCGATCCGCGGGAATCGACCTGATGTCAACGACACCGCCCGGGCCGGCGGCACACGGTTCATACGAATGCTGTCTTATGCGAATTCTCTATACTCGCGGTCGGTGATGATGCCCGGCTGCGGCTGGGGATACGTACCCTCGGCGTTAGCCCGCAGCGGGGCGGGGGAGTCCATGGTGAGCTTGTCCACGTCCGGCGCCATCTCGTGTGGACAGTTGAGCATCTGCTCGTAGGTTATGGTACTGCCCGTGTGGGCGGCCATCCGGCCCATGGAGGTCACGAGACTCGCCTCGGCTCCTCGCCGGGCCTCGTTGTACGGCGTGTTGTTCCGGATCGCGTCGATCAGGTCGTCCCATTCGAGCTGATACGGGCTCTTCTCCGGCTGCGGATACCGCCAGATCGGCTCGACGCCTTCCATGAGCTGAGCGCGGTACGTGCGAACCTTGCCTGGCGAGTGGCCGCTCGTGGAGATGACGGCCGAACCCTTCGAGCCGTGAGCGAAGCTGCAAAAACCGTTCTGGCAACCCTGCATGTTGCGGCCCTGGTAGAACAGTTTCGTGCCGTCGGGATACGTGTACTCGACGTCGTAGATGTCGAAGTTCTGGTCGAGCGAATCGCCACGATAGTGTCGTCCGCCGAGGGCATGAGCCTCGACCGGCCAGGCGCCTTTCATCCAGGAACACTCGTCGATCTGGTGGATGTAGTAATCGCTGTAGCAGCCGCCGCTGGCCCAGATCCAGCTATGGAAGCTGCGGATCTGCCAGAGCAGTTCGCTCGTGTTGCTCCGCCTGCGGGTGGCCGTGGCGGACCGGCCGCTCATGCGATACCCGCGAAGCAGGATGATGTCGCCGATCTCGCCGCCACGGATACGCTCGAGCAATTCCTGCCGGCCCCGGCAGTGACGAACCATCAGGCCGACGCCGACCTTCAGGTTCTTCTTGTCTGCCTCGTCGGAAAGCTGGAGCATCCTTCGAGTGGTGGGGCCGTCCACGGTGACGGGTTTCTCCATGAACACGTGGAGACCCTTGCTGATCGCGTACTGGAAATGGACCCAGCGGAAGGCCGGCGGGGTCCCAAAGATCGCCACGTCGCCCGGACGGAGACAGTCCATGGCCTTCTTGTATCCATCGAAGCCGAGGAACTTGCGGCTCTCGGGCACATCCATCTTGTCGGGGTGCTTCTTCATCAGGTTCTCGTAGCTGCGTTTGAGCTTGTCCTCGAAGACGTCGGTCATGGCGACGAGTTTCATCGGGCCGTTCTTGACGGACAGGGCGTTGTCGGCCGCCCCGGTCCCGCGACCTCCGCAGCCGATCAGGGCCACTTGGATCGTATTGTTCTCCCCGGCGTAGATTCGCGGCGTCAGCCCTGCCGTCAGGACCGAAGTTGCGGCCAGGCAGCCGGCGCTCTTGAGGAATTCGCGACGGGATGTGCTCTTGTAAATGCGTTCGCTCATGGGTCGGGGTCTCCTATTGTGATGGTTTGGTTCCGGATGCCATGTCTGACTTCAAGTCACCATCTGCTCCTGGCCCGGCTCCTCGCGCGGGCATCATGGCCCCATTATCACCATGGCGCTATGCGATACAAGGACTTTCTCAAATGGGACACATGGATTCCGCGTGCAACCTGCGAGCCGCAACGTGCCGTCGAGTGTTTCCTTGACAGCCGTATCCGCAGCCCATAGAGTGGGCATCATGGCGAAGACACTGTATATAGTTGATGGGCACGCGCACATTTATGCGGCGCACTATGCCCCGATGAAGCAGCAGCTCAGTAGCCCCTCCGGCGAACCGACCAAGGCGACATACGTCTTCACGACCGGCCTGCTGGGGCTGATCGAGCGGCAAAAGCCGGACATGATCACTGTGGCCATGGACAGCAAGGCCCCGACGTTCAGGTCGGACTTCTTCGCCGCGTACAAGGCGAATCGGCCTCCTATGCCGGAGGATTTGCCCGTGCAGGTGGACCGGATCAAGGAGATCCTGGAGGCGATGCGAATCCCGGTCCTTTGCCTGGACGGCTACGAGGCCGACGACATCATCGGCACGCTGGCGAAGAAGGCCGCGGCTGATGGCTTTGACGTGATGATCTGCTCGAGGGACAAAGACATCCTGCAATTGCTCGACGATCACATCCGCACGTGTGATATCGGAACGGGCAAGATCATGGACGTCGAGGCGATGAAGCAGAAAATGGGGATCGGCCCCGGGCAGATCGTGGACTGCCTGGCCCTGGAGGGCGATGCAGTGGACAACGTGCCCGGCGTACCACTCATTGGCGAGAAGACCGCCCGCGATCTGATCGGCCGGTACGGCGATCTCGACAATCTCTATGCCCACGCCGACGAGATCAAGGGCAAGCGAGGCGAAAACCTCCGCAACTCGAAGGAGCAGGCGTATCTAAGCCGGCGGCTCGTTACGCTCGACTGCAACGTGCCCATAGAGATCGACTATGATGCCCTGGCTCTGAAGGAAGCCGACAAAGAAAGGCTCACACGGATATATACCGAGTTGGGCTTCAGCCGCCTTTTGGGCCAACTCGACGACGCGGGCGAGCGGCCGGCGGCGGAACCGGCCGCAAGCGGTCCGCCGTCCCTCCCGGCGCGAGATCTCAGTGTTCGAGGGTCCGCCGCCACGGTCGCACACGAGTACACACTCGTGGACACGCCGGAGAAGTTCGCGGCGTTCATGGCCGAGGTCGGAAAGCAGAAGGTCATCTCCGTTGATACAGAGACGACTTCCGTGAACGCAATGCGGGCGGAGCTGGTGGGCCTGAGCTTTTCCTGGGAGCCCGGCAGGGCGTTCTACCTCGCGGTCCGAGGGCCGCTGGGGTCGCCGCATCTGGATATCGCAACAGTCCGGTCGGAACTCGGTCCTATCCTGGAGGATGACTCGGTCCGGAAGATCGGCCAGAACATCAAGTACGACATGCTCGTGCTGCGGAACGCCCGTCTACCCATTCACGGCGTCTACTTCGATACGATGGTCGCCTCGTATGTGCTCGATCCGGAGCGACTGTCCCATTCGATGGACAGCCTGGCGCTGGATTTCCTCAACTACGAGTGCATCCCCATCGTTTCACTGCTGGGCAAGGGCAAGAACCAGCTTACGTTCGACCTGGTGGACCTGGCCGCCGCCTGCGAGTACTCGGCCGAAGACGCCGACATCACGTATCAGCTTTACCTGTGCCTCAAGAACCGACTGGAGCGTGAGCCACAGCTCGATAAGCTGTTTCACGAGGTCGAGATGCCGCTGGTGGAAGTGCTGGCCGAAATGGAATACCTCGGCGTCTCCGTGAACTCGGCCCTCCTGCGGCAGATGTCCGGCGAGCTCGATCAGGCCCTCGGTCACGTGGCCGAACAGATCTACCGGGAAGCGGGCACGGTCTTCAACATCGATTCCCCCAAGCAACTTGGGGACGTCCTGTTTGACCGGCTCGGGCTCCAGCCGCCCCGGATCGGCAAAGCCGCCCGCAGCACCGATGCGGAGGTTCTCGATCGGCTCGCCGACCAACATCCGGTCGCGGGCATGGTCCTGGAATACCGCTCGCTGGCAAAGCTGAAGAATACCTACGTGGATGCGCTTGGCGTCTTGATCCACCCAAGGACCGGCCGGGTCCACACGTCGTTCAATCAGACCGTGGCCGCCACGGGGCGTCTATCCTCCAGCAACCCGAACCTCCAGAACATCCCCGTCCGCACGGAGCTCGGCCGCAAGATTCGCGGGGCGTTCGTCCCGCAGAACCCGGGCGACTGCATCCTCAGCGCCGACTACAGCCAGATTGAGCTGCGGCTGCTCGCCCATTTGTCCAAAGATCAGGCCCTACGGGCGGCCTTCGCGGCCGATCAGGACATTCACCGATTCGTCGCCTCGCAGATCTACGGCGTGCCGCTCGACAAAGTGACCAGCGAGCAACGCTCGCGGTGCAAGGCCGTGAATTTCGGCATCATCTACGGGCAGGGGGCCCTCGGTCTGGCCCGCAACATCGGCATGACCACAGCCGAAGCCCGCCAGTTCATCGACCAGTATTTCGCCCGCTACGGCTCGATCCGGGCCTTCATCGACGAGTGTATCGCCAGGGCCAAGCGAACGGGCCATGCGGAAACCATCCTCGGCCGGCGGCGGAGAATCGTGGACATCCGCAGCGCGAACCAGGGCCGCCGGGCCCAGGCGGAGCGGCTGGCGGTCAACACGGTCATCCAGGGCTCCGCAGCGGACCTCATCAAGGTCGCCATGATCCGAATCCATCGTCGAATCCAGGCGGAGCGTCTTCCGCTGCGAATGCTGCTACAGGTCCACGACGAATTGGTCTTCGAAGCTCCCATCGCAGAGGAGAAGGAACATGCGAAATGGATTGCCGAGGAGATGGTCAACGCCATCCATTTCGACGTCCCGCTGAAAGTCGACACCAAGTGCGGCCCCTCCTGGCTCTCCGACAAGTGATGTGCGTGCGGAACAACCTCTGCAGGGCGAGGACTCTGTCATCCTGATGCGGAGCCGAAGGATCTGAGCATAGGACAAGAGGTGCCTCTCGGTCGCAGGCCAGATCCTTCCCTACGCTGCGCTTCGTTCAGGATGACACGTGGGAGGCATGAGTCGATGGTGTTTCGCATCGGCCGTTTTCTCCCGCGAACGGGGAAGCGGCGTCTACCGCCGGTTCGTTATCTCCAGATTGTCGAGATAGAAGATCGTCGTGTCCGTGGCGTTGCTGATGAAACCGAGCCACGTGAACTTCTCGAAGGCGGTGCTGGCGGTCTTGATGCCTTTGAACGTCCTGGGGGCTTCGCCCGGGAGGGTGACGGTCAGGTCCCAGGTGTGGCTGTTGTCCGGGCCGAGATCGGCGGTGATCTCGAAATGGGCCCACTCGTCGGTAGGAAGAGTCAGCAGCGTCTTGCCGGCTACCTGGAGACTGTTGCCGTTGATCCAGAGGCTGGGACCGACCGAGTAGGGAGAGAATCGCCAGTCTCGCCACTCATGGTTGATCGAGACGCCGCGACCGATGCGCAGGTCAAACGAACATTGCGTTGTGCCGGTGCCGTGGTTCGGAGAATAGGCCAGGTGCGGATTGAATGCATTCTGTAAGCCGGGGGCGTCGGTCACCTTGAGACTGTGTGTGCCGGATGCCGCCGTTTCATCCGTCACCTCAATCGAGTCGCCCTTGTTCTCGATGTGGACCTGTGCGCCCGCAGGCTTCGCGCCGACCGGTGTCTTCTCGAAATCGTCTTTGACTGTCACCGGCGGTGGGTCCGGCGGCCATTCCAGCGGTGGATAAGTCGCTTCGTTGGCCTTTTCGATCCACGCCGGATCGCCGTAGACGCCCGCCTTCGTGTAGTCGAACGGCTCGAAGCCGATGCCGAGGGCAGGGGAGCCCGGCTTCAAACGAAAATCGTGATTCGCGGCATCGACGAACAGCGGGTCCGCGATGATGGAGTGCTCGTCGTGCCTGTGCAGTCGCCGCCACTGATCGACGGACATCCCGACGAACGTCACGTCGTCGCCCGCCGCGTTCCAGTAGCAGTTGTTGTCCATGTTGACGTTGACCTGGGTCCATGGGCCGGCCAGCAGGGGGCCGGTATCCCAGTACACGAGGTTCTTCTCGAACGTGAACGACAGGTGCTCCTCGACGCGGGTGGCCTGGAGCTGGTGCAACATGCTGTTGACGAGGATATTGTTGCGAACGATGTTTTCTCTGCCGTAGTGCTGGTGGAAGCTGCCGGTCTTGGTGTTGTAAACGAGGTTCTTCTCCATGACGATGCCCGTGCTGCCCTCGTCGGTATAGAGGCCCCAACCGCCGTAGGAATAGGCATAGATATCGTGGAAGATGTTGTTGCTGATGACCGTGCCCTCGGAGGCCCCGAGCGTGTAGATGCCGCCCATGTCGCTCAGGACCGCCCAGCCGAGATGGTGCACGCGGTTGAAGCGGATGTTGTTTCGCTTGGCGATACTGCCGGAATAGCCCCAGACCCAGCCGGCGGAGATGCCGGTGTAGTACAGGTCGGCGATCTCATTGTGTGTGACGGCGTTATCGCCGCTGTGCCCGATCCAGATCCCGACGGCACTGGGGAAGATCCGCCCACCATGGCGGATGATGTTGTTGTCGATGGTGATGTGGCCGGTTTGCTCGGCTTCGCTCTTGGGTACGGCGGACTCGCCGATGCGGACGCCGCCTGCGCCGAAATCGTGGATGTGCGACCGCCGGAGCGTGCAATCCTGACAGCCCTTGCGAAACCAGACGCCGTAACGGCCGAAATGCCCGAACTCGCAGTCCTCGATAATGATATTGCGGGCCCCGTCGGCCATGACCACTGCATCGATCGGCGAGGCGGCCTGGCTGGCCTCGAACCCGCCCGGCGGCATGTGATATTCACTGTGGAGGAACGTCAGGCCCTTGATCGTGACGTCCTCGACCCATTTGGCGTTCTGCACGTCGCCCGCGAAGGCGAGGAACTTCTCGACGACCGGTACGACGACATCCACTGATTGCATGTCCTCGCCGTCCAGGGGCATGTAGTACAGCCAGCCATCCCGCGAGAGGAACCATTCGCCCGGGGCATCCAGTGCGGCCCGGAAGTTCTCCAGGTGGTATCGATCTCCCTTGCCCCAGGAGTTCCAGGGCTTCATCCCTTCCCCGGTCGTCACGAGAGCCGCCTCGACCTGGTCTACGGCCTCGATGAAACGGGTCGTATTATCCCACTTGTGGTAGACGACCATCTGCACGTCGCGCAACGGTTGGTCGGCGAGTCCGAAGAGCGGCAGGAGGTCTTCGCCGCGAGCCGTCACGGTCTGCCTGGCGCGGGCCGGCCTGGAGCCGGAGCCTTTCTCAAGTGTTTCTTCCTGCACGTCGAGCATGTAGTAGTAGAATCTGTTGGGGCTGCGCGCCCGCGTGGCCCGCCGGCCGTTGACGAACAGTTGCTCGAAGTACCAGGACCCGTGTGCCACGTCGTCGATTTGCACACGCCAAAGCCCATCCTCAACAGGCTGAAACCCGCGAATGATCCTGCCGCCGGAGAACACAGGCCGGGCTCCTGGCGCGGCCTCGTAAACGACGCCACTATCGGCAGAGGCGAGAACAAATGGCTGCGTCAACTGGTAGCGGCCATTCCCGACAACCACGCGCGACACCTCCGTCGATTTCGCCAGCCGGACCAGGTCTCTCGCTCGTTCAAGCGAGGCCACAGGACCATCGCTCCCCTGTGAGTTGGGCTGCTCGAACTGTCCGGACCACGCGTCGTTTCCGCGGGGAGATACGTGAATCGTCACGGCTTGTGCGGCCGTGGTCCATCCCAAAATACCCACGACAGCCAGGACTAAGAATGCGATTGTCGAGCGCAGAGTACACATAACACTGTCTCCCTTGCCGATGTGCGGGCATCGTAGCACGGGCATCTTGCCCGTGATTCTGAATCATGGGCGAGACGCCCATGTTACTGAATGCCTCACGGCGTCACAACGAACAGGCCTATTCAGCGCCCTGGGGGGCCTGCGGCGGCCACTCCAGCGGCGGATACTTGGCTTCGTTTGCCTTCGCGATCCAGGCAGGGTCGCCGTAGACGCCCGCCTTCGTGTAATCGAACGGCTCGAAACCGATCTTCAGAGCAGGCGAGTCCGGCTTCAGGCGGAAGTCGAGATTCTTGGTATCGGCAAAGCCTGGATCGGCGATGATCGAGTGCTGATCGTGCCGGTTCTGCTGACGCCATTGGTCCAGCGACAAACCAACGAATTGGACCTCCTGGCCGGCGGTGTTCCAGTAGCAGTTGTTGTCCATGTTGATCCTGACTTTGGCCCAAGAGCCGGCCAGCAGGGGCCCTGTCTGCCAATACACGAGATTCTTCTCGAACGTGAACGACAGGTGCTCCTCAACACGAGACGCCTGGAGCTGGTGCAACATGCTGTTGACGAAGATGTTGTTGCGAATGATGTTCTCTCTGCCGTAGTGCTGGTGGAAGCNNGGAAGCTGCCGGTCTTGGTGTTGTAGACCAGGTTCTTCTCCATGACGATGCCCGTGCTGCCCTCGTCGGTGTAGAGGCCCCAGCCGCCGTAGGAATAGGCGTAGATGTCGTGGAAGACGTTGTTGCTCACGACCGTGCCCTCCGACGGACCGAGCGTGTAGATTCCGCCCATGTCGCTCAGGACCGCCCAGCCCAGGTGGTGGACGTGGTTGAAGCTGATGTTGTTGCGCTTGGCGAGGCTTTCTGCGTAACCCCATCGCCAGCCGACGGAAAGACCGGTGTAGAAGAAATCGGCGATCTCGTTGTGTGTGACGGCGTTGTCGCCGCTGTGGCCGACCCAGATACCCACCCCTTCGGCATGGATCCTGCCGCCGGTCCGGATGATGTTGTTGTCCACGGTGATATGGTGCGTGCGGGAGGCTTCATCCGGGCGTATCTCACCCTCGCCGATCCGGACTCCGCCGGCGCCGAGGTCGTGCAAGTAGCTCCGTTCGATCCTGCAATTCTGGCACCCCCGGCGGAACCAGACGGCGTACTCCCCGATATGGCCGACTTCGCAGTCGTGAATTGTGACCTCGCGCGCCCCGTCGGCCATAACCGCCGCCTCGGTCGCGTAGGCCGCCTGGAAGGGCTCATAGCCGCCGGCAGGGAGCGAATACGCCTGGTGCTGGAACCCCAAGCCCTTGAGTGTCACGCCTTTGACGAATCTCCCGGTTTCGGGCTGTCCCCTGAGCACCAGCAGCTTCGCCGTCACAGGGGCGACGACCTCGGCCTTGGTCATGTCCTCGCCCGGACGGGACTTGTAGTACAGCATCCCATCGCGACTGAGGAACCATTCGCCCGGCTCGTCGAGGGCGGCTGGGAAGTTCTCCAAGTGGAATCGCGTGCCGGCGGGCCAGCCGGAGTAGTTCTTCAGCTTCTCGCCCGTCGTGACGATCTGATTCTTCTCGAAATCGACTCCCTGGAGGTGGCGTTGCGTAATGCACCATTTGTGATAGGCCACGATCACCACGTCGCGAATCTCGACCTCGCTAAGCGCGCGTAGCGGCGCGATGGCGTCGGCCGGCACGTTTGTCGTCCGCCGGAACTGGCCTTGCCTGCCCTCGATGGGTGTCTCGCTGCTCTCACCCATGTGCAGGTAGAACTTGTTCGGGGTGCGTGCCCGCATAGCACGTTGGCCGTTGACGAACAACTGCTCGAAGTACCACTTGCCCTCGGCCACTTCTGGGACGCGGACCCGCCAGAGTCCATTCTCCGCCTGTTCGAATCCACCGATGATCCTGCCACCTGAGAAGACCGGCCGGGCCCCGGGTGCCGCCTCATAGGCGACGCCACCATCCTCAGGGGTGAGCACAAACGGTTCGGCCATCTGATAGCGACCATCGGCCACCACCACGCGAGGCTGGTCTTGTTGGGACCTCTTCTGCCTGATGAGGTCACGCGCCCGTCCAAGCGTGGCGACGGGACCGTCGGTCCTTTCAGCATTCGGCTGGGCGATCTGGCCGGACCAATTGTCGTTCCCGCCGGGAGATACGTAGATCGTCGTGATCGCCCTCGCCGGTGATATTACGAGACATGCCAACAAAAGCACAAATGATCTGATCGCCAGACATGATTCGCTCATTCCTCACCTCCCGCAAGCGAAAAGGCCCGGAGCCGGACGTACTGCCGGTCCGGCTCCGGAATCGAACTTGAGACTGCTCAAAAGAACATGGGACCCATAGCACCTATGGAACGAATGGGACTCATGATGCAACACTTACGCCGTCAGGTTCTCCCACGTGATCCCGACCTTCTTGCAGGCGTAGCCGAGTTCTTTCATGTAGTCGCCGTAGCCGGTCATCCAATGGAAGCCCGGCATCCGCTCGGCCAGCAGCTTGCTGTCGCACGTGAAGCGGACGTCGATCTGCGAGCGGCAGACGTCCATGAACGGCGCGTCGATGATCTCGCCCTTCACGCCGACCCAGCGCTTGAGCTCGAAGTCCGGGGCAATGTTCGTGACCACCTGCCCCTTCTTCATCTCCACCTTCGGGGCGGCGCCGTAGTCCGACTCAAAGTGCGTCATGATCCGAGCGGCTTCGAGATCCCGGCCGTTCATCCTTCGCGGCGCGGTGCAGTGGGCCAGCGTGATCATGCCGTCGTGCGGATACGTCGGGTCGTTCAGGAAGACCGGGTTGCCCGAGATGTTCGCCAGCAGCACGCCCGATGGAATCACGACGAAGTCCGACTCGCAGAAGGCGACGTACCGTGCGTCGTTGAGCAGGGTCAGGGTCAGGCAGGCCGTCGTCTGCGACATGGGCATGATGGTGCCCATGCACTCGTTGATCGTGAATGCCTGGCAATCGGCCTTCTTCAGTACGCCGCGGAAAACCTGGTCCAGCAGAAAGGCGTTGTCCACGAACTCCCGCTTGGTCTCCAGGGTCACACCCGCGTCGTTCAGGTAGCTCGTGGCGCGGTCTTTCGCCAGTTTCATGGCTGTCGGGTCCGCCATGGCCTCCTTGATCAGCTTGCTCAAATCCGGGTAGGAGAGCGTCTGGATATCGAATTTCCATTTGTCACGGACCTTGTTGGGCACGACGTCCCTGGGCTGGGCCCAGGCGGCAGGGCCGCCGAGTGCGACGATCCGCGTGCCCAAGGTGTTCTGCAAGCCGCAGAGGGCCCGCAGCCGCCAAAGGATTTCGTCCTGACTGTCCACGATCACGTCGCCGTCGTCAAGGCCCTGAACCTTCAGAGCATCCGTGTGCTGCCGCAGGTAGCGGGGACTGATGATCTCGTACCAGAGGTAGACCGGCCCGGACTTGTGCCGGCAGAAGACCATCATGTTCTTGCTCTGCTTGCCGATTTCGTCGAACAGATTCATTCCGGCGCCCGCGGCGTACACGATGCAGACGTCGGCCTGCTTGAGATCGGTGACTTTCGCCAAGTCCTGTGCGTTGCGGATGCCGACGGGTTTGAGGACCTCCATGGGAAAGTCCGCCCGCTGCTTGATCTGATTGAGTTCCCTCTGGATGCGGCCCAGCTCCTCTTCGGCCTGCTGCTGCGTCTGGATGCCGCCCCAGGACCGCCAGCTCGTCTGCGGTCGCGGCGTCGGGGTTTCGTAGGTCAGGATGGGTCTGACCACGAGGGCCCTCCGCTGGGGGCCGGCCCGGTCGCCTGCCTCGGCGGCTGAGACGGCCGACCACGTCAGGCCGCTCAGGGCGGTCCCGACGGCCGCCGCGCCGCTGACGCTCTGCAAAAAGCCCCGGCGGCTGATCCCGGCAGGCGAATGGCTGTGCCCGCCGCACGGACAGCAAGTGGTTCGGATGGGGTGTCGGTCGATGTGTTCGCTCGTCATTAGTCTGCCCCCTTACTCAGGTTCGAGATTCCGGTGAATGTTGACTTTGTGTCTATGCCCATGCCTCCCACAAGGCAGGCATCACACGTGCCCAAATGGGCATCGTAAAACCCCCGGCAGTATACCCTGGAATCCGTCGAGTCACAATACAAAAAGGGGGGCGATCAGGGTTCATGTCCGTGCCGTCTTTCGGGCGATGGGGATTCTACTCGGTTCCGGCTGTGCCCAAGGCCCGTGGACACACGGGTAAACGCGGTCGCGGGACTAAGGCAAGTCCCAGAACAGTCGTGCGTGGTCCTCTCCTTCGAGAATCCACCCGGTGTCCCCCGTGCGAAGAATCCGTTTCCCTTCCACCCCGGTTTGCCGGTATATTGCGCCGTTGTTTCGCCCACGAGCGTCCCTGTCGGTCTTGGGCCTGGAGCAAGGAGAAAAACACATGGCAGAATCGACCCGACTCGACACGCCTTGGTGGAGAGAACTCACTCGCTATCATTGGATGCTGCTGATCATCGCGACGTCGAGTTGGCTGTTCGACTGCATGGACCAGCGGATCTTCGCGCTATCCCGGGAACCGGCCCTGCGAGAGGTGCTTGGCAGCGACGTCGCCGATTCCGTCGTGAAATCGTGGGCTGGTTGGGCGACCGCTGTGGTGATGATCAGTTGGGCCACCGGCGGCATTGTCTTCGGCATGATGAGCGATCGCTGGGGTCGGGTCAAGACGATGGTTGTGGCGCTGCTGGTCTACTCCGTGTTCACGGGTCTCTCGGGCTTGTCACGCAGCGGTTATGAGTTCCTGGTCTGTCGCTTTCTTTTCGGCCTGGGCGTCGGCGGATTGTTTGGCGCGGCCACCACGTTGGTCGCCGAGAGTGTTCCCGCTCGAGTCCGTCCGCTGGCCTTGGGATTGCTTCAGACATTCTCAGCCTGCGGCAATATCATCGGTTCCCTGCTGAGCACGAGGATTCAGCCGGGCCAGGCCGACTGTCTGTTCGGCATGACCGGTTGGCGGATCCTCTCGTTCGTTGGGGTCCTTCCCGCCGTGCTGGTGATCCCTATCGTTCTCGTGCTGCGTGAGCCCGAACCATGGAAACAAGCGAAACGCAGAGCTGCCGAGAACAAAGGTCGGGCGAAGCGATTAGGATCGATTCCCGATCTGTGCCGGCATCCGGTTTGGCGGCGAAACCTGCTCGTCGGCGTGTGCCTCGGACTGGCCGGCATGGCGGGGCTCTGGGGCATCGGCTTCTTCTCTCCGGAACTGATTTCCACCGCATTGGAGGGCCAGCCGCAGAAGGTCATTGACATCGTACGCGGCTACGGCACGGCCCTCCAGGACGTGGGTTCTTTTCTGGGAATGATGACCTTCACTCTGGTTGCGACCTTCGTGGGTCGGCGGCTGGCATTTGCCGGCGCCTTCACGTTGTGCCTGGTCACGACCATCTTCGTTTTCAACAACTTGCGGATCGGCAGCGACGCCTACTGGATGCTGCCCATGATGGGGTTCGCCCAGTTGTCGGTCTTCGGAGGATATTCGATCTACTTCCCGGAGCTGTTCCCTACGCGGCTGCGCGGTACGGGCGTAGGTTTCTGTTATAACACGGTACGCTATCTCGCCGCTGGTTTCCCGCCTATGCTGATGTACCTGAACCAGCGGCTGATTCACGCTGAGGTCAACGAGCCCTTCCGCAAGGCGGCCACGGTGCTGTCGTTTATCTTTTTGCTCGGGCTGGTCGCTCTGATCTGGGCACCGGAGACCAAAGGCCACCCGCTGCCGGAGGATTGATGCGGGAGGTCCCCTATGACGCATGGGACCCACCGGACCGATGGAGGCGGCGGCCGTGCGAGCCGGCGCGCCGCGATCAATTCAGGATGGCCTCGTCCTGATAGTTCGGAACGGTGACTTCCCAGCCCGTTTTCTCACGGATGAATTGCCCGAAACGCTTGGCGCTCTCGGCCTCGCCGTGTACGACAAAGAGCCTTCGCGGCGCCTTTTGAAGCGTGCTGAGCCACTGGAGCAGTTCCTCTTTGTCCGCGTGAGCGGAGAAGCCCTGGACCTGAACGACCCTGGCCTTGACGGGGTAGTTGACGCCGAGGATTCGCACCTCCGGGTCACGATCAACGATCCGCCGGCCGAGCGTGCCCACGGCCTGGTAGCCGACGAACATGAGCGTGCTCTCGGGCCGGGTGATGTTGTTGGCCAGGTGGTGCTTGATCCGGCCGGCCGTACACATGCCGGAGCCTGCGATCACGATGATGGGGCCCTTGATCGTGTTGATGCTCTTGGATTCGTTCGTCGTATCGGTGAACTGCAGGCCGGGGAACTCGAAGGGCGACGCGTGTTTCTGCATGAGCCGGCGCATCCCGCTGTCGAAGAGATCCGGATGACGCCGGAACACTTTCGTGATGGCGCTGGCCATCGGGCTGTCGAGGAAGACCTTCATGTGCGGGATAGCCTCCTCGTGCTGGAGTTCGTGAATGAAATACAGGAGTTCCTGGGCCCGTTCCAGGGCGAAGCTGGGCACGATCACGTTGCCGCCGGCGGCGCGGGTCTCGCGAATGATCTGGCCGATGGCGGCCTTGATGTCCTCGCGGCCCCCGTGGACGCGGTCGCCGTAGGTGGACTCGACAAGGATATAATCCCCATCCCTGGCTCCATCCGGGTCCCGGATGATCGGCCGGTTCCGCCGGCCCACGTCGCCTGAGAACAACACGTTGCGGAAATCACCATTCTGCGAGATGCCGACGTTGATGAAGGAAGAGCCCAGGACGTGGCCGGCCTCGGAGAACACCGCCTCCACGTCCGGCGAGATCTTCACCGTGTCGCCGTACTCGATGGGTGAAAAGAGCGGGAAACACTTCTCGGCGTCGCCTGCCGTATACAGGGGCTGATCGCCGTGCGGGCCTACTCGGCCTTCTTTCTTGTGCCGCTTCTGCTTGTAGGCCGCATCTTCTTCCTGGATTTTGGCCGCGTCGAGCAGGATGATCCTGGCGATCTCGGCGGTCGCCGACGTGCAGTAAATCCGGCCCTTGAACCCGTCTTTTACGAGCTTGGGCAGCAAGCCGCAGTGATCGAGGTGGGCATGGGTCAGCAACACGGCCTGAATGCTGGCCGGCGGCACGACGAACGGGTCCCAGTTCCGCGACGCGAATTGGCGTTCCTGGTACAACCCGCAATCGACCAGGATCCGCGTGCCATCGATTTCCAGCATGTGACGGGACCCGGTCACGTTCTGTGCGGCCCCCAGAAACCTCAATCGTGCCTGCATGGCTGCTCCCGTAAGATCAATTGGACCAAACTATTTATTTTACACACTGGGTCAGGCTTGTCAAGGTCCGCGTAGCCGACGTGCTCGCATTCTCGATGAGTCACGGTGATTGCAGGCCCGCATTATCTCCTACACGACTGCGGTTATGACTACCCGAAGGCGCGCGTCCGTGGGAGGACAGCCGCCATAGTTTGTGAGGAAAAGGTGGTAGTGTGCATCGCAAATGCGATCACCCAGGCAGGATCGACGTTGTTGAGCCATCGAAGCAGATGCCCTTCGGCTCCTCAGGCTTAACAGAGGGCTAAATAGCTGGCGACCGCCAAGACCAGGATACGCCGCTTCGTCATGGTGAAAGGCAGCCAAATTTCCCAATAAAACCGCGCCATAACCAGTTTTCTACCCCCCAGGACCCAACTACTTCTCATCTCAACAGTGAACGTATTATAGCGGAAAATGCCCCGTGCATGCAAGAAAAAATATGCAGTCTGTATGCAAGTGTTTGATAGTTCAGGATTTAGAGGGTTTCTGTCGCATGGCGAAGCTGTCAATCGGTCCGGAAAGAGGGGGCAAGAGGCCGGAAGCCAGATTTGTTGAGTCGATGATTATCGGTCTGTAGACGGCGGGCATAGGGTGAGCGAGAGGGATCGGCGCTCGCGGCGGGGGTTGCTGTGGGCTTGGCACGCAGGCCGGGACGCGGCCTTATCACGTCCGGCCGGGCGGGGGCGCCCCGCTTTTTGTCTTGACCGCGCGGCGGGTGGGCACTATACTCGTACCAAACGCGTCTGTAAGGGCGTCGCGAAGGCGCTACGCAGAGGGGGCACAACATCCAGGTACGATTCCAAGTTGATCTGTATTGGCGTTTCGAGATACGAACCGCCGCAAGGAGATTATGATGATTCAGTCGATGTGCACGTTGGCGTTCATGAGTCTGCCGGGCCACACGGAGTGGCTTGTGATTCTGGTCATCGCACTGCTGATCTTCGGCAAACGGCTGCCCGAACTGGCCCGCAGCGTGGGCAGGAGCCTGACCGAGTTCAAGAAGGGCATCAACGAAGCCAAGGAGTCGACGGACGAGCTGGTGGATGACGTCAAGAAAGTCAGCCGCGATGCGGTGTCCGATGACAAGCCGTCCTCCGGCCCGAAGGATTCGAGCTCGCGCTAACCGCCCAGAAGTCTGTTCCATCTCGAGTGTGTCCGCGACATGGTAAAGATCAGGAAGAACCTCGATCCAGCCCACTGCACGATGTCTCTTGGCGATCACCTGGAGGAGCTCCGCGCCCGGCTGATCCTGGCCCTCTTCGGCCTGACCATCGGGGCCATCGCCAGCATGATCTTCGGCACGCATATCCTGGGCTTCATCGAGAGGCCCTACGTCATGGCGATGGGCAAGTGGCTTCATGCGGAGGAGACGCCCCGGATCAAATCCGAGATGACCACGTTTGTCGATCTGTTCTTCGAAACTCTCACGGCTCAGCTTGACCCTAACGAGTCCCAGATCGATCCAAGAAGAGTCGAGTTTATGCGCAAAGTCTCCTCGGATGCCGTCAATGCATGGATTGAGAAGACGCGCATTGCGGCGGGTAATAAGGAACTGCCGACTTTCGCCCGCCTCCAAACCCTGGCTCCTGCCGAGGCGTTTGTGGCTTATATGAAGGTCTCTTTCATCGCCGGCCTGATCCTCACCTCCCCCTGGGTGTTCTACCAGATCTGGATGTTCGTCGCCGCCGGCCTGTACCCGGCCGAGCGAAAGTACGTTCACACAGCCATCCCCTTTTCCACGGCCCTGTTCGTCATCGGCGCCCTGTTCTTTCTCTTCATCATCGCGCCGCTGACGCTCGGGTTCTTCCTCAAGTTTGGCGACATCGTGGGCACCGCGAGCAACTGGACTCTGCAGCGGTACATCTCATTTGTCACAATCCTGATGCTTGTCTTCGGCGTCGCGTTCCAGACCCCGATCGCGATCTTCATCCTGGTCCGTACAGGTTTGGTCTCGATCGCGACACTCCGCACCGTCCGCAAGTACGTGTTGCTGGGCATGGCGTTCGTCGCGGCCGTGGCCACGCCGCCCGACGTGGTCTCCATGGTTTCGCTGCTGGTCCCACTTTATGCCCTCTATGAGCTGGGCATCATCCTGGCCCTCTTCGCCGAGAAAAAGGCCAAACAGAAGGAGCAACGGGCCACATGAGAACGCAGATGTTGTGATGCGTCACTCGTTCTCCGAGCTTGCGACGCGGTCCAAATGCCGCTACGATACCCGCCTATGCTGACTCTGATCAATACGAATCGAATGGTGCCGGCAATTGCGCCGATTGGCTTGGAGTACGTGGCCGAGGCGGCCGTCCGGGCCGGAATCGAGGTGAGCATTCTCGATCTGGCCCTGTGCGAGCAGCCGGAGGCGGCGCTCAGCGAGCATTTCGCCGGAGGCAATCCTTCGCTCATCGGGTTGTCTTTCCGCAACGTCGATGACTGCTTCTGGCCGAGCGCCCAATGGTTTGTGCCGGGGCTGGCCCAACTTGTGCAGGACATTCGCAGGCTCAGCGATGCGCCGATTGTCGTTGGCGGCGTCGGGTTCTCCGTGTTTGCGCAGCGCATCGTGGAGTATGCCGACGTCGAGTTCGGCGTTCGCGGCGACGGCGAGGGAGCTACAGTCGGCCTGTACCGTCAGTTGCAGAATGGGCGGGATTTCGAAAAGATCCCGGGACTCATCTGGCGGCACAACGGGCAGATTCGCAGCGGTGAGCCGGCCTGGCCGGCGGACCTTTCGCTGCCCGTGCGGCGGAACATGATCGACAATGCAACCTACTTCGCGCGGGGCGGGCAGTGTGGGTTCGAGACCAAGCGAGGCTGCAATCGCCAATGCCTGTACTGTGCGGATCCGCTGTCGAAAGGGTCCGTGCCGAGGTCGCGAAAACCCGTCGAGATCGCCGACGAAATCGAGTCGTTGCTGAACCGGGGAATCGACGTGCTCCACACGTGCGACGCCGAGTTCAATATCCCGCGAAGCCACGCGATGGCCGTCTGCGAGGAGTTGAACCGCCGGTCGCTAGGCACGCGGGCGCGATGGTACGCCTATCTGGCGGTAACACCGTTCGATGCCGAGATGGCGGCGGCCATGCGCAAGGCGGGCTGCGTCGGCATCAATTTCACGGGCGATTCCGCCAGCGCGCGGATGCTCAGAACATATCGCCAGCCGCACCGCAGCGAGGATTTGGCGAATGCAGTGCACCTGTGCCGAGAGAACGGGATGAAGGTGATGATCGACCTGCTGCTGGGCGGGCCAGGCGAGACCCCACAGACCGCTGCCGAGACGATTGACTTCATCAAGAAGATAGACCCCGATTGCGCGGGAACTTCGATGGGTATCCGCGTCTATCCCGGCACAGGGATGGTGGACGCCGTCAAAGCCGAGGGACCGTTTGAAACGAATCCGGGCCTGCGACGCAAGTACACGGGCGAAGTCGATTTCTTCCAGCCGACGTTTTACATCTCCCCGGGGTTGGGGCCGGAGCCGGCCCGGCTGGTCAAGGACCTCATCGACGGCGATCAACGCTTCTTCGAGCCCACGGCTGAACAGCCGGACGCCGAGGCCACCGACCACAATTACAATGACAACACCGAACTCGCCGATGCCATCGCGGCCGGCGCCCGGGGCGCATACTGGGACATCCTCCGGCAACTGCGGGCCGGCTGACGCGGGATGACTGGCGTTTGTCCGGCGGATCGCCGCCCTCCAGGTCTTACGCCTCGGCGGGGTCGTGGGCCGGCTTCTGTGCCGCCCGCGAGGCCCTGTACTCGGCAATCCGGGTGTGTTTGGCCTCCAGGTGCTCGAGGTTGATGTAGTGGTCGCGTTTGACCTTGCCGGTGGAGGTCTTGAGGAAATCGCCCGGATGGATCTCGATGTTGCGGGCGGCGATCTTCTCGAAGCTGGAGAGGTGCTTGTTCCGCTGCTGGCAGTCGCGGACGCTCTCCCAAATGAGGTTCTTGGTCAGTTGCGACTGGATGAGCAGCTCCTGCCGGGAGCGGCCGGTGTGGCTTTCGAGGACCTCCCAGGCCGGCTGGACCAGGACGCGGACGGATTCCTCCATGAGCCCGCTGCTCTCTTCCCGGCGGCTCGGAACGACGAGAATCTCCTTGATGAAGCGGGCTTCCGAGAGGGCCGTCTCCAGGCGTTCAGGATTCACGTTTTTGCCGCCCGGGAGGATGATGAGATACTTCTTGCGGCCGGTGATGTACAGATTGCCCTCCTCGTCGAGGTAGCCCATGTCGCCGGTGTGCAGCCAGCGGACGTCTTGCTCGTCCATGTTGATGACGGCCTCCGTAGCCTTCGGGTTCTTGTAGTAGCCCTTGGCGATACAGGGTCCGCCGAGGCAGATTTCACCTCGCTGATGCGGCGGGAGCGGTCGATCGTCCTCATCCACGATCTTGGTCACCAGCGTGTTGATCGGCCGGCCCACGGAGCCGATCCTGTCAAGCCGCTCGTTGAAGCCGTAGACGGGGGAGTTCTCCGTCGTGCCGTAGCCCTCGAACATCTTGAACCCGCGGCGCCAGAGGCTTTCGAGCACCCAGCGGGGCATCGGCGCCGCCCCGGAGAGGAAGAACCGCACTTGTGTCCAGCCCAGTTTCTTGCGCATCTGCCGCCCGACGTACCAGGGTGCGTAGCGGTCGAGCAGGGCGACCAGGCGGCTTTGTTTTTTCTGCTTGTTGACGCCGTCTTCGAGCTTCTTGGCCAGCGTGGTGTACAGGGCCGGGATGGCGATGAAGATCGTGACGCGTCGGTCGCGAATCAGGTCCGGGACCTCGCGGTACTTGTTCGTGTAGATGTTCGTCGCACCGGCCATCAGGGCCAGCATCTTGCCGACGGTCATGCCGAAGGAATGGTGGGGCGGCAGGATGTGGCCGAGGACATCCGCCCCCGTCAGGTCCACTTTGACGATCGAGCCCTGGAGATTTGCGATGAGGTTCGCGTGGGTCAGCTCGACTTCCCGGGGGTCGCCTGTCGTGCCCGAGGTACAGAGGATCACGGCGGTCTCCTCCGGGGCGACTTCCCGACCAATCCCAGCGAGAGCGTCGCGATCGGGCGAGGCAAGATCGCAGAGCGGCTTGCCGGCGAGGATCAGAATGCGAAGACTCCATGCGTGGCAAAAGTCCGCCAGTTCCCGCCGGGCCTCTTCTTCCGCATAGTCATCGGCCAGGATCAGGCAGCGGCAATCCGTAGCCTGCAAGTGCGTGATCACGCCGTGGGGTCCCCGCTCGGGATCGATCAGGACGGGAATCATCCCCGCCAGAATCGTGCCCCAGAAGGCCACATCCCAGTCCGCCCGGTTCTTGCTCACGATCGCCACTTTGTCGCCGTGACCAAGACCGGATTCTCGCAGCAGCCAGGTCGCGAAGACCTCGGCCCGGTCTTTCAATTGCTGGAATGTCATCTCCTCGTGCCGGTCGACGCGGATGACCTCCACACAGACTTTGTCGCCGGAAGCCACCTTGGCCAGGGACTGGTTGAACAGCTCGATCAGATTCCGATATGTCAGAGCCATCTCCATGTTGTCAACTCCAGACGATCCGCGATGTCCGCGGATTGCCAATATCATAGAAGGAAATGTCCAGGTGGGAAGTGGAAAATCGTCAATCCCCTCACGCCCCTTGAACCTGGAGGTCAACAAATCCGTTGGCGTGCCTCAATGCCCGGTGGTATAAGAATCGACATTGAATCCAGTCCCATCATGGGGGCTGCGCTGTTTCGGGGTCGACCGGCGTGAACGGTATTCTCGTCCTGCTCTTTGGGGCCCAAAGGAGTTCGCATATGCACAAGTGTTACATGTTGGCAGATGGACAACTGAGGGAAGGGGGCGAGGGGACGCCGCGAATCGACGTCTATACAAATCCTGTCCCGGCCGAGAAAGAGGAACTGATCAGCGGCTGGCAGGTGGACGATCACGACCTGGCCTCCGCGCTCGACCCCGAAGAGGTGTCTCGCCTGGATGTCGAGGGGGAACGGCTGTTTGTCGTGTGGAAACGCCCCAAGCATCTTTCTTTTGCAGAAGCCGCGAGCTTCGAGGTCGGTTCCATTGGCATCTTTCTGGAACGCAATCGGATGGTGGTCGTGCAGCCGGATGAAGCGCCTCTCTTCGAAGATCGCAGGATGCGACCCTATCGCTCGCTCAATGAGCTGTTCCTGCGGCATCTGCAGGGATCTGTGAATCACTATCTCGGACACTTGCGAGCCATCAAGCAGGTGTCACGCGAGGCGGAAGTCCGGCTGAGCAAGTCGATGGAGAACGAGGTATTCCTCCAGATGTTCGCGCTCAGCGAGAGTCTGATCTACTACATCAACGCCCTGGAGGCCAACGCCGGCGTTCTCACACGTTTGCAGAACCTGGCCCCGAGGTTGAGCTTCACCCCGGAAGAGATCGAGCTTCTTGAAGACCTGGCCATCGACAATCGTCAGTGCCAGCGACAGGCTGAGATATATGCGTCCGTCATGACGGGCCTGATGGATGCGCGAGGGAACATCGTCAACAACAACATGAATGTCCTGCTCAAGAACCTGACGATCATCAACGTCGTGTTCTTGCCGTTGAACCTGATCGCCAGCATCGGAGGGATGTCCGAGTATTCGACCATGACGGCAGGTGTTCCGTGGCCCTTGTCCTACGCGTTGTTCTGTGTGCTGATGGTCCTGCTCGGTGTCGTGACTTGGAAGCTATTGAATCGGCGAATCGAGCGTCGCAAACCATAGCAGACGCCAGGGGTGTCGATTCGCCCAGCAAAGCCGCAAGTCAAGAAACGCCGACTCGATTCACCGGGGTCGCTTCGACCTGATCCATGCCCTGATCTTCGTAAGCGAAAGCGTATTGAGGACGCTGTTCTTGGCGGCCCAGCCCCGTCCGGCGGTGGCGATGCCGAACGACATGTGGAACAAACCGGCGGGGCTGTGGGCATCGGTGCCGAGGGCGAGCTTGACGCCGGCCTCGACGGCCATCCTACAATGGATATCCTTGAGGTCCAACCGGGAGGGGTCGCAGTTCACTTCCAGGGCCGTGCCGGTCTGAGCGGCGTGCTCAATCACGGCAGGCATGTCCAGGTCCATCGCTTCACGATGGCCGATGACTCGGCCTGTGGGATGGCCGATGCACGAAACGTAGGGGTTGTCCATGGCCTTGAGCGTCCGCGTGGTGACTCGCTCTCGGGGACCGCCCAATGCCGAATGGATCGACGCGACCACCCAATCCAGGTCGGCCAGGATCTCGTCCTCGAAGTCGAGCCGGCCCTCGGCCAGGATATCCACCTCCGCGCCCGCCAGGATCGTGATCCCCTTAAGTTTTGCATTGATTCGGTGAATCTGCTCGATCTGCCTGGCGAGCCGCTCGGGCGACTGGCCGTTGGCGATGACCGTGGACTGCGAGTGGTCCGTGATGCAGAGGAACTCGTAGCCGAGCGACTGGGCGGCCTGGGCCATCCCTTCAATGGTCGCCGAGCCGTCGGTAGCGTTGGTGTGCGAGTGGAAGTCGCCTCGGATGTCGTCGAGCGCAACAAGCCTCGGGAGAGCGTGCTTCCTCGCCGCCTCGATTTCGCCACGGTCCTCCCGCAGCAAGGGGTTCACGTAATCGAGGCCCAGTCTGGCATAGATCTCTTCCTCTGTCGCCCCCGTGATCCTCTTCTCGTCTTTGAACAGGCCGTACTCGTTGAGCTTGAGTCCGGCCTTGACGGCGATCTCTCGCAGACGGACGTTGTGGGCCTTCGAGCCGGTGAAGTACTGGGCCGCGGCCCCAAAGCTCTCCGACGGAACCACCCGCACATCGACCTGGACGGGCGGTGCATTCGTGCGGATGAGGACGGAGCCCTTCGTTCCACCTGCGGCGAGGACGCGTTCGACGAACGGGGCACTTGTGAACGATTCGATGATCCGGTCATTGGCAGCGACGCCGGGAGGCGTTTCTTTCAAAGCCTTCGCGGGCGCAGCACACACCAGGATATCCACGTCGCCCACGGTCTCGGCCCGTCGGCGCAACGATCCCGCCGGCTGGACCTTGTCCACACCGGGAAGCTGCTGGAGGTACGCAACGACGGCATGGGCGGCAACCATTGCCTGGTCGAGGCGGATGCGGCCGGTTGCCTTCGCGACGAACTCGATGCCTTTGCGGATTGCGGCGGCCTTCTTGGGTCCAAACCCGGGCAGCGTCTCGACCACCCCCTCGTCGAGCGCCTTCTGCAAGTCGCTGAGGCCTCGGATATGCAGTTCGTGGTAGAACGTCTTGACCGTCTTGGGCCCGACGCTGGGGATATTGAGCAATTCCAGCAACGAGGAGGGGATTCTGGCCAGCAGCTCCTGGTGGGCCTGGATCGCGCCTGTCCTGACAAACTCCTCGATTTTGGCCAGCGTGGATTTGCCGATCCCGGGTGTCTCGGCCAGTTCGCCGCTTTTGAGCAGGACCGCCACGTCGGCGGGCATCTCGCCGATCACTCGTGCGACCGTGCGATAGCTGTTGATCCGAAATCGGTCCTCGCCGAGGATCTCCATCACGTCGGCCATCTGGCTGAAGATCGTACTGATTGCGGCGTTTTCCACGACCCGATTATACCCATCTTCAGGTGAATGGAATACCCAGGGAACTTATCCAGGCGCTGGTTCACTCCACCTGTTTGTAGTGCTCGGCCTCTCGATTCGACAACCTGCCTTGCTCGATCTGGGTCCGTATCTGCTGAATGTCCACGTTGCGAGGTCGGCCGCCGACGCCGACGGCTCCCGCCGGCTCATGGAGAACCTGGGGTATGGCGAGGCGGAACTGGCTGACGGAAAGCCCTGCCACACAGAACCCGAGAAGGACTGCCGCAAGCACAAGGGGCCCCTTCATCGCGTTCTGAGGTTTGAGATCTGAGATTTGAGATTTCGGAGCGTGACGGCAGCGGTCGCAGTAGAGACAGTCGAGGTGGTCCGTGGCCGTCAGGCCGAACTCGCACTTGCCAAACCATTTCGCAGGATTCCATCGCCGCAGGAGTCGAACGTGATTGAGCAGAGACAGGAAGGCCCCCGTCGGGCACAAATAGCGGCACCAGAAACGAACGTAGAACAGAGACCCGACCAGGGCAACTCCCGCGATTGCAGGTAACCACGCAGGCCAGTGTGCCGACGCCGAGCGCAGAGCGAAGACCGAGGTGAGCGGGTCTCCCGCCAGGGTCCTGCGGTCCCTCGCAATGAAAAACCCCGTGACGAGGACGGCGAGCACTGCATACTTGATGAACCGGGCCGCCTGCATCTCACTTCGTGGAGGCACAGGTCGCATTCGTCTCGGCAACAAGTACCCCAATAACTCTTGGGCCGCCCCGAATGGGCAGAGATACCCGCAATAGAGGTTTCCACACAGCAACACGAGTATCGGCACACCAACGGCCAGGAGGAATGCGCCCGTGAATGCCACTGCCGGGGTGTCCCACGACAGCAGCGTGGCGATCTGTTCGGTGGAGTACTGCGCGTTCAGAACGATGCCACCGAGAACGAAGGTTGTCGCGAGCACTGCGGCCCGGCTCCGGGCACCGCCTCGGTAGATTGCCGCGAAAGCCAGGAGGACAGCGGCGATCAGGTACAGCGCCGTCATATCCGGTCGGTAATGGACCGTCCTGTGCCCGACCACATTCGCGGCGACCTCCCTTTGGAGGACTTCTGCGGCGAATCGCTGCCCCGATATCCGCAGGGCCGCGAGAACTGCCTCGGAACTGATGGTCGCTCCGGTGACGGCATTCATGTTGCCCAGCGGCTCAGCCCCGAACAGGGGTTGTCCCTTGAGGGAGTCGAGCCAGCCTCGCAGCATCGCGAGATAGGACGGGGTCTCGTTGGATCGCACGATGAATAGACCTGCCAGCGTGCCCGCTGCGTCCACGGATGCGACAAGGTTGAGCCTGCCCCCGAACCCACGGACCTCGGGCGCAAGATCAGCCGAGCTGAACAGGTAACCGACCGCTTTTTGATCCTCGCCGATGATAGCGACGTAGCTCGCATTCTTGCCGCTGTCTCCCAAGGGCGCCGACGCGTGCCGTGTCTGCTGTTCGCCTGCCAGTGCAGCGACGGCGTATTGCGGCAGTGCCGGCTCCAGCCTGTCGCTCGCCTGCGCCAAGATATTCGAGCCCAGGACTATGCAGGCACAGATGCCGAACAAGACATAGCCGGCTTGTCTAAGCCTTGTGCCCTCGACCGACGCACGAGCGGCCCTCGGAAGCCACAGCCCCGCGACGGCGGTCGGGAGATTGGTGAGCACCAGGCCGATGAGAACCAGCAGCGAGACCCGGGTCCCAAGCACCGGCACCATCGCCAGGCTCGTCGCGAGGCTGCCAAGGCAAGCTCCCACATGGTCGGCGGTTTCGAGCCGGCTGCCCGCTTCGCCCGGGTTGAATGTTCCCCTCGCCAACTGGGCCGCGGCGACGGGCCAGTATCCACCGCAGCACAATCCCGACGCGACAAATGCCAGTCCGAATAGACTGTGGCCGGATTGCAGGGAGGCCGCTTCGTTGCCGGACCACGATTCCGCCGAGCACAGGGCGAGGATCGCGAGCACAGTGGCGTGCGTCAGCAGGACGACAACAAGCAGAACGTACGGAGAACGGGGACCGGACCATCGAGCCATGAGACGGCCGACGAGCAAGGCGCCCGCGGTCAGCCCGGCCATGAACAGGGACGAGATCAGACCGATGTGCAGGTACAAGGAGCCGAAGTGCGTCTCATACAGGTACATCAGGAGAATGATCATCGCGATGCCGACCCAGCCGGTGGAAAAAACAAGGAAGGCGCTGTCGAAGCCCGATGGTCCTGTATCGGGTCGCCGGTCCGCCATTGCCCACACCCGCAGTGCGATAAAGACCAGAGCTGGCACAAAAAATGGCAGCCAGCCGGCGAGGACCAGCAGTCTGACGAGTCGCGTCACCGAGACCCCCGATTGGCGCGCCGCCAACAAGAGGCCGTAGAGGTACGTCAGAGGACGTGAGTCCCGATTGACGAGGAGCCCTTGCGGCAGGTCCGCCGTGTCGTAAGCCAGCGTTGCCTGCACGATCCGGTCGGGAAGGTATACGGACAACAGGCCGGTGGGTGGGAAGACCCCTTGCGATCCCTCGATCATGGCAAAACGGTCCCGAGCAACCGCTGGATCCGCAGTGAGGGTCTCGGCGTCGGAGGCGATCAGCCACGTCTGTTCGCCCGGCGCCAGCACCTGATTTGAGAAGACCTTCCTCAGTGTTGCTCGGGTCGAGGCCCCAAGACCAGCCAGCTCGGCCCCCATGATGTGCTCGCCACCAACAATGCTCACGGCGATCACACCATCCGACCGCAGGGATGCCTTCACTTGTTGATAGAATTCGACCGTGCTGTAACGGTTGAACGAGGAGCCGGTTGTATCGGGAAGGCTTAGCACGACGAGGTCGAAGTAATCCTTGGTGTCGTTCAGATAGCGGCGAATCTCCCCATGAACCGGACGAAACCGGCCGTCATTGTTCGCGAATCCACTCGGGACGATTGCCAGGAGCCGCTCGGCGTATTCCGCATCAGGATGCGCCCATGCCACGTGCTCGATTTGCGGCGGCATCAGGAGCCGATTGCACAGCGCCAGGCCCGACCCGACAACCAGAATCCGCTTCGCCCGGGGATTCTGGCAGAGCACGGTCGCAACGATTCGGCCGGCCTCTTCCTCGCTGGGCAGGGCCTCACATACGCTGCCTTCCCGCATGACAATCCACTGGCCGGCGTATTCGCCGTAGAGGTATTCGGCTTGGCCCGTGAGAAACGCACCCTGGAGGGCCTCGCGGGGCAGCAGGTTGCTCCATTTGGCCTCCTGGATGCGGCGCGTGAGAGCACCATCGGCGCCGGCGAGCAGGATCAGCGACACGCATACGGCTGTCGCCAGCGAGACGGCCATCACAACGCGCCGATTTGCCTGTGCCCGCAGATCGCCACGCGATGGGAGCAGGCATGCGACGACGACGGGAACCACCAGAATGAGCGCGAGCAGAAGCGACACTCGCACCATGGGTGTATGCCACGAGAGCAAGACCGTGACTGCCAGACCGCCTGTGAAGCTGCCGACGGCTTCGAGGAGGTAGACTCGCGAGACGGGGGATGCGCATGTTTGCGCCATCCATCGGCAGGCCACCGGAAACAGAACGCCGGTGACAAGGCTCACGGGGGCGTTGACCGCCATCGCCCACAACACCATCGTTTGAATCGACACGAGATCGTATGAGGCAATGCCCGCCAGCTCGCGAACGCGGACGATCAGCAGAAGCTGAATAAGAAACGCAGGGATGTACAGCAGGAACAGCAGCTCGATGTGCCGCAGCAGGGTCTCGGCAAATCGATCCCATCGGCGGACCAGTACCGCCCCGAGGCCCACCCAGAGAAACCACGAGCCGAAGAACGTGCCGACGCAGATATCGTTGCCTTCGAATGCGGTGATGAACTCGCGAAAGAGCAGGGTCTGGACGCCAATGGCGACCAGCCCATAGGCGACGATCATCAGGCTACGGGCGAGTCTCATGGCTCTTCACCGAACACGTCCGCCTGGAAAACCAGGAAGCTGGCGCCTTGCTTCCAGGCATCCGCCGGCAGGCCGGCTTTCATCGACAACTGCCGGAGCGTCGTCTCCAGGTCCCAGCCCTGTTCCGGCGCGACTTGAGGAAGGAAGATCGCGGAATGCCCGTTTTTGTTCAGGACCATGCCGTCTGTCCCGATGCGAATGTCCTGTGGCGACGCCACGGGCGTCGGGGCGCTCAGCGCCGAGATCTCGATCTTGATCTGGTCGTATTCGTCGCTCTTGAGCTGCTCGAATCTCCGATCCCCGAACGCCGCATAGATTGCGTTGCCGATCACGGACTTGTACAGGGGACGCTGGGGGAAGATGTCCCCAATGCAACCTCGCAACTGCCCGTTCTTCTTGAGGGTCACAAAAGCCGCTCTTGGCGGTTTCATCGAGTCGGTCGGCGTGAGGTTCAGATCCGATGGCTCGGGGACTTTCTGGTGGTCCAAGGCGTATCGGATGGTCCGGCGGGCCAGGGCCAGAAGCTGCTTCTTGTCCTCGGCAGTCAGCAACGAGGTCTGGTACGCCTGCGGCGACGGGGCGGCGTTCCATGCCCCGTGGAAGGCGATGGCCAGGTAACTGACGGAATTCGTATGGTCGCCGGTCGCTTCGCCGGAGGTCGTGTACCGAAGCAGTTCGGTTTTCGTGTCTTTGCCAAGCATCTCCAGCAGCACGGCTATAGGCACGCAGCCGCAGATCGTCGCGTGCTTGTGATCTCGGTAGTTCAGCAGGCCGCCGGCATCGAGCTTTCGAATGAACTCGAACGCCCCCATATCGAGTTCCCTGATGCCCTCGGGAACGTTCTCCTTGAACGGTACGTAGCGGTACTGGGGTCCGTAGTGCGTGAAGTCCGAGCTGGCGACGACGAGCGTGTCGGCGTCGATCAGGCTTACGAGAATCCTGCCTGCCTCGGCTACTGCTTCCAGGGAGCACTGTCCGGCGACGATCGGGACGAGCTTGAAGTCGGTTAGCGTGCACTGGAGCAGAGGGATCTCGATCTCGACACTGTGTTCCTGTTGATGGGCCGCCGGGATACTCTGAAAAATGGGGTATCGCAGCAGCTTGCCGATGAACTCGACATCCAGGGGCACCTGCCCGAGAGGCGTCTCGTAATGCGTCACTCGCGGCACGCTGAAGCTGTCTTCCATCGGCAGGCGATGCGTTGGCCCGATCACGACGACGCGTGTGTAGCTTCGACCCAGCGACCTGACGCCATGGGCAGCCGTCGGGCCCGAGTATGCATAGCCCGCGTGCGGGAGCACCAGTGCAATGACATCCCGCCTCGGCTCGGCCTGGGCCTTTGCCAGGTAGCCTGCGATCTGTGTCCGAAGCTCGTTCGCATCGGCGCTGTACCAGCTCCCGGCGATTGAGGATTTCAGCACGGTCTTCGTTCCGGCGGTCACCGTTGGAATCGCAGTCGGCCCGTCTACTGCATACCGGCCGATCACAGCTACCGCAACGACCATCAGACACGCCAACAGGATCGGCAAGCTCTTTCTTCTCAGCCGCGAGTTCATCTCAACCACTCCACTTGGATTGTATTCTGATGTCCCCCATGGGCAAGATCGCACCGGGGTATTTGTCCCAGCGCTCCGCCCGGACGACACGGCGGGGCAGGACCTTGTGGCCCATCCGGCACAAGCCGCCGCCAATGACCGAGATTGCACCGGCCATACGATGCAGAAATGTCCTTCGCGTCATTTCCATACTCCGTAGATTTCGCTGCCGCAATCCGGGCAATGCCCGTCCTTCAATCGATTCTGCAGCACCGTGAAACCGACCCGCTGGATCAATAACTTCTTGCACGCGGGGCAGTAGGTGTTCTCCCCTTTTTCGCTCTGTCGGTTGCCGATATAGACGTATTCCAGCCCCTCACTCATTGCGATATCACGTGCGGCTTCGAGGGTCTGCAACGAGGTCGGCGGCAGGTGCCGCATTTGGTACATCGGGTAGAATCCACTGAAATGCACAGGGGTTTCTTTGCCCAGGTTCTCCGCGACCCACCGGGACAGCCCCCGCAGGTCCTCGGGCTTGTCATTCAGCGTCGGGATAACCAGGTTGATCACCTCGACGTGCACTCCCATCGATTTGGCAACCACCAGGGCATTTTGCACCGGTTTGAGCGTTGCAGAGCAGACGTCTCGATAGAATTCCTCGGACATCGACTTCAGATCGATTCTCGCGGCATCGACGTGCTGCAGCAGCCTGCGCCAGGGCCCCTCGTTGACGTACCCGGCCGTTACGAGCACGTTTCGGAGGCCCGCTTCCTTCGCGAGCTTAGCCGTATCGTAGGTGTACTCGTAATAGACGACCGGCTCGGTATACGTGTACGCAATAGACGGGCGGTTGAACTGCTTGGCCAGGGCCACCACCTTCTCCGGAGAGCACACGAACGCCCGGCTGTCCTCTGGGTTGGCCTGAGAGATCTCCCAGTTCTGGCAGTTCTTGCAGTGAAGGTTGCAGCCGACGGTGGCCAGCGAGAGGATCTTCGTGCCCGGCAGGAAATGAAAGACGGGCTTCTTCTCGACCGGGTCATCGGCCGTCATGGAGCAGGGGAACCCATACACCACGCTGCGGAGCACGCCGTCCAGGTTGATGCGGACCCGGCACTCGCCGCTCTGCCCCGGTCCGATGATGCACATCTTCGGACATAGCTCGCATTGGACCTTCACGTTCAGCCCCCGGTTCCACCACACACGGCTCAGACGACCGCCATCGCAACGACACGCCATTATACCAGATCAGCGGCGAGCGAGGTAGTGGATCCGCCCGATCCTGTCGAGCAGAATCGCGAGAAGACCGATCACCGCGATTGCCGCTCCGATTGCCACGATTCACTTGCCGCCCAGCCTGCACAGGGACCTCGTACGACTGGACGATTTCATCGCAAGCATCCCCCTGCGCGACCGCACAGTCTTCGAGTTCCGCCATGCGAGCTGGTACGGGCAAGACACGTTCGACCTGCTGAACGAGCGGGGTGTGGCCCTCTGCATCCACGACATGGGTGAAAAGGCCCCGCCGCGGGTTGTCACCGGTGGGAGGGTGTACATCCGCTTCCACGGTATGTCCGGCTGCTATCCGGGCAACTATCCCGACTCAGTGCTTAAGGACTGGGCTGACTGAATGAAGGACCGGATCGGCAGCGTCGGCGCCATGTACGTCTATTTCAACAATGACATCAGCGGCCATGCCGTCAACAACGCCCGGACCCTGAGGCACATGTTGGGTCTGCACGCCCCTGTGTGATTGCCGACAGGTGGGCGCAGGTCCGGCTGAGCCGATCCGCCCCCCTCACGAACAACGAATTTGCCGGCGATTCCTATTTACACTGGAAAACCTTGACTTATAATCACGGGGGTTCGAGATGTTTCTGGTTTGGAATTTGACCGGTCAACATGTGGCAAAGGAGATGGAATGTCAGGTCACTCACATTGGGCGAGTATCAAGCATAAAAAGGGCGCGGCTGATGCGAAACGGGGCAAGCTGTGGAGCAAGATCGCCAGAATGATCATCGTGGCGGCCAAGGCCGGCGGGGGCGATCCGGCGTCGAACCTCACGCTTCGCTACGCCATCGACAAGGGCAAGGCCGCCAACATGCCCAAGGACACGATCGAAAAGGCGATCAAGAAAGGCGCCGGCGGGGGCGAGGGCGTCACCTTCGACTCGGTCCAGTACGAGGGATATGGGCCCAGCGGCGTGGCTATCATCGTCGAAATTCTCACCGACAACCGCAATCGCACCGGCCCGGAGATCAAGCGGATTTTCGAGAAGCACGGCAGTGCGCTCGGCACTCCCGGCTGCGTGAGCTGGATGTTCAGCAAGAAGGGCACGATCATCGTCGCCACGTCGAGCATCGGGGAGGACGAACTGATGGAATTGGCGCTCGGGGCAGGGGCCGACGATATGCAGAACATCGGGGAAGCCTACGAGATCACCTGCGATCCGACTGCCTACGAAAGCCTCAAGAAGGCAATCGAAGGAAAAAACATACCGATCCAGTCGGCGGAAATCGCCATGATCCCGCAAACGACGGTCCCCATCTCAGACCCGGACATAGCCCGCAAGATCATCCGGCTCATGGAGGCCATTGAGGACCACGACGACGTGCAGAACGCCTATTCGAACTTCGACATCCCCCAGGAGATGATAGCAGAAGTCTCGTCATAGGGTCTCACGGGGTTTGCTTCTCCAACCTCTGTATGCGCTGCCGGGCGAGTTCGTATTCTGTTTCGCCAAGTCGGCTGACAACCTCCTTCCGGTCCGGGTACATTCGCCGGAATTGCTCGCGATATCCGTCTTCGATCTCGATTGCCCTTGCATAGTGTTCGTGGGCGGCGTCGGTCCTGCCCAGCCGCTCGGCCAGTTGTCCCAGCTCAAACCAGAGCCGGTCACAGCCCGGATACAACTCGGCCGCCTTGAGGTTCCAATCGTACGCCTCCTCGTACCTCTCCGACCGGCTGTTGACCATCGCCAGTTTCTCATAGTTCTTGTAGTCGGCCGGCGCCCTGGCGATTGCCTCACGGAAGCAGCGTTCCGCTTCTTCGAGCAGGACCATGGATTTCTGCGGTGCTTGTTCGTGTTGCTGCACGTACAGCCGGCCGTTGAAATTGGCCGCGGCGGGGGAAAGTCGGTCCGCCCTTGCTGCCTGATGGAGAGCCTCATGCGCCAGGTCAAACCTGCCCACAGAGACTGCTCGCTGGGACTTCTGAATCCCCACCGTCATGCGGCAGACGGGCAGCCAGATCCAGTGCACACAGGCCCCCAGGAGCCCCAGGACAACACTTGTCGCCAACCACTGGAGCCTTCGTGACGGACACCGGGCGGGACGGGAAGAGGGCGCCAGGTGCGACCGTGCGGCGATGAGGCACGCCAGCAGAACCCAGAGCGTCATCCAGACCGCCGGCTCGAAAATGGCGAAGTCGATCAGGTTGTGCAGCAGAAGTGCGGCAATGGCGCCGACAAGCGAGGCAGGCAGAGCCGAATCAGCGAGGTCCGACGGCATAAATTCTCCCTGTTCGAGAGGAGCTGCAACAAGAAGAAATCCAATGAGAAACGCAGCGGCCGGTGCAACGAACAGGGTGATGATCTCATAGAGCCAGACGTCGAAACCCCCTTCGCCTGACGTGGGGATCAGCAGAGGTCGGACGAGCAGGAGGCATACGCCGACCGCAAGGAGCATGGCGAGATGCAGGGTCTTCCCGGCCGGGCGGTAGACCACGCCATCAGTCGGCGCCATCCCTGACGCAGGGCGAGTCGATCCGGACAAAGCCCCCCAGAGCATGGCCAGGAAGCCGATCAGGCCGAGCGGCCCGTACTGAGCGATCAGGCTCAACGGCCAGTTGTGGGGATCCGCGACGGATTCGAGAGCGGATGGAGGTTTGTAGTGGGGGTAGTAATCCGAGAAATTCCCTGGTCCCACACCGGTAAGGGGATGATCCGCGTACATCCGTGCCGAGGCCACCCAGTACTGCCAGCGGACGAGCATGGAATTGCCGCCCGGCAGTCGGCCATTTCTCTGGCCGTAGAGGACGGCCATACACGAGACGGCAACGACGACCAGCAACACCGCAGGGACCAGGATGGCCAGGATACGCCGCTTGTAGGGGGCGAACCGCCGGTCGATGACCATCAGGAGCCCGAAGACGCCCAGTCCGGCGAGAAAGCCCATGATCCCGCCCTTGCTTTGTGTCAGCAAGAGCCCCATTACGATCAGGACAGCCGCCACCAGGGTAAACGCGGCGTAGCGATGCCCTTCCTCGACGCTCCTGAGGCCCCGGAGCTTGCCGACGAGCAGGGCAATCGCCGCAAAGGACGCACAAATCCCAAAGGAAGCGGCGGAGTTGCTCGTCGTGAAGAACCCCCGGACGCCACGGGAGTACAGCCGGTGTTCAAGGAGGAAATGCTGGAACGTGCCGGACTCGATCCCGAGGGGGCCCAGCAGTATGTTGGGGTCTTTCTCATACTGCTCGATCGTGATCGCATTGCTCAGGAAGAACTGCTCGGCGCATTGGAAGGCAGACACGATCCCGAGAGCGGCGATAACGACCAGTACGAGGCGTATTTTGTCCGGACCGTCCAGGATCTGGGCAAGCAGCAGGGCCGCGAGGGCCGGGGCCAGCAGGATCGTCGCATGGTTGATGGCGGCACGTTTGTCGGAGGCCCCAAACGACGAGAGAATGGCGGCCAGAACGAACAAGGCCAGGCCGATCTCCATCCCTGTGACCTTGTAAGTCAGTCGCCCGGTGACGAAACGATAGACAAGCCACCCGACGAAGGCGAAGATCAGCAGGCCCGACAGGGTCAGGCTGTAGATCGTATCGATCAGGCCGCCCGCCAGGGTCATCGTCTGGGCAGTCGGGGCCTCGGTGTAGGTCACTCGCAAGGCCAGGATGCACAGGCACAAGGCAAGAAGGCCGTAGGCTGTAGGCTGGAGGCTGGAGGGCTGCCTCCGGCCTCCAGCCTCCGGTCTAAAGCCCGCCTTGTGTCTTCCGTGATCTGTCATTGGCCTTCCGTTTTCGGTCCTTCATTGCGGCCTGTGCTCTCGAAAACGCCGATGATCGCGACGATCAGAATGGTCTGGACCACGATGAGGATTGCACCGACGAGATTGACCTGATAGAGAAAAGTCGCTCCCAGCCCGGTGCACAACGTGGCAAGATAGAGGGTCAGGGCGGTCTGCTTATCCGTCAGCCCTCGCCTTCTGAGGCGGTGGGAGAAGTGCTGTGTGTCGCCCACGAACGGACTCTTGCCCTGGCTGATTCGCAGCAGGGTGACGCTCGTGAAGTCGTACAAGGGGACGGCCATCGCGATCAGGGGCAGCATGACAGGATACCACGGGCCGCTGCCCGCCTGCTGATAGTAGGTGGTTCGCAGGGTCAGCAACGCGACGAAGAAGCCGACAACCAACGATCCCGCGTCGCCCATGAAGATCGAGGCAGGCGGGAAGTTGAAGACCAGAAAGCCCAGGAGGGTCCCAATAAAGACGATCGCCAGACCGCCCACCAGGATCTGCCCACTAAACGCAGCGGCGGTCAGCAGGACGGAACCGGCGATGACCGCAATCCCGGCGGACGCACCATCCATGTTGTCGAGGAAGTTGAACGCATTGACAATCACAACGATCCAGAAGGCGGAAAAAGCCGCCGTGACAATCCGGCTCTCAATGAAGAACTCGATCCGCACATCGGCAAAGAATGCAGCCGAGGCGGCCACCGCGAACTGGACTACCAGTTTCACGAATGGTCCCAGGGCGCGCTTGTCGTCACGAAGACCGACCACAAAGAGAGTCGCCGCACACAGCAGAATGATCAACAGCTCGTTGAACCTGTGGAGAAAATCGAACGGGTCGAGGCCCGTTCGCTGCGCCAGCGAGCCCAAGTGCCCGGGGGCCACAAGAAACCTCACCGTCACCGCTGCAGCGAGGAGAAAGGTCGCCAGCGTCGCGAATATGGCGATGCCTCCGCCCAAGGGGATGATGGAATGATGGTACCGGTCCGCCTTGGGATGGGAGACCAGGCCGACTCGCGGGGCGAGTCGTTTTGCCAGGGCTGTCAGCACGGCCGACAGCGTGAACGAGCCAAGCAACAAAGCTACTGCCAACAGGACGAGCATCGATCACCTTGGATTAGAGGCCGGAGGCTGCGGGCTGTAGGGACCTCCCGCCTCCGGTCTGCGGTCTCCCGTTTTCTTATCTCTCAATTGTTGCACGAGCCTGGACCTCACCAGCGAAAAGAACTCAAGGTACTCCGATCGGTGGTAGTCCGGGAACGTGTATGGTAGAAACCGCCACTGGCCCTTGTCAAAGACAAGCGTGACCTCGGCGTACATTTTCCGACCGATGTAGATCCGGTGGGCGAAGTTCTTCGTCGAGGCCAGAATCAGCTTCGAGGGCTCGATCACGCCCGGGTCGAGGTTCACCGGCCGGGGAAAAGGCATCACCAGCATCGCCGCCAGTTGCCGCTCGATCTCGTTGGTCCGATGCTTGATCTGAGCCAGGTCGCCCGGATCGATCAGCCGCTCGATACTGATGAACTGCCTCAAGACGTTCGGCCCGATCTCCTCTGTGTAGTAATCGGTCTGGTCGAAGGTCCACACGTTGCTGAGGAGGTCCACCGGTCCCAGAGCACTGAACACGGCATCTCTTGCGGCGGCCAGGCAACGTTCATCCGAGGCCAGGATGCCGACGATCAACTTGACCGGCTTGGGTTTCTTCAGTTCCCACATTCCACACGACCGGATAGCGAAGTTCAGACATCGCAGATGCGGGCGGCATATGTCAGCGCTGCCAGCGGGTCCCGCTTGGGCACGAACTCATGCGCCACGTAGCCTTTGTAGCCCGTTTCGGCAATGGCTCGCATGATGGCCGGATAGTACAGCTCTTGTGTGTCGTCGATCTCGTTGCGGCCGGGATTGCCGCCGGTGTGGTAATGGCCGATGTAGTCCTTGTTCTCACGGATCGTGCGGATGATGTCGCCTTCCATGATCTGGGCGTGGTAGATGTCGTAGAGAATCTTCACCCGATCCGACCCGACCCGCTTGCAGACCTCGACGCCCCAGGCCATATGGTCGAACAGGTAGTCCCTGTGGTCGACCTTGCTGTTGAGGTACTCGAGACAAATTGTGACCTTTTTTTGCTCAGCGTAGCCGACGATCTTCTTGAGGGCCTCGATTGCGTTCTCGATCCCGACGTCGTCCGGAATCCCCCGGCGGTTCCCGGAGAGGGAGATCACATTCGCAAACCCGGCTTCGGAGGTCGCGTCGATAGCTTCTCGCAGTCTGGTCAGGCACTCGTCGTGGAACTTCTTGTCGGCCAGGCCGTTGGTCAGTGAATGGCTGTTGACCATCGAAACGACCAGCCCGTACTTCTTGACTGTGGCAAACTGGCCAGGACTCAGCAGATCAACGGCCTTGAGGCCCAGCTTCTGGCAAACCTGGCACAATTCGTCGAGGGACCATTTGCCGTAGCACCACTGGCTGACGGACTGGTTGATTCGGCCCTTGGTCGCGACGCGCTCGATCTTGTCGATCTCGATAGCCCCGGCCTTGCCCACAAGCTGGGTCGCGACGGTCCCGGCCGCAAGCAGCGACGCGTTGCGGATCAAGTTCCTGCGTGTCATTTCGTTGCCCTTCATTGGTTGGCTCCTTCATATGTTGTGGCGAGGGCGTCCCGCCCTTGTGTCTCGATGCCATCTTGGCCTCGGTCTTCCGGACCAGGATGTACCCACCGCGCGGGAAGAGCAAGGGCAAGATGCCCTCGCCACGCAGCGGTACCGCATGCTCATACCTTCACTCGTTCCTTCAGGGAATTCACCAGTTCGATCACCTTCTGCGAGGCGTCCTCGATCCGGGTCTTGCGACTGTCCTTCTCGGCCCGGAGCTTGACTTCGACGTTGCCCTCGACGACGGACTTCTTGCCGACCGTGACGCGAATCGGGATGCCGATGAGGTCGGCGTCTTTGAACTTGATGCCGCCCCGCAGGTCGCGGTCGTCCAGGAGGACTTCGATCTCTGCGTCCGAGAGCTTACGGTACAGCTCTTCGGCTACCCGCACGACATCGGGCTCATCCTGGTTCACCGGCGTGACGATCACCTCGAACGGGGCGATCGAGATCGGCCAGATGATCCCGTCCTTGTCATTGTATAGCTCGATGGCAGAGGCCAGGATACGGTTGATCCCGATGCCGTAGCAGCCCATCAGGCAGGGGTGTAACTCGCCCGCCTCGTCCTTGTAGTTGGCCCCGAGTTTCTTGCTGTACTTGGTGCCCAGCTTGAAGACCTGCCCGACTTCGATGCCCTTCTTGAACTGCACGGGGACGCCATCGTGCGTGTCGCCGGGCATGGCGAAGCGGATGTCCGTCACGATGAAATTGCCCCCCTCCAGCGGGAAATCCCGGCCGGGCACGACGTTGCGAGTGTGATAGTCGGTCTTGTTGGCGCCGGTCACCCCCACGGCCATCGCAGCAACCGCGTGATCGACGACTATCTTGTCGAACCTCCATTGTTCCAGGCCCACCGGCCCCGCGAACCCAACCATAGCGCCAGTCACTTCCCTCACAGTGGCTTCATCCGCAAGGGCAACCGGTTCTCCTATCACAATACGCAGTTTCTCCGGATTGACCTCGTGATCTCCTCGCACCAAGACAACATAGTCGTTCATAGGATGTGCCGGGCTTGTGATGACGCGTCGCCCATCATGTTTGGCTATCTCGGCGTCTATTTCTTGGACTGCTTGCTTCATGGTGGAGGAGTAAACCAGCGTCTTGATCATGTCCTTGGGCTGGGTCTTGAGGAAGGCACAGACCGCCTCGATGCTGCCGACGTTCGGCGTGTGCACGTCCTCGGGGGCAGGGATCGCGCCTCGTGACGGCTCTTTCGGCAGGGGATCAATCTCCGCCTTTTCGAGGTTGGCGGCGTAGGACCCGCCGGCGGTGTAGACGATGGTGTCCTCGCCGGACTCGCAGGGGATCGTGAACTGGTGGGACCCGGAGCCGCCCATCTCGCCGGACTCGGCCTCGACGATCACNNGCGTCCTTCATGATGAACTCGCGCGACCGTAGGGCACCGAATCGCGGCCGGAACTCGTCGCGGAACTTCGGGCTGATCTGGTAGAGGTTCACGGGCAACTGCTTGTACGAGTTGATCTCGGCGGCCGCATGGAAGGTGAATACCTCCTCTGCGGTCGGCCCCAGGACGTTCCACCGCTCATGCCGGTCCTTGAGCCGAAACATCGTCTCGCCGTAGTCCGCGGCCCGGCCGGTCTGTTGCCAGAGTTCCAGCGGTTGCAGGCAGGGCACTAAGATCTCCTGGGCCCCGGCCCGGTCCATCTCTTGGCGGACGATCTCGATGATCTTCCTGAGCACCCGCCACCCGAGCGGCAGATACGTATACGTCCCGCTGGCGACCTTGCGGGCCAGACCCGCCCGGATCATCAACTGATGGCTGGTGATTTCGGCCTCCGCAGGGACCTCCTTCACCGTCGGTATGAACATCTGACTATATCGCATGGACCTCGTACTCCTTTGCCCAACGCACAGCGGTGCTGCGGGGCGTATCACGAACCACGTAAACTCCAAAAGAGTCAGTCCTTATAGCTCAAACCCAGCCTCACTGCAAGCGGCAGCACACGATTCCTGAACGCCCACCGGGGGACGGTCTTTTCCATTGCCTCGGTTTATGCTTAGAGTTATGATAATGTCATGGATGATCTGTCGCGGCAATGGGCCGAACAAGGACAGTATGACTTGGACACTGCCGATGCGATGCTCAAGACAGGACGTCATCTGTATGTGCTCTTCTGTTGCCATCAGGCGGTGAAGAGGCCCTGAAGGCTGTGATTGTGAGCAAGACGGGCGAGTTGCCCCCGCGCGTGCACAATCTCCTTCGTCTCACGGAGGTTGCGGAGATCGAATTGAACCACGAGCGGGGACGATTCACAGCCCAGTTGTCAGGCTGTTCTATTCAGTCTCGCTATCTCTTCGGCTCTCACGTGGACGGCACAGCGGATCAGTGGAGCGACATTGACGTCGCCGTGTTTATGGAGGGAGTGGAGCACTGAGACATCCGCGAACGCACAACAGCTAACGTAACTTGATTGTGCGCCCTCGTGCCAGTTCTTCCTACATGACAACCATGCGTTGCATTTCCTGCTTGGAGGCAGGAGGACGCTCTGCTAAAATGCGGATGAGGAGGGACTGAATGGATGGTGGCTGTGCTTGTGCATGGAGCGTGACGTTCATGCAGCATGGGTCGTGATACTGTCTTGGTCGGGGAGAAAACTTCGATGAAGCACAGGGACTTGTCTCGCTGGGAACTCTTGCCCGCTATCATCTTGCCATCTTCAAGAGGACGTAAATCCGCTCTCACGCGACCCTTGCTGGCTCTTTCACTCGCCTGTTTGGCGGCCTGCATTCCAGCAGCCGTTGCATCCGGGGCGGGCGACGACGACGATGCTGCTCCGCCGAGGCCGGCCCAGGCACGGGTCGTCGAGTCGGTCCCGGGCGGCTCGACCGAGAAGCTGCTGATTCTGTACAACGAGTTCATGCGGGGTACAGGCGGCGGTTTGTCCGGCGCGGCCGCCGGCGAGCTTTCCAGCGAGGACTACGCCAGGCTTAAGACCTTTGTCCAGTCGCTGTACTTGGAAGCGGCCAAGGGCGGCGGCAGCGCGCACAAGAAGGTGGCTTTGCTCATCTCCCATGCGTTGGATGAATCCGCCACGAGCAAGGAGTTCAATGAAGGCGGCTACGAGCACCGCCAGATCAGCGACGCCATGAGCGTCCTGATGGCCCAGGCACGCGACCGGATGATCGAGGAAGCGATCGTGGACGTGCTCGACAAGCATCGAGGCGAGGGCTGGGAAGTGGCTCGTAGCGACAGCGGCAATCCCAAGAGCGGGATGCGCAGCGACCTCGACCAGACGTTCTATGTATTCCGGCGCGATCCGGAATCGGGGGCCTTGGTTCGCGACGAGTCCCTCGATTCGGTGTTCATCGACCAGTTGAAACAGACGTGGGACGGCAAGTTCGGCGACCTGCGGCTGGACATGCTGGACGTGGTCTCGATCGAGGGCAGAGGCCGGTTCCCCGACCCTCGGGCCTTCTCCGTCCACGAGTTCGGTCCTGCTTATCTCGGGACCATCGCGGAGCTTCGCAATATCGAGGGCGCCTACAGCACCTATGGGGCAGTCCTTCAGCAGGTTCAGAAGAGACAGCTCCAGGCCCTGCAGAACCCCGACAACATCAGGGTGTGGCAGCAGTATGGGCGGCTTGACGATGCTGCCGAGGCCGAGTTGGGCAAGCTGGCGAATCCCGACCTCGAACTGGCGATGCGGTCGATCTTCTACGCTACGCCGGAATTGCTTCCCGACAGCGCTTTCGGGGCTGCGGTCGCGAACTACTTCGAGCTGCAGCACTACATGAACGCCGCCAAGTTCAATACGAAGTACCACCTGCGGACTTTCGACGATTCGTTGTTCAGCCGGTTCCTGATGGACAACTTCCAGCGGATGAAGGACAAGGTGGACTACCTCGACATGAACTCCAACCAGAGGAACGCCTTTGGCGCGGAGATGCTCAAACGCCTGTTCCCGGGCGACGGGCCCGAAGTCGCCGCGAAGCGCCGAGCGCACCTGCTGGCCCTGGAAATCTCCCGCGACATGCGGCTGGAGCACGTCGCCGAGAAACCCGAGGACCTGATGAAGGTCGATGCCTACCGCAGGAAGGGCTCCGTGCCCACGGACGATCTCCAGAAGAAGGCCCTCATGTTTGATTCGCTCGCCAGGGAGATGTTCGGCGACAAGTACAAGCCCGAGGAGCCGGGTGAGCTCGCGCAGCGGCGGCTGAAATCGCAGGTCGAGGCCGCCGAGGCATACCATCGCAAGCTCGCCAGCGAATTCTGCCTGGAGACAATCCACAATACGGGCGCCGACAACTTCAAGCTCCTGCTGAACCCCGATCTGGCGGATCGATGCCGCTACCTGCTGGACGTCGAGCCCGGTCGATGGTCCGAGGTCAAGGCCAACCTCGTCGAGAGCTCGAAAATGACCATGCTGTTCGCCATTTACGACCTGGGCATGGTGGACGGCGCCCGCATGCTCCAACGGTTCGACATCGAGCTGCCGGGCAACCGCTGGCAATTGTTCAAGCTCTACGCCGAGGCGCAATTCATGCCGATCCGGACAGCCATCGCCAACCCCGACGCCTACATGAGGGCATACCGACCCAAGCTGGACGCGCTCGCCGGCCAGGTCAAGCTCTACTTCCTTGACCAGTTGGGCTACGAACGCGTTGGGGACGCGGAGGTCGCCAATGCGGCCCTGGCCGAGCAGAAGCTCGTCTGGAACTGGCGCAAGGTGGCCCGGAGCATGTTCTGGGATATGGGGACCGTCAGCTCGCTGGGGCAGATCGCCGAGGTCTACTTCGTTTCCAAGGGCGACATGCAGATGGTGGCGGAGAAGATCCTCGACGAGATATTCCTTTCCGTCCCGATCGTGGGTCAGGCGGAGAACATCCGTCGGGGAGGCTTGCCCACCGTGGCTCTGATGGGGGCAGCCATCTACTATCCGCCTGTCGCCAAGATCATGGTGGCCTACACAATCGGCCAGTCCATGTACACGATCTACCAGGTGGAGGCGGGAATCCCGACGCAGGGGAATATCGAAGACGCCGTGTATAGGGGCTTTGCGGGCCCCGAGACGGTAGCCTATGGCGAGATCGGCAAGGCGCCTCCGATGTTCAACGACTCGGATTATGTCCGGCTCGAACAGCTTGAGAAGGAGCTGGCACAGGCCAAGGCGGCAATCCCGTCGCCACCGATGTACGACCAGGACCCCGGTGTACGAGCGATTGTGTATGCAGAGTATCGCAAGAAGCGGGACGAAGCCCAGAAGAAGTACAACGAGGCCGAGGCCCGCCTCAAGCCGCAGATCGACCGGTTGCGGGCACGACGGAAGGAGTTCGAGCAGTATCGCGATGGGGCCTGGGCGGGCGGCTATTTCACGGAGGCCGGAGCGGTGAAGCAACAGCAATGGATGAACGCTTCGCTGCTTGACCCCGTGCGGCCTGCGTATGCGTTCATGCCGAATGGGATCGTGGACTTCCGCGTGGACTATGAACCGGCAAAGGGCGAGGCCCGACTCGCCGAACTGGAACGGATCATCAACACTTCCGACAGCATCGAGGAACAGGTGGAGGCCTCTGCCGAGCGTGCGGAACTGAACCTGCTCAAGGAACGCTACGAACGGGCCCAACGATACCTCAAGCGATCCGAAACCAACCGCGAGCTTGCCTATCGGATCAAGCGGGACAGCCTGTTCCGCTGGTGCCAGGAGAACCGGATCGAGATCAGCAAGTACGTGGACGATTTTCTTGCCAGGAACGGAAGGTCCCTGTTCGACCAGCTTGAGACGATCGGGCTCGTGACTCGGTACACGGGCGGGCTGGCCTCGGATGACGGGTATGTCAGCGAAGAGGCCGCCGCGATGATCGACGCGGCGAGGAATCGAATCTCGGACGAAACCGCCGCGAACCTCAAGAAGCGGATGCTGGAGGACTGGGAGCGAAGCCGAGACCTCATCGCGACGTATCTGCGGAATGAGAAAGGACGCGAGGAGAAGAACCGAGAGAACATTGAGAAAGCCAAAGATCTGTTTATGAATGAAGCCTTTGGCCTGGCGGCCGAGAAGCTTAAGGACAACAAGGCGTTCATGGATTATGTTGCGGCCATGCGGTTTTCCGCCGTCAAGCGCATGAAGCCGACGGTGCGGGCGACGCTCTTCAAGATCGCCCGCCACGGAGAGGACCTCCGAAAAGGCCAGGCCGGCCAGCCCATCATGGAACAATTCGAGCTGAGCGCCGCCGTCGATGTCTTTGCCGATGACACCTTGTACTTGCGACCGTACAAGGTCAAAACGAGCGTCCTGAAAGCAAGCGACCGTGCGTCGCCGAACATAGGCATGATGGACGACGTGCGGGCGGAGATCGAGACGATACGGGCCGAACAAGGCGAAGAGCTTGAGAAGGGGGCCGGCCTGATCGGGATCGTGAGCGTCTACGCCGACGGCGTCGCCAACGTGGAAGGGGCGCTGCCTCAGACGCTCGATGGGCTACCGGGCTTCGAGGGCGGCAGGCCACAGAGCGGCGAGGTCCTCATCGGCCAGCAGGCCGGCTTCGTGTCCGTCAGGCCGATCACGGTCAAAGTCGATCCACTTCGGATTCGCGTGCTGGACCAGGCAGGAAGTCCCATTTCGCGACAGAAGGACATGGTGACCGTGGACGGGAATGAGGTCTACATCTCCGAGCATGAATACTGGACGGCGCACGAGTTCAAGACCTACGGCGAAAAACTTGCGATTGCCGTTCGATACAAGCTGCCGGACGGCCGCGAGTTGACCGCAGACGCACAATATGGGGTCGATGACGTGGAGAATTGGCTGGACCCGCAGCCGCCTGCGGAACCGATCACGCTGCGTCTGCCCATCTTTGTGGCAGGCAGCTTCCGGCTCAAGGGCGTCGTCAGTGCCCAGAAGCCGGACGCCGAAAGCTCGTACCCCGGCTATGCCAGCATCCGAAGCGAGCCGCTCGCCATCGACGCGGGCACCTACATCCCCGGCGGCGAGTTGCGGACCAGCATCATTGGCGATGCTATCGCGGCGGCGTTCGGGCAGGACGATGACGACACCCCGAAGGACGGTTCTTTCAACGTCCTGGTTGATGCGCCGGTCGAGGTGGGCGATCAGGCTACATTGTCGTTCGAGGGCGATACCCACAAGTACTTCTTCAGCGCGGTCAAGTCCATCGCGCTGCCTTCGACGCCAGGCGTCGTCGATGTCGGCCAGGTTACCTTGAAGGTCGATGACGCACCTGCTGCGGTTCCATCGTGGGACCCGGAGAACCCCCCGGATTTCAAGAGCTACGCCGGCCAACTCGCCGGCGCGCATTTGCGCGGCCGGCCAAAGCTTGGGAAACCCTCGCCCGAAGAGCGGCTTCAGTACAAGCTTAGCAAGACAGAACCCGGCGCCGGGACGCAGGTCCCCAAGGGTTCCGAGGTTGCGGTCATTCTGCACGACAAATACGCGAGAAAGGTGCCGAACGTCGTGGGGCTCAAGGTGGATCAGGCCAAGGAATTCCTGGGCGACCAGGGCTTCACCTCGCAAGACTCGCAGGGCGAGAACGCCCCGTCCCGGCAAAAGGAGTTCACGGTGATCTCGCAATCCGTCACACCGGGTGCGGAACATCGTCCCGACGTGCCGATCCAATTGAAAGTATACGCACAGTACGTGCCGAGTTGCGTTGTGCCGAAGCTGGCGGGCAAGACCGAGAAAGAGGCCAGGGAGGCTGCCGAGCAGGCCAAGCTGACTATCGAGATCGTCGACCAGGCCAGAGAAGCTGCCAAGCGTGAGGAAAGGGGTTTGGCATATAAGCAGGAACCCGGCCCCGGGACACGGGCCGAAGAAGGGGAGCGCATCAAAGTCTGGCTCTATGCGGGCGGCGAGCCGCAACAGGAGGCCCCCACGGGTCCTTTCTACGCCGTCTTTCAGCTTTACATGCCCGATCTTGAAAAGAGCAACATACCGTCGTTCCGCAAGAAGGCCGACGGCGAGAGCGATGAATCCTATCGGCAGGCGGTGCTGCAATATGTGGATACCCTGCCGGTCGATCGTCTTGTGTTTGAGCCGGTGGATGCAGGCAAATCCGTGCTTTCCATCCATGTGAGTCACGACGCGTTGAAAATGTACCGGCGAAGCGACTTCCAGCCAGGGGGCCGGTTCGCCTGCAAGCTGTGGCTGAAAGCCCAAGACAAGGAAGGCAAGGTCGCCGAGTTCTCCGGGACCCTGCTGATCGCGGTGCTGGGCACATACGACGATATGAATCAGATGCTGGCGGCACACCCCGTTCTGGAGACCCAGAAGAACTTGCAGACGCAGGCCTTCACAAAGGCCGACGGCACGTCCGAGACCGTGGTCCAGAAGGCACAGGGCCGTCTGGGGCCGATCACGAAGGACTGGACAAACGCCGACCGGAAAGATATGTTACGATTCGTGGTGCAACTCGGCTCGATGATCTCCTGCTACGTGGCGACGGTAGCCTACGAAGGTCCGATGGCCGAAGAGGTTGTCCTGTTGCGGGAATTCCGGGACCGCGTCATGGCACAGACGCCGGCGGGCCGCCGGCTGATCGAGTTGTACTATGAGTACGGCCCAAGTCTGGCCCTGTCGGCGATGGAGCACCCGGCGGTGCGGGCAGGCCTGAGGGTGGGCACGGACGCCGTAGTCCGTGTTCTGAGGCGAGCGAACTGGAACGATCCGATTACCAGGAGCGTGTTGCACGGCGTTCTGTCGCAGCTTGCCGGAGTGCTGTCGGTCGTCCTGCCTGAAAGAGAGTCCGCATTCGAGGAGTTCCGAACGGTTTACATTCGACATGAGAAAATGCCGGTGGGTGTCGGCATGGGGAGCTTCGAACCATGAGAAGCCTACATCTGGGTCTGGGGCGTTCCACCGTTCTTGCGGCGACGGTCGTGGTGGTTGTCCTGTGCAATCCCGGCATCGAGGCGGCGGATCTATCCGGCGTCGTACGAGAGGTGATGGGTGAGAAGATCGCCGTCCGGATCGCGCCCGACCTGTTGCCGAATCCCGGGGACAAGGTGGAGGTGTTCGACACCGTTCCAGGTCTCGGCGACATCGCCCTCGATTGCGAGTGGCAGGTGGAGAGCATCCAGGGTGATATGGTCCTGGCGGTGACACGGGACAAATCGCGGGCCACCGCCCAGCCGGATTACAAGGCGCTGATTCGCTCGCCCAACCCGCGCCGGGTCGGCTCAACCGAGGCCACGGGAAAGCCAGCGGCCACCGTACCGTCTCGCGACGTCAAGCCTCCGGACAAGGGGTCGCTCGGGGACGGCAAGTCTTCCCAGGTGATTGTGGGTGTATTCGATGAGGCGCCGGCCGCTGCTGGCGGCGTTACGCTCGATGACGTCGTTCGAGTAAACCAAGGGGTGTTCCGCGGGGACGAGTCTTCGCGGCGGCTGGTAATCCCGGTGGGTTTTGAGGGGGAGGAGCCCTGGGTCATGCAGTGGCAGGTGCAGGGCGCTCTGGTGGAGTTTCCTGGAGGCGGGCAGGCCGGGCTGTACGTGGATACGGTCCGCTGCGGCAACGCGAATCCGAGTCCCGGGCGTCGTGGGATATTGTATCTGCACCCCCTGTCGGCTGAGGAACCGGCTAAGATCGCGCATTCCGCGATTCTGAGCGGCCCTTCCCCGGTCCTGGAGCTGGGCGTCTGCGGCAACCGCGATGTGGATGGCGACTGGCTGCTGATCGTGACAGTGGACGGCGCCCGGCTTGGGGCGGAGAGACTCGTGCGAGGCATCGACGGGTGGCAGGATCTGGTGTACGATTTGTCATGTTTCTCCACGGGCGAGCCCCTCCTGATTTGTGTTGAGGCCCATGCCAACGACTGGCGGCACGACTATGCGTTCTTCGACTACATCCGGATTAGAGATGAGATCCCGGCCGAAGTTGTGGCGGCGCCTGTCGTGGCACGCGTCGATCGCGTGATCGTCGAGGACAATTTCGACTCGGAGAACAGAGGCAAGGGGCAGGCCGGTTATGATGATTTCCAGAATTGGTACGTTCGCGGCGGTGAGGTGGACCTGCTCGGCCATGGCTTTCAGGATGCATATCCGAATCACGGCCTCTACGTGGATATGGACGGAGGCGGATTTGCCGCCGGAGCGCTGCAATCGAAGGGGGCTTATCGACTCAGCGCCGGCCTCTACAGGCTCCAGTTTGACCTGGCCGGCAATCCGGAGCGAACACGGAACACGATGACCGTGAGCCTGGGCAAGCTCTACAGCGAGTCGTTCACGCTGGATGCGAAAGAGCCGTTTCGGACGATCAGCCGCGAGATCGGCGTCGAGAAGGCGGTGAATGCCTCGCTGGTGTTCAAGCATGCGGGCCGAGACCATGCCGGGCTTCTGCTCGACAACATCTCCCTGGCGGCCATTTCCTATCCGGGCGCAGGCTTGTTTCCAACGCGTCGGGCCGCGTATCTGGGCGTCCGGGTGGCGAAACGTGTCGGAGCCGGTTTTGACATTGTCGACGTGATTCAGGATTCCCCTGCGGGGCTGGCCGGCCTGCGAAAAGGGGATTTCATTTCGCTGATCGACGGCGCATCGTTGGCGGAGGCGGATCTGGGCGAGAGCCAATTTGTCGAAATGGTGTCCGGCCTGCCTTTCGACCGGCCCGTCCGTTTCACGATTCAGCGGGACGTCGAACTATTAGACGTTTGGGTGCGACCCAGGCCACAGGATGCGACCACTTTGCCTTCGCCCAAGTGACTCGAAACCATTCAGGGCTTGTCTGGCGAGGAGCCTTGTCGGCTCTGCGTGGAGATTTTGCAGGAAAAGGAGTGACCGAGTGTGCTGAGCGGAATCGACTATTTCGTCGTGATCGCCTATCTCCTGGGCATCATGGCCCTGGGCCTTTATTTTGCCAGGTTCGTGCGCTCTGCCGACGATTTCTTTCTGTGCGGCAGGTCGCTTCCGTTCTGGGCGGTGGGCATGTCCATTGTGGCGACTGATATCAGCGCGATGGATTTCGTAGGCGTCTCGGGACAGTCCTATCGTTTCGGGGTGGCTGTCGGCAATTTCGACTGGCTGGGCTCGATTCCGGCCATGCTGTTGGGCGCGTTTATCTTCATCCCCTATTTCTGGAAGGCGGGCCTGTACACGATTCCGGAATACCTGGGGCGCCGATACAACGACTATGTCCGTGCGGCGGCGTCGCTGACCTGGATTATCTTTTTCGCCCTGGACCTGGGCGTCCTGTTCTGGGCAGCGGCGGTCATGTTCAAGCCGCTGATGGGCTGGCCGCACTGGTTTTCCATCACCGCGACAGCAATTGTCGTCGGGCTCTACACCTTCTTCGGCGGCCTGACCGCCGTGGTGATGACCGATGTGGTTCAGATGGTCATCATGTTTGTGGGCGGAGCGTCCGTCGTGGTCGTCGGATTCTACCACGCCGGAGGCTGGACCGGTCTGACGGACAAGATTGCCGCCATGGGCGACGCCTACCAGCATCATTTCGAGTTGGTCCAGCCTGCGGATACGCAGACGCCATTCCCCTGGACGGGCATCCTCTTCGGATTGACCCTCGTCATGTCCAATGCCTACATGATCGGCAACCAGGCTATCGTGCAGCGGTGTTTAGCCACCAAGAGCGTCTGGCACGCCAAGGCCAGTATGCTTGCCGGCGCGTTCTTCAAGATGTTCATCCCCATGTTGGTCATGTTTCCGGGGCTGATCGCCCTTGCCGCCTTCCCGGGGATGGAGGATGGGGATCATGCGTTTCCCACACTCGTGAAGAGCCTGCTGCCGCCAGGATTACGGGGATTGTTGTTTGCCGGTTTTTTGGCTGGTCTGATGTCGACAATCGACTCGATCCTGAATTCCACGGCGACCCTCTGGACGAAAGACGTCTATGAGAGGTTCCTAAGGAAAGGGGCAAGCGGCCGCCACTATATGATCGTGGGACAATTGACAACCGTGGTTCTGTTGATCTTTGGTGTCCTCACCTCACCGCTGAGCAGGCAATTCCCCGGCATTTACGTGGCCATCCAGACGTTCCTCTCATTCTTCCAGGGACCGGTCTTCTCGATCCTGCTGCTGGGCATGTTCTGGCCCCGCGCCACGCAGTGGGGCGGGCTCATCGGGCTGGTCGGCGGCATAGGCGCCTCAGCCTTGCTCTACGCGTTCAAAGGACGCCTGTTTACAATTGAAGACCCATTCCTGTACGTCTCCTGGTGGTCGTTCGTGGTGGGGGTGCTGCTCAACGTGATAACCAGTCTGGTAACGCGACCACATCCCGGTGGGCGACTGTCGGGGCTTGTGTTCCGATCACCGAAGGATTTCGGAGACAGTTGCGAGGTGACGACGTGCTGAACTTCGACTGGCTCAAAGATGTCTCACCGGCCGCGGCGAAAGGGGTGTTCCTGGCTCTGTTCATCCTGTCCGGACTGCTTGTGATGATGATTCCCAAAGCGTACATCTATGAAGGAGTCGAGAACCCTCGCTGGTGGCACAACCTCAAGCTCTGGGCACTTGGCGTGCTGGCCATCATCTTTACTATCTATTGCATTTTCTGAGAGGAAAGATCGATGGTGGCCACGGAGAATCAGGATCAGGCGAGAACGCTGCACGACGCACAAATCCACAAGGCTCTCGGTTCATTCCTGCTGTTCTTTGCCGTGGTCGTGCTTGTGTCCATCTTTCTGACCGATACGGGGATCGGTAAGCTGACGAATCTGGGGGCGGGGGCTGTTATTGGCGGGATCGGCGGCGCGATGTTCGTCAAGGGACTCCGGGCCGGCCGACGTAGAATGGGTCCTTGACCCACGCGTTGACTACAAATCCTCAGCGCTATCGTAGATCTTGCGGATCGCCTCGACGATCTGGTCCACGTCGGCCTTTGTGCCCATCAGCACCTTGTGATGGAAGCACACCGACTCCCGCTCGTATATCCGCCGGCACACGGGCAAGTCGAATCGTGTGGGATCGATCCGCTTCCAGTGTCTCTCGGTGAGCTTATATCGCCAGGGTTTGGTGTGGGGCGTGTACAAGGAACACGCGTTGAGCGGCTTGTAGCTGGAATCCACCGCGCAACCCAACTCTGCCGCCAGTGCCTCGCGGAATCGAACCACAGGCAGATTCTTGAACTGCTCCTGGCTGTATCGGAATGAGAAGTTGTAGTAGGCTTCCGCGGTCTCCCGCTTGTCCCGCCGCATCGGAACGATGCCCGGCAGTTGCGAAAGCTGCGCGTTCAGGTAGATGGCGTTCTCATCCCGCACCTTGTTCTGTTCGGGCAATCGCTGCAACGACTCGAAGAGCAGGGTAGCCTGGAAATCCGTCAGGCGGTAGTTGCCTGACTGGATGAAATTGCCCTCGTCGGCGTAGACGCCTTCGCCCTTGTCGGCTCCCGCCTCCGGCTCGGGTCTTCTGCCGCAGTTGCGAAGCGCGTCGAGCCGCTCGTACAACACGGGATCGCTGGTCGTCAGAGCGCCGCCTTCGCCGGCGGTCATCAGCTTGGAGAGTTGGAAACTGAAGCTGCCGATGTCGCCGATACCGCCGGCCTTCCGGCTGTTCCACTCGCCGCCGTGCTTGTGTGCACAGTCCTCGATCACTCTTAAGTTGTGCCGGCGTGCGATGTCCAGAATGGCGTCCATATCGGCGAACGAGCCGTAGAGGTGCACCGGAATGATCGCCTTCGTTCGCGGCGTGATCGCCGCCTCGACCTTGGCCGGGTCAAGGCACCATGTGTCCTCCGTGACGTCCACGAGAATGGGAACGGCGTTGATGTCGAGGGCCGCGGCCGCCGTTGCCTGCCAGGTCAGGCCCGGAACGATCACCTCGTCGCCGTATCCGATCCCGCATGCCTCCAACGCCAGTTGGAGCGCGACGGTCCCATTCGCAATCGAGAGCGCGTATCTCGTCCCAGTGAATCGGGCAAATGCCTCGTTGAACTGCTTCTCCCGGGGCCCGTTGTAGGACCAGGCGCCGCTTCGCAGCACCTCCAGCAAGGCCTTTTCCTCCCGCTCGTCCCAGACGGGCCATTTCGGCCAGGGATTGCTCTTGACGTCGCGCACCGGCTTTCCGCCGTTGAGGGCCAATCGAGTCATTGTTGCACTCCTTCAATACGTGGCGGTCCTGTTCGCCAGCAGCCTACCCGAAAGACCAATGTGATTCAACCACTGCAAACACCGTTGAACGGATGCGAAGCGTGATTTATCATTTCACAAATGATGTCCCGACCACAGAGAATGCTATCCGACGAGTGGCTGATTCGCAGTTCGGCTGAGGTTCGGCCCTCGGGGGAGGCGATCTCCCGCCCCGGGTTCGCCACCGAGGGATGGCTGCCGGCGCGTGTGCCATCCACGGTGCTGGGTTCGCTCGTCGCGAGCGGCCGGTGCGAAAACCCGTACATTGGGATGAACCTCAAGAACGTGCCACGGGAATGGTTTCAAACTCCATGGTGGTATCGGACCGCATTTGTGCTCTCGGCCGAAGAAGCCGGCAGGACGGTCCTGCTTGAGTTCGACGGAATCAACTATGCCGCCGATGTATGGCTCAACGGCCGCTCGATCGCAGCAGCGGATCGGGCCAGGGGAGCATTTCGGCGATTTCAGTACGGTGTCTCCGGCATAGTTGCGCCGGGCAAGAACGTCCTGGCTGTGATGGTAGCGCCGCCGAGGCCGGGGGACTTCTCGACAGGTTTCGTGGACTGGAATCCACCGCCGCCGGATCGAAACATGGGGCTCTTTCGGCCGGTGAGACTTCGCTTCTGCGGCAGGGTTTCCATCGAGAATCCCTTCGTGCAGGCGCAACTCGATCTGGCTGCGTTTGCTGAAGCACGTCTGACGATCCGTGCCGATCTGGTGAATCATAGTGACAAAACCGTGTCGGGAGTCCTCGACGCCTCCATTGAGGGGAGCCGCTCTCGCCAAGAGGTGCAATTGCAGCCCCGGGAGACTCGGACGTTCACGTTGACAGTCCGGGAGTACCCGCAGCTTCGCATCCCAAACCCACGCATCTGGTGGCCGCACGACCTTGGCGCGCCGGAGTTGTACGAGCTCGAGCTTCGCTTCACGGCTGATTCAGGGGTTTCCGACGCTGCGTCCGTGCGGTTTGGCATTCGCGAGGTGGCGGACTATCGGACGGCCGAGGGACATCGCGGGTTCAAGATCAATGGCAGGGAGGTGCTCATCAAGGGCGCCGGTTGGACGGACGACCTGCTTCTGGCCGATACTCCCCTGACCATCGAAGCCGAGCTTCGGTACGTCCGGCACATGAATCTCAACTGCATCCGCTGCGAGAGCGTCTGGGGGAAAGATCAGACGCTCTACGACCTCTGTGACGAGTACGGCATCCTCGTGATGGTCGGCTGGAGCTGCCACTGGGAGCACGAACAGTATCTCGGTAAACCCGTGGACGAGCGATATGGCGGGGTGACCTCGCCGGAGGATATCGACTCGGTGAGCCGCTCGTGGCGGGATCAGCTCTTGTGGCTGCGGAATCACCCCAGCATCTTCGTCTGGGCGGTCGCCAGCGACAAGCTGCCGGCGCCGGAGCTGGAGCGGGAGTATATCGGCATTTTCCGCGAGTGCGATCCGACGCGGCCGTATCTTGCCTCCACGGGCGGCGTCGGCAGCGAGCAGCGGATCGTCTGCAAGGAGGACCTTATCAGCGAGATCAGCGGCAACTCCGGCATGAAGATGCTCGGACCCTACGAGTACACGCCGCCTGTCTACTGGTATACCGACACAAGGCGGGGCGGAGCCTATGGCTTCAATACGGAGACCTCGCCCGGCGCGGCGGTCCCCACACTGGAAAGCCTCACGAAAATGCTTCCCGCCGACCACTTGTGGCCGATCGATGAGTGTTGGCACTTCCATTGCGGCTTGAACGAGTTCACTACCCTGGACTGCTGCCGGGAGGCCATCCACCGGCGCTATGGCGAGGCGCGCAGCATCGAGGAATTCGCCCGCAAGGCCCAGGTGCTCAGCTATGAGCTGGTCCGACCGATGTTCGAGGCCTTCCGCGTCAACAGGGGCCGGGCAACCGGCGTGATCCAGTGGATGCTCAACGCCGCGTGGCCCAAGATGTATTGGCAGCTCTACGACTGGTTCCTGATGCCCACTGGGGCTTTCTATGGCGTAAAGAAAGCCTGTGAGCCGCTGCAACTGGTGTATCATTACGGGGACAGGAGCATTCGCCTTGTGAACGGCGAGGGCGCTGAGACAAAGGGCTTTTTCGCCGATGTGCGAGTCTACGATATCGAATCGAGGTTATTCCTCGGTGCACGCCTCCCGATTACTTCGGACAGGGTATTCAAGCTTCCGCAATTCGAGACGATCAGCACGACATACTTCCTCCATCTGGGGCTCTCCGACCAAAACGGCAGTGTGATTACGAACAATTTCTATTGGCTGTCCACGCAGCCCGATGTGCTGGATTACGAGACGAAGGTCGCGCCCTGGGAGTACTACACGCCCAGCAGGGAGTACGCCGATATGACCGACCTAAACTCACTACCGCTGGCGGATGTCGCGGTGAGCTGTCGGGCCAACAAGACGGAGGTGGTGGTGGACCTCACGAACCGCAGCGACAGAATCGCGTTCTTCGTCGAGTTGCTGCTGATCGATGAAAGCACAGAACAACCCGTCGTCCCTGTCTTCTGGCAAGACAACTACGTCAGCCTGCTGCCGGGGGAGGCGAGGACGATCACCGCGGAGTCCTACGGTTCGGAAACGCAACGGGCTCTAATTGTCCGCGGCTGGAATGCGGAGCCGCAGCGGCACTCCCTCACGGCCGGATGATGCCAAGATACCGGCCCAGCCAGTAGGGCAGCAGATAGATGTCGCCGCTGAATTCCTCGCGACCGCCGTCGCCGCCGTCGAGCCGGAAGGCATTGCCGTTGAACTTGCTCATCGGTCGCTCGTCCGGCGGCAGAACGACGCTTGTGCTCTGCTCGCGGAAGTTGGCCGGGAGAAAATCCAGGTCCTTGCGGTGGCTGTTCCGCACCGTCCAACTAATCGTGTCCAGGGGGAACTCCTGGAGGCTCCAAATGGATTCGCTCAGGTCGAAATCCTCGGCTCCCGTCGCGGCGTAGATGAAGTCCCAGAGCGGGTTCTTCTCCGGCCGCTCGATCGCCCAGTGATCTCGGATGGCCTGACGATACTGCTCCCGCAGTTCCGGCGTGAAGGCGTACCGGTACAGGTTCCAGTAGCTCAGGAATGCCAGCTCGTCGTCCGAATGGTTCCATTCCGTCGTCAGATCAATGCCAGGGACGCGGCCGAGCTCCTTCATGGGAATCAGGATGTTGTCGAGATAGCCATGCTCATCGATTAGCTCGAAGGCCTTCTGGCGATAGACCTCCTTGCTCGTGAAGTGATACGCTGTTTGGAGGAATGCGACGATCTCGACGGAATTGAGTCGCCGGTCGCCCACCTGCCGGGGGAACTGGTTTACGTACTCCGGATGCCATCGGCCCCATTGAGTCGGCTTGCCGTCGTAGTCGATCAGATACCAGTTGTTCCGCACGATGTGGTCCATGATGGCGTCGATGAGGGCGACTGCTCGTTGCTTCCATGCCTCCTGCGATACGACCTCTGCGAAGATTGCATAGGCAAAGAAATGTCCCACGATCTCGTCGCTGCTGGTGGTCCCTTTCCACGACCACCGGCCGTCTGGCGTATCATGCCATCGGGATTTGTCCGCCACCTGGTATCCGGCGCGCTCGAAGGACCTCGCGGGGAAGCCCTCTATCCCTGTGATCTGGCTGAGTCGCTCCATCGCCTCGAAAGACTCATAGCAGTTTCGCAGGGCCTCATCGGATTTCGTCACGGCGTACCGGAAGAGCTCATTGGCCAAATACATGGCGGTCCAGAGCCCGTCGTTGTCCTGGTCCACGAGCGTCCCCGTCGAGAGGTCGCCGGGGGTGCTCATCTCGAACGCGCTGTTGAAGCCGAATCGGATGTGCCTCTGCCGGGTCAGCCGGTCGAAATGCTCGGCCTTCCGCGCGAGCGTCATCTCGCGGAAATGGATGATGTTCAGGCCGCGTTGCGAGAGAATCAGGACCGAGCCATCCTCCCCCGGCCAGATGTCGATAACCGAATCATCGATCAGCCACCGCCGGGACGCATAGTAATCGATCCGCCCATCGGGCTGCTGTGAAAACGCACCTCTCGGTGTCCCGAACCAGACGACATCCCCAATGGTCCGGCGGCATCTCACACCAATGCACGGCAGCCTCTTGGGATCGCTGTCCTGCGGTTCGAGTGAATTTGGGTCTGTCCGGAGACGCCCATCAGATGCCTCGACCAGCAATCGCCCGGCCGAGGCGTTGCTCAGCAAGTACTTGTCGGTCAAGTATACGAACTGGCCCTCGTGGATTTCCATGTCCTTGATTCGCATATCGGCAAGAGCGCGATACTGTCGCTCCGGGCGGAGCGCACCCCCATGGACCTGGAGGAGCCTTTTGTCGGAGAGGACCAGGATTCGGCCGTTGCGGTCCATGCGGACCTTCAGTAGTTTCGCCTCTGCAACCTCCGGGGCAAGCGGGACCTGCTCGCTATAGTCCTGGAGGAAGGGCCGATCCACATAAAATCGCGTCGTCCCCTGTGCTGGGACGCTCATTGCGAGGATCAGCAGGATTTCGACTACCATCGCACACCTCCTTACGTTGTTCGTAAATTGGCTACCGCGTGTTTTATTCGTTCCAGGCCCACCAGCAGAGTCGCCCGCGGGCAACCGAAATTCAGTCTTACAAAGCCTTCGGCGAGGAAGTCCTTCCCATCGGAGAGCCCGACGCCGCCCAGCTCGAAGAAGCGCTCGGGATTGGCCAGGCCTAACGGGCGGGTGTCGATCCAGGCCAGGTAGGTTGCCTGGACGTGGTCCATGGCAAGGCCGGGGATCTCCTCGTTGATGAACCGATAGGCGAGTTGCTCATTGCCACGCAGGTAGTCGATGAGAGCCTGTCTCCAGGGCTCGCAATCGCGATAGGCGGCCAAGCAGGCGGCGTAGCCCAGTGCGTTGATCCACGGGACGATGCCACTGTGGGTTTTGTTGAACCGCCTTCGCAAGTCAGGGTTCTCGATAATGGCAAACGAGCAGCTCAGGCCCGGGATGTTGAACGTCTTGCTCGGGGCCATCAGCGTGATGGTCCGGGCGGAGATTTCCGGACCGAGTGTCGCGGCGGGCGTGTGCGGGCCGCCGTCGAGGACGAGATCGCAATGGATTTCGTCGGAGCAGAGGATGATGTCGTGTGCCAGGCAGACCTCGGCGATGCGCTCCAGCTCTCGACGCTCGAATCTTCTGCCGACGGGGTTGTGCGGATTGCACAGGAGGAGAATTCGGGATCGCGCGGTGATCTCCTGCTCGAACCTGTCGGCATCCATGACGTACGAGCCGCCTTTCCGGCCAAGCGGGATGGTCTTGACGCTCCGGCGGGACAGCGGCGGAGCAGACAGGAACGGCGGATAGATCGGCCGGAAGGTCAGCACCTCGTCGCCGTCGTCGCCAAAAGCCCGGCACACGACGTTCAATGCGGATACCACGCCCGGCAGCCAGACGATCCACGACGGCTTGATCACCCATCGGTACTTCTCGGCCATCCGTTCCACGAGGACTTGCGTGAGTTCCTCCGGCGGTACGGCGTAGCCAAAGACCCCGTGCTCGACCCGCCTGTGCAGGGCCTCCAGGATTGCCTGCGGGGCCTGGAAATCCATGTCGGCCACCCATAGGGGAATGACATCCCTGCCCTCGTACTTGTGCCACTTGAGGCTGTCGGTATTACGTCTCTCGATCACTCGATCGAAGTCGAAGCCATTACTCATGCCTACAAGGCCCTCAATTTACTATTCACGATTTATGATTTACAATTGCCTGCTGAGAAGCCGGCCCGCGCCACGGCGCCGACCAAATAGTAAATGGAAAATCGCAAATAGTAAATCAGGTGAGCCATGAGACAGGTTGTTCTTCTACTCCAAATGGTGCTATGGGCATACCCGGAAGGCCCTGATATATCCGGGTCCGCAACTGCGACGCCGGACACGTACTTGCAGTCTGTCACGGCGGAGCTGTCGCGCCAGTGGCCGCAGAACCGGACGGTCAACATCGTCTGTCACGGGCACAGCGTGCCCGCAGGCTACTTCCGGACGCCCGTGGTGGACACCTTCAACGCGTATCCGCATCTCCTGCACCGCGGGCTGAAAGAGCGATTCCCTTACGCCGTGGTCAATGTCGTCGTCACGGCCATCGGCGGGGAGCATTCGGAGGCCGGAGCGAAACGATTCGAACGAGACGTGCTGGCCTTGCGGCCGGATGTTGTCACGATCGACTACGGGCTCAACGACCGCGGGGTCGGTCTGCTGCGGGCCGAGACCGCATGGAAGGCCATGATCGCTCAGGCGAAGGCAGCGGGAGCCAGGGTGATTCTCCTGACGCCCACGCCGGAGACAGGCGCCAAGCTCGACGATCCGACCGATCTGCTCAACCAGCACGCCGAACAGATCCGCCGCTTGGCCCGTGAGAACAGCGTGGCGCTCGTGGATAGCCTTGTCGAATTCCAGACGCGCCTTCGCGCGGGCGAGTCTCTGGAGTCCTGCATGTCCCAGAGCAACCACCCCAATCGAAAAGGGCACGAGATCGTCGCCGCCGAGTTGCTCAAGTGGTTTCACTGAAGCCTGACGCCGCCGGGCGGATTGTCGTTTTGAAGCACGTACCCCGCAGGCACTTCAACGTGGCAGAGAGTTTGCCCCTTGTCCTTCCACCAGCGGACCACGACCGGTCCCTGCGGCGTGACGAGCTTGCCCTCGCACCAGTCCAAGCCGACATCCGCAATCTTGAGATGAACGCTCTTTTTCTGGGTGTCAACCTCGCGGATTCCCAGAACGTCGCGATATAGCGTGTGGGCCACGTGGGAGGCGAACCCATGGTTGCAGCTTGCCTCGGCACCGACGTTCTCCCACAGGGTGCCCGTTCGATCGGCCATGTAGAGGTAATAATCGGCGAGTTCCCTCTTGATCTGGGCCGGGTGCCCGTAGCGGCTCAGGAGCTCGAATCGCAGATAGTTGCCGATGAAAGCGTTGGCCGGATGGACCTCGGGGAATACGTTGGTCGTCTTGCGCTGGGGGCCGAACTGATGGACCAGTCTGTCCCAAAGCTGGGCGTGCGTCCGGGGTGTGGCCACATCGAAGAAAAAGGCAAAATACTGGCAGACCTCGGTGCGGTTCCGCGTGACTTCGAGTCGGCCGTCCTTGCGCAGAGCGTTGTCCACGAAGAACTCCCCGTCGAATGACTGCTGCCGGATCACCTGGCGAATTCGCTCCGCTTCTTCGACCAGGGCAAGCTCGTCGTACATCCGGCCGGCCGCCGCCAAGGCCGCTGCATAGAGCATGTTGCTCGGGTAGCTCACATCCTGCACGAAGCTGTTGGCCTGGGACCACTCGACGAACACCCAGCTTTGCAGCTTTTCGAGCAGCCCGTCCTCGTTCTTAAACTTCCGGAAGTACTCGTAGAGACCTTCGAGCCTGGGCCGCAGGGCGGCCACCAGCTCGCGGTCGCCGCTTCGGGCCTGGTATTCCTCCAGCTCGATCACGAACCAGATCGCCCAGTTGGGGATGAAGACGCCGTCGTAGTGGTCGGCGGGGTAGCACATGGGCAGCATGCCCTCGGGCAGATTCGCGAAGCTCGGCGGCAGAAGATAATTCTCCAGGAAGTTCTTCTCGATGGTGGTGTTGCCGCACAGGTCGAACGCGACGCGGGATGTGAAGAAGCTGTCGCAAAGCCAGCCGGCCCGTTCTCGTGAGGGGCAATCCATGAAGATATCCACTGCGTTCTGGCGGAAGGTTTCCCTGGCGGCCTCGAAGATTCGGTTGAGGCCCGGATCACTGCACGAGAACCGGGCCTCATCGACCTCGGGATTGGCGTATTCTCGCAGGTACAGGCGCCGCACCTCGCAGCCACCCGCCAGGACGTTCAGCTTGAGGTAGCGCATTGTGTAGGGCTCGAGGGATTCCAGATGGTATGTGCCGGACGCCAACTCATAGCAGACCGCATTGACGCAGCCGAGCCGTTTGGAGTCCACATCGTCTCTGGTCAGGATTTCATCGAACGTGATATAGAGCGTGGTTGGTTTGGAGCATCGGACCTGGGCCCCGATGAATCCCGTGAGATTCGTCCCCAGATCGGCGATGGCAAATGTGTTTTCGCCCAGTGCGATGGCCTCGTTGGGCTGATAGAGCCTTTCTGTTGTACGGGTGAAGGTGGACTGGATCTTCTGCAGCTCTGTCGAGGGCACGACCTCCAGCTCGCTCTCCGGGTATCCCTTCAACTGCGGCCCGATGTTCACCAGAGAGCGATCTTTCCAGAGCCTCGCCACGGGGACTTCGCGCCGGAGCGTACCCTCGGAGAGAATCCGGACGGGCTGACGGGTCAGGAATCGGGGGTACGCCACGCGCCGAACAAGCAGGTCGCGAGAAGGCAACACCGCGAGGGAAGCTCCGGTGGTCTCCCCGGACGGCCGATTCCACCAGCAATCGTCGCCTTCTTCCATGCGGTAGTACTCGATAAAGGGACGCTGGAAGCTGTAGCGCTGCACCTTCTGCAGGCGGTGTCTCAAAACCGTTGCCTCGAAGGCGGCGCCGCTGCCGGCGGTCGAAGCCAGGATCGCGCCGTCACAAACCACCTCCGCCTGGAGAAAGGCAGGCTCATCCAGCAGGTAGTAGCTGTTCGCGTTGTAGCCCGCCACTTCGATGGCAAGGACATTGTTGCGTTCACCAAGGAACGGATGGAGCGGCCACTCATCAACGCGGAAGCAGCCGTGGGGGCCGCGGGCGGGGCCGTGCCCGATGAATCGCCCGTTGGCGTACAGCCGATAAAGCGACGATGCGGCAATCCGTAGGACGGGCCGGCCCTGGGCAGGGCAATCGAAGGCCCATCGAAAGCCAACGAACAGGTTCTGCTCGGTCTGCCGATCCGCAACCCAGACCGGCTTGGCGGAAGCAAACGATACTTGCGTAGTCTCTGCACGAGCAGCCGGAGTCACTACCGGAACTGTCACAGCGGCGAGCACGCCCGTGAATGCAAGACTCCGAACGAACATGGCATTTATCATGGTCTTTCCCCTTGCATATCATTTCTGTCTGCCTGCATGAAAACAGCGTTTGTGGCTTTCTGCAAGGTGGCAGGCGTTTTTTTTGATTTTCTTTTTCCGTCGTGCGTCTATCCCCTGAGAAAAGTGCGGCAAGAGTCGGTCTTCGTCGGGTCAGCCTGCCCGGTTGTGCTCTGCGATTTGGTTTCTCGCTTGACATGGCACTATACCGGCGGTACAGATTCCGACATCATGCTGCGAGCGGCTTCGCACCTCCTGTGGAGGGAGGAAAGTCACGAAGCCTGACGAAAGGGCACAACGATGGTCGAGTTTGTCTCAGTCGCCTTCGCGCCGGTGAACGTGTTGTTCACCGTGTTGCTCCTGGTCATCGGACTCTATTGGATCATGGTGATCTTGGGAGTACTCGATATCGATTTGTTCCATATCGATGTGTTCGATGGCGGACCGGACACCGACGTGGACATGGACTCCGGGGCGGACATCGACGGTTTTGAGCCGGGCGTTGTACACTCGATCCTGCACTTTTTCTACGTCGGCGAGCTCCCGACGATGTTCCTGGTAAGCATCATGGTTCTGAGTCTCTGGACCTTCTCCATGCTGGGCAATCACTACTTGAATCCCGAAGGATCCGGAGCAATGGCCGTTGCGATCTTTTTTGGCGATCTGGCAATCAGCACCGTCGTGCTGAAATTCGTGGCCTTGCCATTGCGAAGCTTGTATCTGATCCTGAACAAGGATTACAATGCCCCGGGCGACGTGCTGGGAAAGACCTGCACGGTTATCACGACCGAGGTAACGAAGGAGAAAATGGGACAGGCCCAGGTGCCCACGAAAGGAGCGCCGATCGTGCTGAATGTCCTGTCCCGAAATGCGCACGTGTTCAAAAAAGGTGACGAGGCGGTCGTTGTCAAGAAAAACGGCGACAAGGGAACGTATCAAATAGCCCCCGTAGAGTTGGAGAGATAAGATGTTTACGGATGCGGTAGTGGCCACGATCATCATCTTCATAGTTCTTTTTGGCGTGGGTTTTCTGGCCCTGTTGATCAAGTGTTACTGCAAGGTGCGCCAGGGCCAGGCGCTGATTCGCAACGGCGTCGGAGGGACGAGAGTGAGCTTCTCCGGCATGTTCGTGATCCCGGTCCTGCACCGCGCCGAGTACATGGATATCTCGGTCAAACGGATCGAGATCGACCGCCGGGGCGAGCAGGGTCTGATCTGCAAGGACAACCTGCGGGCGGACATCGTCGTCGCCTTCTTTGTGCGGGTCAACAACACCATGCAGGATGTGATCAAAGTGGCCCAGTCTCTCGGCTGTGTCCGGGCTTCGGATCGGCAAGCCCTCGTCGAGTTGTTCGATGCGAAGTTCTCCGAGGCGTTGAAGACTGTGGGCAAACAATTCGATTTCTCCGAGCTCTATACGAATCGGATGCGATTCCGCGAGCAGATCCTCGATATTATCGGCACCGACCTGAGCGGGTACATCCTCGAAGATGCGGCAATCGACTACCTCGAACAGACAGAAAAGAGTCTCTTGAAGCCCGACAACATCCTCGACGCGGAGGGCATCAAGAAGATCACCCTGCTGACCGCCGAGCAGTTCGAGCTGGCCAACGCCCGCGAGCGGGAGAAGGATAAGACCATTACCCGGCAGAACGTCGAGGCGCAGGAGGCCATTCTTGAGCTCAACAGGCAATTGGCGGAGGCGCAGGCCAAGCAGACGCGGGAAATCGCATCGGTCCAGGCCAGGGAAGAGGCGGAGGCCAAAAAGGTGCAGCAGGCCGAGCGGGAGAAGGCGGAGAAGGCCCGGATCGCAGCCGATGAAGAGATCGCGGTGGCCGATGAGAACAAGCAGCGGCAGATCATCGTCGCACGCCGGAGCAAGGAGCGGACCGACGCCGTCGAGACCGAGCGGGTCGAGCGGGACCGAGGCCTGGAGGCGACGGAACGCCAGCGAGTCGTCTCGATTGCCCAGGTCGGCAAGGACAAGGCGGTCGAAGGGGAGAAGAAACAACTGCAGGCGGTCGTCCGCGAGCGGGTGATCGTCGAGAAGTCCGTGGCGGAAGAAGAGGAGCGGATCAAAGACGTGCGAGAGTTCGCTGGCGCCGATCGTCACAAGAAGGTCGAAATCACGAAGGCCGAGGAGGAGGCCGAACAGGCGCTCGTCAAGGACATCAAACAGGCGGAAGCCTCGAAGAAAGCAGCGGAATTCTACGCCCAGCAGCAACTCATTGAGGCCGAGGCCAACGTCAAGGCGGCCGAGAAAAACGCCGACGCCAAGAAGACCCTGGCCGCCGCGTCGGTCAAAGAGCACGCCGTCGAAGGCACCGCCGAGGCGGAAGTCATGCAGATCAAGGCCGATGCCATCGAGAAACAGGGAACCGCCGAGGCCAAGGTGCTGGAGCTCAAGTACCACGCCGAGGCCGACGGCATTCGCGACAAGGCCGATGCAATGAAAATCTTCGACACGGTGGGCAAGGACCACGAGGAATTCAAACTCCGGCTCAACAAGGACCGGGACATCGAGCTGGCCGAGATCAATATCCGCAAGGACATCGCACAAGAGCAGGCAAAGATCGTGTCCGAGGGTCTCAAGAGCGCCAAGATCGAGATCGTGGGCGGCGAGAACCGCTTCTTCGAGCGGCTTGTCAATTCCATCACGACCGGCAAGAGCGTCGATGGCATGGTTTCGCACAGCAAGGTGCTCGGCGAAGTCCGAAGCGTCCTGCTGGGGCCGGATGCGGAAGCCGCGAGGGATCATATCCGCCGGTTCGTCTCCCAATTCGGCCTGGGCACGGAAGACATCAAGAACCTGACGATCTCCGCGCTGGTCGTGAAGCTGATCGCGCAGGCGGACACTGAGCAGAAGGGCATTCTGAACGGCATTCTCAGCACAATCAAGGAGTTGGGAATTGCCGACACGCCGGCTCGTGAGTGGGTGCCGAGCTCCGCCGTCAAGTAAGCTGGTGACGTTGCAGGGGACGTGAGCATGGAAACCAACGGCACGGGCGAAAAGGCCGCAGAGGCACAGGAGCAGGTCCAGATTCGCAATGGGACCTACGAGATCCTCCGCAGCCGTCTCTTGCATCACGGCAAGGACTTGCGCGGCCGGCTGGACGAGCTGAACAAGGCGCGCAAAGAGGTCTTCGGCGGCGTCGATACGCGCCTACTCTCCAGCCAGCGGGTCTCGACGAGCAACAAGTGCGTGCCCCGCGACATGGTCACCATCGGGGACAAGTTCGTCTTCGGGTACAACGTCTTTGTCGGGCTGCGAGCGGAAACGGCACTGGACGACGTGTTCGCCATCTACCAGTGGAAGGGCGGGACGTTCGCCTCGTATCCGCTCGATTTGATCCGCGATTCACAGTTCGAGACCGATTTCAGGAATCTCTACCGATACTACCGGCGGACGGTCTTCGCCAAGTTCTCGGTGATCGGGCGCCATCTCCATATGGTCTTCCGCGTGGGCCGGGAGGTCACCGACGTCAAGACATTCAAGTGGCTCATCCAGGGCAACACACTGCAATACGTGGACGCCCGGAGCGAGCACGAGTGCGTCTTTCCGCCTCAACACCAGTTCGAATGGCGGCGGACGACTCAGGACATGATCCGGCAGGGAACAAACCCGCACATCTCGATCGAGGATCGTGTCTTCGTTGAGACCATCGGCGGCGACCTGACGATCAAAATCGAGAACAACACCGAAACGGGCAAGGGTATTTACGCCGAGCCGGTTGACAACGCGGACCAGACCCTCAGCGACGCCGAGATTCACTACGCCGTGGTCGGAAACGTGATTGTCCTGAAGATCCGGCCCTATGAGGAGAAGCGGTTCCGCTACATCCTCTACAACGAGAAGGTTCGCAAGGCCATCCGCATCGACGCCATCGAGCCGGCCTGTCTGTTGCTGCCGGAGGATCATGGGCTGATCTTCGCCAGGGGTTACTACCTCCAGACGGGCGAGCTCAAACAGTTCGAACTCCAGACGGACGGCATGGTCTTCGAGAAACGGGTGGATTCCCCCAACGGGGAGGACTATCTCTACGTTTTTCACAATCACGATGCGGGCGTCTATGTCCTGCTCTCCTACAACATCATTGAGCAGAAGGTCGGCACGCCCGTCGTCTGTAGCGGCTATTCCCTCTTCGAAGACGGCATGCTGGTTCACTTCCGGGCGGACGACGAACCCAAGAGGCACCACGTGCTGCAGGTTTGGCAAACGCCGTATTACGGCCCGGATTTCCATGTGCCCGTCAAGCAGGAGACGGAGTTGTACAAGATCGGCAACCGGGACATCGTCCGTTGCATGGCCGAGTGTACGGAGATCCTGGCGCTAACCGGCCGAGAAGAGACCTACTTGAATCTCTACCTCGACATCGCCCGCAAGGCCGAGGAGATCCGGGACACTTACTTCTGGATCGCATCGCCGGAGACGCTTCGGCTGGATGAGCCGCTGGAGGGGATCAAGCAAGCGGCGAGAGCCGCGGTCGATGAGTACGAAAAAGTCGTCCGAACGAAAGCCAACACACGGGTCGAGATCGACAAGGTCGCCCAGGGCGTCCGGGAGATCATCGCCGCGCTGGACTACGATCGCATCGACGAAATCGGCGAGTTCGTCGACTTCCTGGCCAAGCTTCGCTCGATCCGTGGCACGATCATTTCTCTGCGGGATCTCCGCTACGCCGACAGCGAGACAATCACAACGCTTGAAAACGAGGTCGCCGAACACACGGAAAAGCTCTCCGGCCTCTGTGTGGAGTTTCTGCTCAAACCCGAGTCGCTCGATCCCTATCGCAGGACAGCCGAGGAGCACAAGCAGCGGGTGCCGGAATTGGCCAAGGTTGCCGACGCCAGGCAGTTGCAGGAGCAGGTGACCGAGACAGCCGCCGGACTGGAGATGCTCACCGATGTGGTGAGCAATCTCAAGATCGAGGATGCGACTCAGACCATCGCCGTAATCGATCATATCTCCCTGGTCTATGCGCAAGTCAACCAGATCAGGTCCGCCCTGGCCAACAGGCTCAAGGAGCTTGGCAAGGTCGAAGGCCAGGCTGAATTCGTCTCGCAGCTCAAGCTTGTCGATCAGTCGGTCATCGGCTACCTCGACGTATGCGACACGCCGGAGAAGTGCCAGGAATATCTCACCAAGGCGATGGTCCAGCTTGAAACGCTGGAGGGCAAATTCGCGGACTTCGACGAGTTCATCGTTCAGCTCACGGAGAAACGGGAGGAGCTCTGCGACGCCTTCGAGTCTCGCAAAGTCCGGCTCATCGCGGAGCGAAACCAGCGGGCATCCGCGCTTATGGCCTCGGCCGAGCGGATTCTCAAGGGGGTCGCGAATCGCGTTAGAACTCTGACCGACATCGACCAGATCAATGGGTACTTCGCCTCGGACCTGATGATCGACCGCGTCCGCGAGACCATCGAACAACTGAAAGCCCTTGGGGATGCCGTCAAAGCCGAGGATATTGCCAACCGGCTCAAGACCATTCACCAGGACACCATCCGACAACTGAAGGACAAGCAGGCCCTCTACGAGGACGACGACAACGTCATCCGCCTCGGCACTCACCGATTCGCCGTCAATCGCCAGCCGCTTGAAGGGACCATCGTCCAGAAAGACGGGCAATTGTGCTTCCACCTCACCGGCACCGGGTTCTTCGAGGTGATTGAAGACGAGGTGTTGGAGCAGACGAAGGATGTATGGGACCTGAATCTGGTCTCCGAGACACCGCAAGTGTATCGATCCGAGTATCTGGCCTTCAGAATGCTCGAAAGCCTGCTGGCCGGTCCGGCTGCGGAAACGGAGTCCCTCAGGGCGTTGCCCGCCGGGGAACTTCTGTCCCGGGTCCAGGCGTTCATGGGGCCACGGTACGACGAGGGCTACGTCAAAGGCGTTCACGATCACGACGCCGCGATGATCCTCCAAGCCCTGCTCGAGATCAGATCGACGGCCGGCCTGCTCCGCTATGACACCCGGGCACGCGCCATCGCCACGCTGTTCTGGCACGCAGGCGGCATCCCCCAGGAGGAAAAGGCAACCCTCAGGGCCAGGATCATGGGCATGGGGTACGTCCAGGCAATGTTCGGGCCAAGCGAGGCGCGGGCCGGCTACATTGCCGAGATCAGGACGCGCCTCGACAGATTCGTGGAAACCACGGGGTTTCTCAAAGCCGCCCTTGTCCAGGAAGCGGCAGAGTACCTCTTCTACGAGTTGGCGGGCGAGGACGAGTTCGTCGTCAGTCAGACCGGTCGGGACCTCAAAGACGACCTCCAGAAGCATCTGACGAAGCGAGGGTTCTCCGAGAGCCTCCAGGAATCGATGCAGGCGCTGACCCAGGATTCCACGGGCAGCTTCCGCCTGCTGGCCGACTGGGCCCGGGCCTATCTCGTCGATGCAGGCCAGGGCGATCGAAGTGAATACGCGGAGGAAATCGCAGCCCTTTTGATGCCGGGCCTGGGTGTGAAGTGGACGGTGGTCCCGGCGGGCGTCGAGCGGGACCTTGCCGGCCTGGCCGGCTCGCACCCGCGAATCGAGCAGGGCACGTATCGCCTCAACTACTGCCATTTTATGGGCCGACTCCGGTGGCACGAACAGCATGTGGCGCCGCGATTCGTCCAGTACCAGAAGTGCCGCAATGCGATTGTGGAGCGATACAGCAAGGACCTGCACCTCGATGAATTCCAGCCGCACGTGCTCACGACGTTCGTGCGAAACACGCTGATCGACAAGATCTACCTGCCCCTGATCGGCGCCAATCTCGCCAAGCAGATCGGCGCCGCGGGCCAGGAGAAACGGACCGACCGGCAGGGGATGCTGCTGCTCATCTCTCCGCCAGGCTACGGGAAGACGACGCTGCTGGAATACGTTGCCAATCGGCTCGGCCTGACCTTCGTGAAGATCAATGGCCCGGCCGTGGGCAGTCGTGTCGTGTCGTTGGATCCGGCCGAGGCCCCGAACGCCGCCGCCCGCGAAGAGCTCGCGAAGCTCAATCTCGCCCTGGAAATGGGCGACAACGTGATGATCTACATCGATGACATCCAGCACACGAACCCGGAGTTCCTGCAGAAGTTCATCTCGCTGTGCGATGCGCAACGGCGGATCGAAGGAGTCTATCGCGGCCGGGCGCGGACGTATGATCTGCGGGGCAAGCGCGCCTGTGTCGTCATGGCGGGCAACCCCTACACCGAGAGCGGCAAGCGGTTCCGAATCCCCGACATGCTCGCCAACCGCGCCGATACCTACAACATCGGCGACATCGTCGGCGACAACTACGACCAGTTCGTTCTCAGCTACATCGAGAACTGCCTCACCTCCAATCCGGTGCTGGAGAAGCTGACCCGCCGCAGCCAGCGCGACGCCTTCACCATTCTCAAGATTGCCGAGACCGGGCAGCGGGAAGGACTCGATTTCGAAGGGAATTACACCGCCGAGGAGGTCCAGGAGTACGTTGCGACCATGAAGAAGCTCCTGGTCGTCCGCGACGTCGTGCTGAAGGTGAATCGGGAGTACATCCGCTCGGCGGGCCAGGCGGATGAATACAGGACGGAGCCCCCGTTCCTGCTTCAGGGCTCATATCGCAACATGAATCGCATGGCCGAGAGGGTGCTGCCGGTCATGGACGATACGGAGCTTTGGACACTTGTTCACTCCACGTACGAGCAGGATGCCCAGATGCTCACCACCGGCGCCGAATCGAACCTCCTGAAGTTCCGCGAATTGACGGGGCGGCTCGACGAGGAACACGCCAAGCGATGGGACCAGATCAAAAAGACGTTCGGCAGGAATCTTCTCCTTGGGGGCGACAGCGACGACAAGATCGGCAAGATCATTCGACAACTGAACGCCTTCACCGCGGGCCTGGATTCGATCAAGGAGGTGCTCGCCGATGGTGTCACGGCCATGCGGCAACCGCCTGGGCCGGACGGTCCCGAAGCCGCGGCTGAAGACGTCCTGGCGAAAATGAACCAGCTCATCACGGAACTCAAGCAACAGCGCATGGAGCAGGCAACCTCAGAGGAAGTCCAGCGCGCCGAAAGAACCGCCCACGATTCGCGCGCGCTGGTGTCCGTGCTGGAGGAGCAATTCCGAGCCATGGAGACATGGCTGCTCCCGATGACGCATGGGGACAAGGCCCAGAAGCATCAAGTGATCGACCAGTTGATGAAGCGATTCGAGGTCATGGTGCATGGGTACAACCGCTTGATCGAGGTGCTCCGAAGCCATCGGACGGCCGAAGAACCGCCGCAAGGCCAACAAGCCAGAAAAGGCCCACCGAAGACGAAACGTAAAACACCGCCGTCAGACAAGAACACGTAACCCCGATCCGACCCACCTCACATGGTTGACTTCATCCGGCTGTGTGATTACTCTGCACGAACGTGGTGAACCGTACTGACAACGCATTTCTGTAGCGGAGATCGCGCCATGAAGGCTCGAAAGACAGCAGCTTTGGCTCTTCTGATCGCGGCGTGTCTGTGGAATGCCGCCGCGACCTGCGTCGCGCAAGACTATTCCCTGGGGATTCTCGACCGCAAGGCGGTCCTGGATGCGGCGGCTCGGGCGACGCTCGAAACCTATCCCAACGCCGACCTCGTCCACATCGACGATTTCACTGTATGCGAATACAAGCCGGACGGCACGGGGGTCTCCTGGTCGGACAGCTACACGAAGGTGCTCACCGAGAAGGGACGCCGGGAGGAGCAGGAGATATCCTTCCGGTTTACGCTGCCCTACGGCCGGACGACCGTAACGCTGCTGGAAGTGGTCAAGCCGAATGGAACCGCGACGACCATCGACATCGCGAAGCAGAGCAAGGTGATGATCGACCGCTCCCAGATGGGCGCCAATATCTATGACCCCAACAGCAAAGTCCTCCGCGTGGGCGTTCCGAGCGTACAGATCGGCGACGTGGTCCACGTTGTCGTGTGCCAGGAAACCATGAGGCGGTACATGCCCGACACGTGGGACGATTACCAGGTCTTCGAGTCCACGGCGCCGATTCTGCACGCCGTGTACGAGGTGCGTGCGCCCAAGGAACGGCCCTTGTCCTGCATCGCCTTGCGGGATGCCGTCGAGGGCACGGTCACACAGAGCAAACAGCAGCGCGATGGGCGAATCGTCTACCGGTGGGAGGTCTCGAACGTGCCTCGGTTCTACAGCGAGCCGGACATGCCTCCGGCGTACACAGTCGTACAGCGACTGCTGGTCAGCACGCTGCCGGACTGGAAGGCGATCTCCAGTTGGTACTGGCGATTGTGCAAGCCTCATCTCGACGCAACGACGCCGCAGATGCAGGAGATGGTCGACAAGCTGACGGCGGGACTCCCCGACCGCCAGAATAAGATCGAAGCGATCTTCTATTGGGTCTCGCAGCAGGTGCGGTACATGGGCATCACGATTGAAGACGAATCGCCCGGCTGGGAGCCACACGACGTGAGACTGACGTTCGAGAACCGCCATGGAGTTTGTCGGGACAAAGCGGCCCTGCTCGTGGCCATGCTGCGTCTGGCAGGCATCGAGGCATATCCCGTTTTGATCGACGTCGGGCCCAAGAAGGACGCTGAAGTGCCGGCGGTCGCTTTCAATCATGCGATTGTCGCGGCCAAGAGCGACGACGGCTCGTACCAACTGATGGACTGCACGGATGAGAACACCAAGGACCTGCTCCCGAACTATCTGTGCAATTGCAGCTATCTCGTGGCCCACCCGCAGGGTGAAGACCTCCGGACGTCGCCCATCGTGCCCGCCCAGGAGAACCTCGTTCGCGTCGAGACCACGGGGGAGATCGACAGCCGGGGGAATCTCACGGCCGAGACGAGCATGCAGTTCGGAGGCATCAACGACAATGCCTATCGAAGCTATTTCGCACGGGTCAAACCCGAGCAGCGACGACAGTTCTTCGAGGGCGTCCTGAAGGCGTCGGTTGCGACGGCCACGTTGACCGACTTCGAGGTGCGGCCCACGGACATCCAGGACACCACGGAAGGTCTGTCCCTCCGGATCCGATTCACGGCGAAAGATATCCTCATAGGCAATGGCGATACGGTGATGATGCCGGTGCCGCAGGTGGGAGCGAGGGTCGGCCTGGTGAACTTCATCATCGGACAGACGGGCCTCAAGCAGCGTCGCTTCCCGCTGCAGACCAACTACGCTTGCGGCGTACAGGAGAAGCTGAGCCTTCGCGTCGATCCGGCAATCGGATCATTCGTCTCCCTTCCCGAGTTTGCTCCCATCGAGGATCCAACAATCTCCTGGAATCGCAAATTCGTGCATCAGGCAGACACCCTGGAGGGGCAGGCCGACTTTCTCATCAAGGTCGTGGAGTTTGATCCTCGGCAGTACCTGTCGCTCAAGGAGAGCCTCAAGCAGGTCGAATACAACGAACGCAAGAAGCCGATTCTCGCCCGCAAGACCTCCGAATCGGCGGCCGAGGTTGACGTTGTCATGCTGGACCATCGCGTGGAGTATGACCTTGCCGACGCCCACAACTGGACCGAGAGACATTACGCGAAGAAGCAGGTTCTCACCTACAAGGGAAAGAAGGACAGCGCAGAGCTGAAGCTGGACTACAATCCGGTCTGGGAGGAAGTGAGACTAATTCGGGCGACCGTGACCAATAGCGGCCAGACCAAGGCAATCAGCGACAAGGAGATCAATTTGATGGACGCCGGCTGGGCCGCTTCGGCGCCTCGCTATCCGGCGGCCAAGACCCTGGTCGCCAGCCTGCCGGCGGTGGAAGTCGGCAGCGTCATCGAGTACGAGTATGAGCGGCATAGGAAGGATCGCCCGTTCTTCGCGGCGACGCATGTCTTCCGCTCCGTGAATCCGATCAATCAGGGAACCGTGAGCCTGTCGGCGCCGGACTCTGTGACGGTGGAGTTCCTAAAGGACGACAATGGCATAGCGGTCCCCGATGATAAGCAGTCGGCGGATAGGCCGGTCATCGTGGAGACTCAAGAACAGCGAGGGCAGAAGAATTTCTGGCTGTGGCGGATCGAGAACCAGCTTGCTGTCAGGCAGGAGGACGGTCTGCCGCCGCTATCGACGTTCAACCCTGTCCTGAGGATCACCACAGGGCACTGGGATGCGTATGCCAAGGAGATGCTTGCCGCCCTGCAGGAGGCAGCCGATGGGCAGAACGAGACTCGGCAGCGCGCCGGCGAGATCGTGCAGAACACGAAGAACAGCCAGGAGCGGATCACTGCGATCCGGGATTTCGTCGCGACGAACATCCGCGCGGCCGGGCCGGGCTGCGACGATTTGCCGTTCTCGGCGATTACCCCGGCCGACCGGACGCTCGCCGATGGGTACGGCAATACGACGGACCGCGCCGTTGTGCTGTATGCGCTGCTCATGGAAGCCGGACTGAACCCCGAGTTCGTTCTCGTTAACTATGGCTCATCCCTGGCATTGCTCAAGCGCTTTGAGACGCAGCACCCGACGCCAAGCGCGTTTGGCAGCGTGCTTGTTCGGCTGCGCGACGGATCCGGAGACATCTATCTGAACGACACAAATCAGTACGCCGCGCTCGGCGCAACGCCCGCGGATGGCGGCTTGGCCTTGCCGCTTGCGAGCGGCCGGCCGGAAGACGTCTCCATCGCGGACGATAAGAGAAACTTGAGGAGCTATGAGGTGCGACTTGTTCTGACGGAGCAGGGCGATGCCTGGATCACCATGACCCGAAAGAACTACGGTGAATGGTTCGGCGCACGGCGCAAGCTGTTCGCCGAGATGCCGCCCGAGGAGCGCAATCGCTTCTACCAGGAAATGGTCGCGGACATTTCGCAGGCCGCTGTGGCTGACAGCAACCTTGTGACCGATTTTGCCTCCTATCCGGGCGTCGAATCGTTCAGCGTCCGCGCCGACAAATACGCCGTCCGCGACGGGGACTTCCTGTATTGTGAATTGCCCCGCTCGCTGAGCCATTTGTTCGGCCTGCGGTCCGACACACATGAGAACCCGTTTTACCAGGACCGCGACGAGAGCCTCCGCATATCCACGATCGTCGAATTGCCGGCGGGGTTTTCTCGCGTGGTGCTTGTGCCGGATCAGAGGCAGTGGCAGTTGCCCGCGGGGGGAGGCATCGTTCACGTGAACGTTTCAATCGAACGGCGGGGTGGCGAGGAGTTCACGCAGCTTGCCGTTACGCATGAGGTCGATCTGAATTCGTTCCTGCTGGGGGCGGAGGACTATCCGGAACTCGTTGAGATCGAAAAACAGCTTTCTCATGCCAAGGCGCGAACGATTCTCGTAAGGCAGAACAAAGGATGAGTCTGGCGATATGGGCCGTTCGCCGATGAAAAAGAGCCCCCGCGATTTGATGAGGGAGAGGAAGCGAGACTAACGCGGGGGCCTGTGGTCGTATGTCAAATGTTATCTCAACTACACGCAATTTACCGCCGCGACGGCACACATGCAAGAACAAACCGATAAATCGGCCCAATCCATTATGTGTCGCCGGCCGACGGCTCAGGGTTTCCCAGGATTTCCATAACCTCCTTTACCGTCAATGCTTTATCGAGCTTACCATTGGCGGCCTGGACCGATCCGCCTCCTTTTCCGCCGCAGCGGTTTTGAATCTTTTTGAACAAATCGGAAGCGCCAAGGGTCATGGAATTGATGGCGATGTAGTTGTCGCTGACAACGATTCCCGCGCCTTGTGTTGCTTCGGCGATCAGGGCGGCCAATTTCGGCACAAATTCTCGCGGCAGCTCGGCCACGTGAATCCCGATTCGCGTCGAACCGATTGTGACCGTCGCGGCTGATTTCACCAGGTCGGCAAGTCGCAGCGACCACACACGGTCAAGCTCCTTCGTCAGTCCCTTGGAACGCTCCATGGCCTTTTGCAGGGCCGACGGCAAGTCGGCTGTGGAGCAGGCCGCGAGCGCTCTGAGATCGCGCAACACCGCGGTTTCGGCCTGGGATCGCTCCAGGGCCTTGCGCCCGGCCAGGAACGACACCCTTGTTCCGGTCTTCTTGCTCTCGATGTCGAAAACGCGGATGATACCGATCCGCCCGGTCGTCGGAACGTGGACGCCGCAACACGCCGACGCATCACAGTCGTCGATTCGCACAACCCGGATGATGTCCGCTTCGATCCTCCCGAAGCGGTTTCTCTCCAGGCCATCCTGACTGTTGAGTGTGGTCTGGACCGGGATGTCCTGCATGACCACATCCATCGCACGCCGTTCGAGGTCCGCAACAACGTTCCACTCAACCCTCTGCTGGAAATCCACGGTGCATCCCTCAAGGCCGATATGCACGCCCACCGTCTCGAGACCGAATTGCCGCATCGCGATCCCGGACAGAATGTGCTGCGCGGTGTGCTGGGCGGCCGTGTGCATCCGACGCTCCGTATCCACATGGGCACTGTATCGACCATCGGGCAACGGGCGGTCGAGGATGTGGATGACCTCGCCTCCCACGACCTGAACGTCACAGAGGACGGCTTCCCCGATGACGCCTCGGTCGGCGGGCTGTCCCCCTTCGTCGGGGTGGAAGAGGATCGGGTCGATCTTGACCCTGTTTGGCCCGACGGCCGTCACCTGGACCTCGGCTTCGAACACATCCGGATGCATCCAATACATTCGTTCCATGACCTGATTGTACCGAATCC
>DCUI01000199.1:97545-102266 GCA_002327785.1 Phycisphaerales bacterium UBA2218
GGGCGATCAGATCGTCCGCCGGAATGCTGGATCGTTCGCATTGGGTTCTTCTGTCGTTCAGGTGTCAAAGGGCCGCCGATGAAGACGAGAGGGTTCACCCTAATCGAGTTGCTCGTGGTGATCGCAGTCATCTCGATTCTGTTTGCCATCATCATGCCGGCCTTGAACCTGGCGAAGCAGAAGGCATCGACGACCGTGTGCCTGAGCAACACCAAGAACCTGTCGCTCGGCTGGTACATGTACATGGGCGACAACGACGGCCGAATCATGAGCTGTGAGGACACGGGAACAGAGCCCGGCGGCAGATTCGTGGGCTGGATCGGGGTGCCCCGCAACGAGAGCGGCGCCCTGATGGGCAATACCCAGACAGACCCTCCTGTGACCGACGAAGATGAGATTCGCGGCATTCAGCAGGGTCTGCTGTATTCGTATGTGAAAGAGCCCGGCGCCTATCACTGCCCGGGAGACAGGGTCCGCAAGAGCCTGTACGACAAGACGGGGGTTTTCGTCTCCTACTCCATCCCGAGGCGGCTGTACGGTTTCACAAATCCCCAGGACAGCGCGTACCGGCAGCAGATCAGCATCTTTAGCCAGATCACGGCCCCATCGACCCGGTACGTGTTTGTAGAGGCGGCGGAGACCCGCAATTGGAACGCCAGCCACCATTTTGTCATCGGGTCTCCGGAAGAAACGGGGCAATCCACGTGGGGCTGGTGGGGGCCGATTGCGATCAACCATGGCGACAGCAGCGTTCTGGGCTTCTGCGACGGTCATTCCGAGGTGCGGAAGTGGCGGGACAAATTTACCATCGAGCGCGTCGACAAGCTGATTCGCACGGGGGCGACAAACTACGGAGTAGAATACCCCCCGGCGGATCAGACGTTAGATATCGAATACATGGCCGCGGGCTGGCCGTACCGCCACAAGCTCAACTGAGAATCGAGTTTGATGAGATTTTCTGACGGACAACACACTGCGACGTTCCAGTGACGTTCTGATGCGTGGAAAGGAACACAGTCATGGACAGGTATGAAAGGATCTTACGAGTCTTGGGTGTGTCACTGACGTTTGTGCTTGTCGCTGCGGCAGGAATATGCGCCGCCGACCGCGAGGGGCAGGACAACCAGGCCCCAAAGCAGCCGGAGCAAGATATCATCAAGACAGAGACGGGGGATTTGAGGATCACTTTCATCGGCCATGGGACGTTGATGTTCGGCTACCGGGACAAGATTGTCCATGTCGATCCCGTCGGACGGGAAGGCGACTATACCAAGCTGCCCAAAGCTGACATCGTGCTGATCACGCACGAGCATGGCGATCACCTGGACCCCAAAGCGCTTGGCATGATCCGCAAGGACCAGACGAAGATTCTGCTGACCAAGGCGTGCGCGGAGAAGGTCCCCGGTGGCACGATTGCGAAGAACGGCGATACGCTGACCGTGCTCGGACTCAAGATCGAGGCCGTGCCCGCCTATAACATCGTTCACAAAAGACCCGATGGCCAGCCGTTCCATCCCAAGGGCAGCGGCAACGGCTACGTCATTAACTTCGACAAGACCCGCGTCTACGTGGCCGGCGACACGGAGAATATCCCCGAGATGGCGCTGCTCAAGAAGATCGACATCGCATTTCTACCCATGAATTTGCCTTATACGATGACGCCGGAGATGGTAGCCGAGGCCGCCAAAGTGTTCGAGCCGAGGATTCTCTACCCCTACCACTATGGGCAGACGGACCCGAACGCGCTCGTCGCCCTCATGAAGGATTCAAAGAAGACCGAAGTCCGCATCCGGAAGCTGAAGTGACCGGCTTTCACCGGCTCGTTCAGGAGCGTGACATTCCATGAGCGACGTGCACATCGTTCGGCGTCGGGAGCCGTTCATCCGCAGGAGCATTCTCATCGTGATGGGCGCCGCGGCGGTCGTCGCCCTGGGTTGTTTCATCGCCGTGGCCCTCCTGCCGGCTCCGGAAGGCCCCGTGTTCAAGGACCCGCTTCGCAGCTTCATCACCGGCGTAGGCGTGCTTGCCATCGCCTACCCGCTGGCCGTGGTGGGGCGGGCGATCCAGCGGAAATCGGCCTCTTCGCCTTACTTCGAGGGTGCATTCATCGCAGGCGCGATCAATCTGGCGGCCTTTGTGTGCGCCGCCGCCGGGCTGGCCTGCGTCGGCTTCGGGGTCTACGACTTCATTGTCTGGCTGGTCAAACCGTCCTGATTGCCCTTTGCGGTGAGAAGCAGCATGGATCGAAGGAGATTCCGGGGGATGGGAGCTGCTGCCGTCGGTCATGGATTTCTGGGGGCGCCGTGGCAGATGCACCAGATCCATGTTTCGACAAGTCCATGCGATGGGCGCAGATCGTCCTGGTTGAGTACGATCCCGGGTCACGAAGTCACCCGTTAGGCCTGTCCGGATGACAGAGTAGCATGGGCATTTTGCCCATGCGTATCACGGGCGTCTCGCCCGTGGATAAGACCGGTCTTCGTGGCGAGGGCGTCCCGCCCGCGCGTGTCTCGGGCATCCTGCCCGCGCTACTTCCTCACATCTCCTCTCACCGCAGCCGAGGCAGTGGCAGGGCGAAAGAAGGCAGAAAAAAACGAAGAAAACGTACAAATAGGGATAGACAACGCGGTTGAACCGGCCTATAATAGTATCCGGAACATGGGAAGTAGAGTTCCTTGAGACCTGAGACCGACCGGCAGTCTACGAAGGCGATCTGTGGTTTTTTGTTGCTTGTCGCCGGTCGCTCGTGTACCGAAGGGAACAAGAGAAGCGCGAATTGGAGGTATTGAGAGAAACGGATCATTGATTTGCAGTACTTGACAGTTGCGTAGCTTCGGCTGCTGTCCATCCAGAAACTGGCAATTTCTATCACAGGACGGCTCTTCGAGGCACGCCCAAGCTGGGCGTGCCCGAAAGCGTTCCTGTGAGGGCATGCCAGTGCCTTGGATGGGGCGTGAGTAGGTCACGCCTCTTTCATTTTCGGCGGTGTGTCTTTGTGTGAAGCTGGGAACAGAGGAGTCCCGGCTGGGAGGAAGACGAATGAGAAGCATGAAGTGGTTCCTGCGAGTCGTTTTCTGTCTTTTCGCGGTGCTCGTGGCGGGTGCAAGTGCGTCTGCGGATCTTATCCCGCTCAACGGAGATTTCTCCGATGGGCTGAGCCATTGGTTGGTCGAGTTTGGCGACGTGACCGATGGCGGGGGCTACGCCTTCTTCCAGGAGGACCCCGACTCGCTCTCAAGCACCTTGAGCCAGGAGTTTACCATCCCGTCGGCAGCATTGCGGCTTTCCTTCGATCTCCAAATGCTGGGCGTGCCCGGCGGCGATTCTGACCCATCTGCCTGGCCGGACGCATTCACCGCTTCACTATTGGACGCCAGTACGTTGGACCCGCTTATCTCCTGGGATCCGTTCGTCACGGAATTCTTCCTGCTTGAAAACACTGGCGCGATGGAGACCTCTGCCGGGATGACGGTCATAGGCGATACGGTCACTCTCGATGTTTCATCCTGGGCCGGGCAGGATGTGCTCCTGTCGTTCGATCTCTGGGCCAGCGACGACGGCATGACCACAACGGTCAACCTGGACGATGTGCGTGTTTCAGTCGTTCCTCTTCCAGCGGGCGCGCTCCTCGGAGTGCTGGGGCTTGTCAGTGGTCTGATGGGCTTGCATTTCAGACCCGGTCGAGCAGCGTAGGCGAGACATTGTGGCACACGTGGGTACCGTTTCGCGTCAGCCTACTACTGCTCGCTGGTTCCGAACGCGGCAAGAAAACGAAACTGCCGGTTCTTCTATCATCGAAAGGGGGTTACGGAAATGGCTGCGATAAGACACTGGGGTTGGTTTGTCGGTGTGCTTCTGATCGGCGTAGGTTCTCGCCCACTTGCGGCAGTGATGCTCAACGTGCCATTCTTCAGCCAATATGATTGCGGTGACGAGAAATTGCTCGGCCCCAGCGATGGGACCATTGCCGTCTATGGCTGCGCGCTTACCTCGGCGGCAATGGTTATGAACTACTATGGTGTGTCAACAGGGCCCTGCACGTTGAATGATGAGTTGTTGGCCCTTGGTGGGGTCTTTATTGAGACAGGACCTGATGCAGGAGCTTTTGCGGACTGGGACAGAATCCGCCTCATATCCGACGGAATAGTCTCTGGCATGGAGCGCATTGCTGATCCTGAATTGTCAGACGTCGACACAGCCCTGAGGCAAGGATACCCTCCGATAGCGCACGTCAGATTCGGCGCGGAACCCACAGGACACTTCATCGTATTTTGGGGCAACGAGGGTGGTCAACACTACTTCTACGACCCCGCCGATCACAGCGAAACGCCAAGAATCTGGCCAAACGGTGCGCAGGGTCGAGTCTACTCCCTTGGAGCGAGCATACGTATCTACCAGAGTTCAGAACTTCCCAGTTATACGATTTACAACTGCCAGTTTGTCGGTGCTGCGTTGCTCACGCAAGCGGTTCTTGACGGCACTTCAGTCTATGTGCCTGGGTATTGGTCAATAAACAAGGTGGACTACAGGGAAGGAAATGAGTGGCACGTTACTTGCCAGGATGGCTGGTATGGCGTGGGCCCGGGTGGCAGCGACGCTTGGAAGGATTTACAGGAATTTGCCAGTAGCCACGAAGATGGCGAATATTTGGCTTACGGGTCAGCCGACGGCTCCTACCTGTTTTTCACTGTTACAGACCATTCCTGGGTTCAAAGACTCTA
>DCUI01000187.1:0-2844 GCA_002327785.1 Phycisphaerales bacterium UBA2218
AAGTACGCAAAAACCGGATGAGCCGCTTATTCCGCTGAGTATCGCAGTAGTTCTTGTGCCCACCCTCTGTTTAGGGGATATGGTCCTTGACCAGTCGCTTACTTCAGGAACCATTCAAGGGACCCTTGGCGCGCCGGATAACGCCCAGACGTTCACCGTCGGTTTGGATGGGACACTCAGCGCCGTCCATGTCCAATTGACGCGAATAGGATCGAAGGATCTTGTCTTTGACGTGCGGAACACAGTGGGCGGAGCGCCAACAGAAGACGACTCGGGCTTGAATGTGCTGGCTACCAGAACGATATCATATGGCGACTTGTTGTCTGGCGAGCCAACTTGGGTTGAGCTCGATCTGAGTCCAGAAGGGATTTCCGTTCAGGCCGGCGATGTTCTCGCGATTGTCCTCAGGGTGCCCGATTCTCCGGAGTATCCCACCTACTTCTGGCTATGTCAGCAGTCTGGTGACCTTTATTCGGATGGGCAGCGCTGGACACGCAGTGCGACCTGGAATGTGGGTGTTATTGGCAGCACATGGAACGGCACGTACTCCAGCAATGCAGTGTCCGATATGAACTTCCGCACTTTTGTCACGCCAGTCCCGCTGCCGGGTGCTGCTCTGCTTGGCCTGCTTGGCGTGAGTTACTCCGGGTTGCGGCTTCGTCGTGGACGAGACTTTGGGGCATAGGCAGGCCCGGCCTCCTGCACCGACGTGCTACTGAGGACTATTGGTCCAGCAGGAAGCAGCAGATTTCCTTCATGCTGCGGACGTAGAGGCGGTTGCCGATCAGGGCGGGGTGGGACCAGACCTCCGTGTCTTCGAAAAGCCTCAGGCGAGAGATTGGCGTGTAAACGTTGCGGGCGGCCTCCAGGAGGATCAGTTCGCCTTTGACGGTCACGGCCAGGATGCGGCCGTTGCCTGCGATCAGGGCTGTGTAGTCGGTGAATGCGCCGTCGCCTTCGGTGCTGTAGAGGGTTTCGAGGTTGTTGCCCAGATCCAGGCAGTACAGGCCGCGAAAGCAGCCGAAGAGCAAGCCGTCGATTGCCACCGGGGTGGAGGTGTCGGGGGCGAGCTTGCGGTTCTGGGCGATGGGGGTCGGATTGATTCGGCCGCTGGTGTCGAAGTCGTAGAGTCGGGTCCCGTTGTTCTCCGTGGCGATCAGGAGCCGGCCGTCGAGATCGACCGGTGTCGGGACGTTGTAGTCGCCTTTCTTTACGGGCAGGAGTGTCCAGAGCCGCCGGCCGGTGTTCGGGTCCCAGCCGCCTAATGAAGTGGCGTCGTGGCCGATGATCTGTCGCACCCCGCCGAATGTGCCGAGGATCAAGGAGCCGTAGCCGGGCGGGTCGCCGGGCGTCTGCCAGACGGTTTCGCCCGTGTAGAGTCCCAGTCCGGCCAGCGACGCTTCGGAAGCGCCGGGATTGATGACAAGCAGGTCATCGACCACCAGCGGGGTGGAGCACATTCCCCAGGTGGGCAGTTTCGCACCGAATTCCTTGACGATGTTCCGCCGCCAGACGATCCGCCTGCCCTCGATACTGACGCAATACAGGTCGCCGAACGCACCGAGAAGATAGGCGAAGCCGCCGTGAATGACCGGGGCCGCCCGCGGGGTGTTCGTGAATTCCATCTGCTTCGGCGTTGGGTAGGCGACCGTCCACAGTTCTTGCCCGGTCTCGGCATCAAGACATCGCCAGATGTCCTGGTCGCGTTCTTCGTTCTTGTCGGCGACGATGACATGTGCGGCGGTGGCCGCGACGCCGGAAAGACCTCCGCCGTTGAGTCCCCGTTTCCACAAGAACCTTGGCTGCAAGGGCAACTCGGCAGGCACATCCGGACTGATTCCATGGCGGCCGGGGCCGCGCCAATCCGTCCACTCCGAGGCGGACCTCGGCAGGGGTGGTGTCGGCGCCGCAGGGGGTTCACTGCCCAGTTCCACGAAACCCGAATTCGACGCCATCGCCGCGAGCAATTGTGAATCGGCCCGCACGGAGAGCAGCGTATCGACGACCGCTCGCTCGGTCGACGGGCTCAATCGGGCTGTTCCAAATGCCTGGACGAGCGGCTGCGCCGGGGTCCGGCCGAGCACACGCAACATCCCTTTTTCAACGCCTGCAAAACCATCCAGCAACGGCAGGGCGTAACTGGGTATGATCGCGGCGTCGGCATCGCCCTTGGCGACCGCTGCGAGGGCTTCGGCGCAGTCCGGCACGATCTGCAGCGGTGGTACGGGCGTCACGCCGTGCTCAGCAAGCACGGCCAGGGCTGCCGCATGCCGCTCGGCGTCCCGGCGGAGACCGAACAGGATGCGATGATCCGCGAGGTCGCCGATGGCTTGGGCGGGGCCTTTCATCCGCACGATGAAGAGGCCGGACACTTCCGTGCTGTCGTTGCCGTCCGTCAGGCGGGCGATTGGACGAACGGGCTCGTTGACCTCGGCGGCATCGAATGACACCGCGGAGGCCTTGCCGACGATCAGGTCGATCTGTCCGCGGCGCGATCGGAGTATCTCGCCGGCGCTTTCGGCATAGGAGAGCTCGACCGGTCGGCCCAGCCTATCCTCCAGGAATCGGCCGAACGGCGTGTAGTCGCGTCCGGCGTGGTCCTTCAGGCAATCGGAGGCGATCCGGGTGCACAGCGGGTCCGTGACAACGACGCGCAGGGGCTCGGGCTGATAGACGTCGAGGTTCTCATCAATGCTCCGGTACAGGTAATGGAGCCACACCGCCGCGATCCCAAATGGCGCCAGGAGTAGGCACCACAAGACCTTTTTCACATTTCGTCCCATGATGGAGTCCTCATAGGCTGCACGAGCATAACAAGGCCGGTCCGATGTGACAAGCATTTCA
>DCUI01000187.1:2923-3333 GCA_002327785.1 Phycisphaerales bacterium UBA2218
ATGGAGAATTATGCGGACGTATTACGATTGCGTGCCGTGCTCGATCCGGCAGGTGTTGGATTCGGTGCGGATGATTACCGATGATGAAGCGATGCACGAGCGCGTGCTTCGCGAGTTGCTGGGGATGTGGCAGCGAATGGATATGCAGCAGAGCCCGCCGGCGATGGCGCAGCAGATTCACCGCTTCCTGAGGCAGCTTACCGGCGTGGCCGACCCATACCTCGATGTGAAGAATCGCTACAACCTCTTTGCTCTTCAGTTGTATCCGGATTTGCAGAAGCGGGTCGAGAGTTCGTCCGATCCGTTCGAGACGGCGGTGCGTCTGGCCGTTGCGGGCAACATCATCGACTTCGGTGTCAACTCGAGCGTCGAGCAGAACACGGTCCATGAGGCGATCATGCGGTCGCTGA
>DCUI01000266.1 GCA_002327785.1 Phycisphaerales bacterium UBA2218
TCAGTCCTCTACTCTACCGGTTTCACAAGCTCCTTCGGGTTCGGCTTTTCGAAGCGCCTTCTGCGCCAGACGCGTCAAGCACACGGTGACGATCGCCGTCACCGCCAGGCCGGCCCAGAAGAATGCACGGTATGCAGGCGAGGTTTCCCCCTCTCTCCCGGCGTAGGCGGCCAGCTCCGCCAGGGAGCGCAGGCCGGCCCCGAAGTATACATATAGGACCATCCCCGGGAGCACCCCGACCACCGTGCCCAGGACGTATTCTCCAAAGGAGACCTTCGTCAGGCCCAATGCGTAGTTCAAAATCGTGTACGGGGCAAGCGGGCTCAGCCGGGCGAGCACCACCACCCTGAACCCTTGCTCGGCCACGGCGTCGTCCAGTGAAGTGAATCGACGACTGTGGGCTGCCCGGCCCGCGACCCAGTCGCGCGCGACCGTTCGGCCGATCCAGAACGCCGCACAAGCCCCCACCGTCCCGCCCGCCATCGCCGTGACGGTTCCTGTGAACAGGTCAAACAGAAAGCCCGCCGCGAGGGTCGGAATCGATGCGGGGATCAGGACCACACAGGAGATCGCGTAGAAAACACCCAGTGCGACGGGCCCGCAAGGTCCCAGGCGGCCGATGTGTGCGAACAGGGCCATCAGCCATGTGGTGACAGGGCCGGTGGCGGTCGCCACCGCCAGGACCGCGATAACCGCGATGAAAACGATCAGCTTGATCCTTCTGACTGCCACAGTCCCTGCCCACAGCGTCAATGCTTGTTCCACTTTGGCGTTTCCCGCACAAGCATACCCGGATAGTTCCCCTTCGGCCATACGCCACTTCTGGGTGCGGCCGGAATATGGTGGATGCAATCCATCGAGAAGCTGAGGGGGCTGAGCCTCAGGAATACAGACAACAGCGATTCCACTCCGGGTGGCAGCGACAAGCGGAGTTTTCGCAGCTTGCCGCTGCCACCCGGATGTAGACCAGCCAAACCCACCAACGAATGCCGAGCACACCCCCGGCGGTCTCTTTCGTAGTTTTCCCTTGAGAATGCAGTGGCATTGGAGTATACCGAAATGCCGGTTGACCGTGAAAAGACCTGAGGGATTGGCGGCCGAAGTGCATGAGAATGAACCGGACCTTCCATCTTTGAAAGGATGGCTGTGATGAACGAGACTCATGATCGTTTGACAACCGCTGTGTCGCGAAGGGGATTCATGCAGCAGGCCGCCACGGTCGGCGCATTCACTCTCGTTCCGAGCCACATCCTCGGCGGGCGGGCGTATGCGGCCCCGAGCGAGCGGCTCAACATCGCCGGGATCGGGATCGGAGGCGTCGGGCGGCCTTTCCTCCAGGGCTGTGCATCCGAGCCCAATACCCACATCGCCTTTCTGTGCGATGTGGACTATCAGTACGCAGACCCCGTCTTCAAGGAGTATCCGCAGGCGAAGCGCTATCGCGACTACCGCGAGATGCTCGACAAGGAAGGCGATGATATCGACGCGGTCCTGGTGGCGACGCCGGACCATACGCACGCCGTGATATGCATGGACGCGGTTCGGCGACGCAAGCACCTCCTGTGCGTCAAGCCGCTCACAAGGACCGTCCACGAGGCCCGCACGCTGACCGAAGCCGCCCGCAGGGCGGGAATCGCCACCCAGGTGACAGCCGCCTCCTCCGTGAGCGACAGGGCCTGCGACCTGCAAGAGATGATCTGGGACGGCGCGATCGGCGGCGTCCACGAGGTCCATTGCTGGTCGAATCGCCCGCTGTGGCCGCAGGGCATGATCCGTCCGGAAGGCTCGGACCCGGTCCCGGCCCACCTGGATTGGGACCTCTGGATCGGTCCGGCCGCGATGCGCCCCTTCAAAGAGAAATGGGGCAAAGACCACCTGATCATGCAACAGGCCAAGTACAACTATCCCTTCGATGCAGTCTATCACCCGTGGAACTTCCGCGGCTGGTGGGAGTTCGGCACCGGCGCGTTGGGCGACATGGGCTGTCATCACCTCAATACCCTCTTCAAGGTCCTCAAGCTGGGGCACCCGACGAGCATCTGGGCCAGCTCGACCAAGGCGATGCCCGAGGCGACGCCGCTGGCCTCGACGGTCGCCTGGGAGTTTCCGGCCCGCGAAGGTATGCCGCCCGTCACGGTCTACTGGTATGACGGCGGGATCAAGCCGCCCCGGCCCCGCGAGCTGGAAGAAGACAAAGACTGGCCGGATGAGGGCAATCTGTACGTCGGCGACAAAGGCAAGATTCTCGGCGACACCGAAGGCGGGCGGATCATCCCCGAGTCGAAGATGCAGAGCTACAAGCGCCCGCCACGAACGTTGCCCAGGGTGACCTTCAAGAATATCGCCACCGGCGAGTGGATTCGGGCCTGCCGGGGCGGTGAAAAAGCAAGCTGCAATTTCGACATCGGCGGCCTCCTGGCCGAGGTCGTGCAGCTCGGCAATGTCGCCATCCGGCGAGGCAAGAAGCTCGCCTGGGACGGTCCGAACATGCGATTCACCAACGACGACGAGGCCAACAAGTACATCCAGGAGCCCTACCGCACAGGCTGGAGCCTGTAGCGATTTACGATTTACGATTGACTACTTGGGCAAGGCCCTTGTCCGCGAAGGGTTTTTCGTTCGGGCGGCAGCGGTAGGATGTGCTGTGCACACCGTCTTGCTCTGGAGGTCTACCATGATCGAGAAACCTTGGCGTCCACATCGGGTCTTGCAGGCATCGGCGGTCGGGCTTGCAATCATAGCCACCCTGAACGCGCCGGCACTCGCCAGGGTGAACTGGGTCCTCAAGAGCAGCACGGCGGGCGATCTGCCCACCCCGAACGACGGCAGCCAGCAGACGTGCTGCGTGGTCTGCGACATCGACGCCGACGGCGTGGATGACTTCGTCGTCGGCGAGCGGACAAAGACGCCCTCGGTCGTCTGGTACAAGTACAACGGGCGGGGTTGGGACAAGCACGTGATCGACGACACGGCCCTCCATCCGGAGGCCGGCGGCGACGCCTACGACATTGATAAGGACGGTGATCCGGACCTCATCCTGGGCCAGGACGCCAGCGGCAATACGATCTGGTGGTGGGAGAACCCCTGCCCCAGCTTCGACAAACCCTGGACCCGGCGTCTCATCAAGAACTCCGGCGGCAAGAAGCACCACGACCAGAGCTTCGGCGACTACGACGGCGACGGCAAGGTCGAGCTCGCCACCTGGAATCAGGGCGATAAGAGACTGCTGCTCTACAACATCCCGGGCGATCCGAAGACAGCCGGCCCATGGAACCCGATACCCGTGTACGAGTGGTCCACCGGCCGCGAGCGGGAGGGTTTCCCCTCGATCCCGGTCGATATCGACCTCGACGGCATGCTCGACATCGTCGGAGGCGGACGGTGGTTCAGTTACTTGGGCACTGAGAAGTTCCGCGAGCAGCCCATCGACACAGAGATGACGTTCACACAGTGCGCCGCCGGACAGCTCGTCAAGGGAGGCCAGCCTGAGGTGGTCTTCTCACCGGGCGACATGGACGGCGACGCAAAGTGGTACGAGTGGGATGGCGGCAAGTGGGTCCCGCACGTCCTGCGCCGCGTCATCCACGGCCACACCTGCGAGATCCGCGACGTCGACCGGGACGGCAACCTCGACATCATGGTCGGCGAGATGGGCGACCCCGGCGCCGGCGACGAAGCCAACATCTACCTCTTCTACGGCGACGGCAAGGGCAACTTCGAAGAGACTATCGCCTGGTACGGCCAGGGCATCCACGAGGGCAAGTTCGGCGACTTCGACGGCGACGGCGATCTCGACATCCTGCTCAAGCCCTATCACCACAAAGCCCCGCGCATCGACATCCTGCTCAACGCCGGACCCGTCAGAGCCTCGTCGGGTCCAGGATGACGTGCTTGATGCTCTTGCGGAGGTAGGTGTAGGTGATGTGGACGCGGCCGTCCGCAGCCTGGATGACGGCGG
>DCUI01000027.1 GCA_002327785.1 Phycisphaerales bacterium UBA2218
CGATTACGGTATGCAATCAAAGGGTAGAGCTGGTTGCGGCCGCCGTCGTGGGCGGACCAGCCGTCCTCCGGCGGCACGCTGTCGCCGACGGTCCAGCGCTCGTGGAAACCGGACCACCAGGACCGCTCGAAGAACGGACTCATCAGCCATTCCTCGGAGACGGTGCTCGTGCAACGCAGCTTGGCGCAGCTCTCGGGCGTCCGGCCTCGCAGATAGCGGGCCTTCGTCGGGTCGAGTTCCGCAAGCTTGTCGCTGATGTAGTTCGACCAGCCGCGTTCGGGCAGCTCGACGCCGTCGGCACGCCACGGACTGCTGAAGTGCATGAGCCAGGAATCAGCATTCACCAGTTTGGTCGGCGAAGAAACCCAGATCTCGACCGATCCGACATAGGGATCGATCAGAGGCATGAACGAGCCCATGCTGTTGTAGCGTTTGCCGCTGTCGTTAACCGCCCGAGGCGCAACCTGGCACTGTCCAGATGTAACATTTGGGGTAACAGACTGTGTGAAGTTGGTCGAGAACCACAAGGGGAAGGGGTGGTACTACAGAGTCCAACTTAAAATCCCATAGTCACCGCAGATTCCGCAGGGATTCTGATGGCGACACTGGAGGAACTCCAAAACGGCATACCTATGTTCCTCAGAGGCAGGTGTATTGCCGATCCCATTGACAGGTGTATTCGAACCTTCATGGGATCGACGCCGGGCGAGGGCTTCGAGCGGGCTATCACCGTGGCAAAAGGCTTGTGGGCGTTTTCCTGTCCTTTGCTCTGAATGAAATTGCCGTTTGATTTTGCCTCTATCGAGGTGAGGGTTTGGCGCATTTCGGCCACCAGCGGGTATGTGGCACTGCGGAAAGCTTTCTGCTCAATCGGGGATGGCGTTTGACGCACATTCCATCCAGCCACCATAACAGGGTCAGCACCCATGAGGTGCCGACCCCGCGCCGTTCGGCACCACCACGGTGCTCGGGTCGCACCCCTGCGGAGCCCTATCCCCCGTGACGGCAAATCCATTGTAACCGAACCCGCTGGTGGCCCCAAAGCGATAAACCCAAAAGGTCTGTCCGCCAAAGTCGAATAGAATCAGAGGACATGTCCAGCTTCTGCCTTCTGTGTAGCTATTGAAATCGAGCTTTCTTCGGATGGGGAATCGCCGTATAATCTGGCTTTGCCCGCGAGCCCGTGGGACGGGTTGCGTGGTTGTGTGCGACAGGTTGGGTGAGATACAAAGACCATGGGTTATTTTCGTGACAACGTAGAGCAGGCGGCGGGGTATACGCCGGGGTTTCAGCCGAAGGCGACGGATGTGGTCAAGCTCAATACCAATGAGAACCCGTATCCGCCTTCGCCAAAGGTGGTCAAGGCGCTGGCCGAGGTCAAGCCGGAGCAGTTCCGGCGGTATCCGGACCCGATGGGGACCCTCTTTCGCGAGGCGGCCGCCGAGATCCACGGCGTGTCGCCCGAGAACATCCTATGCTGCAACGGGGGCGACGAACTGCTCGCCATGGCCATTCGGGCCTGCTGCGATGAGCGCCGGCCTCTAGCCTATCCTGTGCCTACGTACACACTGTACCCCGTCCTGGCCAAGCTGCACGACTGCGAGGCCATCGAGGTCCCGTTCGACGCCGAGTTCAATCTGCCGCCGAAACTGGCGACCACCGGGGCGGCGTTGACCATCGTCTGCAACCCGAACGCCCCGACCGGGAGTCTCATCCGTGCGGAAGAGCTGGCCTCCTTGGCCGCGGAGATCAAAGGCGTGCTGTTGATCGACGAGGCTTACACCGACTTTTCGGAATGGAATTGCGTCTCGTTGGTCAAGGACTTCCCCAACGTCATCATCCTGCGGACCCTGAGCAAAGGGTACTCTCTGGCCGGGCTGCGATTCGGGTACGCCATCGCCAACAAGGGACTGATCGACGGCCTGGTCAAGGTCAAGGATTCGTACAACGTGGACGCCGTGGCGATCGCGCTGGCGACCGCGGCCATCAGGGACCAGGCGTACTTCCGTGAGAATGTGGAAAAGATCAAAAGCGCCAGGCTGGTTCTGACGGAGCAATTGCGGGGCCTGGGGCTCACGGTCCCCGAGAGCCATTCGAATTTCGTCTTCGCCCAGGTCAAGAACGGCTCCGCGGCCCCAATCCACGAGGAGCTGGCCGGGCAGAACATCTTCGTGCGATACTGGAACACCCCCGGACTGGCCGATAAACTGCGAATCAGCGTCGGGACGAAGGAACAGAACGAGAAACTAATCGCCGCGTTACGGGAGATCGTTTCGCGATAGGATGGCACCCTATGAATACAAGGACCGGACACATTCATCGGCAGACGAAGGAAACCGACATCCATTGCGAGGTCAACCTCGACGGCGTCGGCACATACGACATCGACACGGGCGCAGGCTTTCTCGACCACATGCTCACGCACTTGAGCAAGCACGGCCGGATCAACCTGATCGTCACGGCCAAGGGCGACCTGCACATCGANNTCGACGCCCACCATACGACCGAAGACATCGGGATCTGCCTCGGCGAGTGCCTGCTCTCGGCGCTGGGCGATAAGAAAGGCATCGCCCGCTACGGGCACAGCTCCGTGCCGATGGAGGATGCGCTGGCGAATGTCTCACTGGACCTTTCCGGCCGGCCGGCGTGCGTCTACAACGCCGAGTACCGCTCGAACAAGATTGGCGACTTCGACGTGGAACTCATCGAGGAGTTCCTGCGGGCGCTCTCGAACAGCGGCAGGTTCAACCTGCACGTGAACGTCCCCTACGGCA
>DCUI01000127.1 GCA_002327785.1 Phycisphaerales bacterium UBA2218
CTCCCGACACAGGCCGGCCCGCACCCGCCCCGCGAGAAGCTTTACGAGGTGTTCTTCAGGGAGAGCGTCCTCACAATGACTGCGCAAACAGGCTCGATCATTCCGGCGGAACGAATCCAACAGTGCATCTACCTTGTCCGCAGGCAGAAGGTCATGCTGGACAGCGACAAGGTTGTATCCGCCAACTTCGCCGTCCGCCAGTGGACGTTGACGATATCCGCCGGCTCCGGGGGCACGGTCACCGACCCCGGCCAAGGGTCTTTCCCGTGCGACGACGGCACGGCGCTGACGGTCGTGGCCGCTGCGGGCGCGAACCACCGTTTCGTGAACTGGACGGGCACGGCGGTGGACGCGGGCAAGGTGGCGAACCCCTCTTTCGCGACCACGACCGTCACGATGGACGCAGACTACACGCTGCAAGCGAACTTCGCGGCCGACCGGCGGACACTGACTATTTCCGCCACGGCCGGCGGCGCTGTTCTCGCTCCGGGCGAGGGGACTTTCGAGTATGACCATGGGGAAGCCGTCGAACTCCAAGCCCAGGCGGACCCCTTGTTCCAGTTTGTCGGCTGGCGGGGGAATGTCTTCACCAGCGCCAATCCATACTCGCTGACGATGGACGGCGACAAGGCCGTCAGTGCCCACTTCGAGAGCGTCCTGGACGTGCTCTATGTGGACGACGATGCCGCAACTGATCCCGGTCCCGGCGATCCGAACGTCAGCGATCCGCAGGAAGACGGCACGCCGGTGCATCCCTTCGACAGCGTTCAGGAGGCGATTGACGTAGCGGCCACGGGGGTCAAGATCGTGGTCCGGTCTGGAACGTATTCTGAGACGGTGGACCTGCTCGGCAAGAGGATCGAGGTCAACGGTCTGAACGTGGACGATCCGAATATCATGCCGTTGCCCGTGATCGACGGCGGGGGCAAAGATACGGTCGTTCGATGCACCCAGGGCGAAGACCCGAATTGTGTCCTGCGTGGCTTCGTGATAACCGGCGGCAAGGGACGGCTGGCCGGCGGAATCCTGTGTGTGGGCAGTAGCCCCACGATCCTGAATTGCCTGATCGTCGGCAATCGCGCGATGGGCGCAAATGCGGGCGGCGGGATTCACTGCCAGGACAGCAATGCGGTATTCCTCAACTGCACGGTTTCCGGCAACTGCGGCGGCAGTGCAGGGGCAGGCGTCTATCTCTCCGAGAGCAAGGTGACTGTGCTGGACTCCATCGTGTGGGACAACGAGCCCATGCAGATCCAGGTGTCCGGCCCAGGTGATTGCGTCGTCGCCTATACGGATGTCATGGGCGGCTGGCCGGGCGATGGGATTCTCGATACAGACCCGCTTTTTGTCCAGCCCGGTTATTGGGCCGATCCTGCGAATCTCGCGAAGGCGTTGCCCGCGACCGACCCTACGGCCGTCTGGGTGCACGGCGATTACCGCCTGATGTCGCAGGCGGGCCGGTGGGACCCGATCTCCGGGGCTTGGATCGAGGACCCTCTGACCAGTCCCTGCATCGACGCAGGCGACCCGGACTCGCCGACAGGAGAGGAGCCATTACCCAACGGCGGCCGGATCAATATGGGCGTCTACGGCGGGACCCGTCAGGCCAGCCTGTCCGCCGGAGGACCGGTAGGCACTGTGAGATTCGAGGCATGTGAGGACCGCTTTGTCTGGGGCTGTCGGCAACAACGGCAGCCCGTGTTCAATTCGGGAGTTTCCTACGGCTCAGCAGTCTCGCCCAATGGCCGCTCGCATTATGCACGAGCGTCAAGACGGTTTGTGGGATAGGCTCGGGCAGCCCCGGCCATCGGTCCTTACTGGATATGCCGCCCCAGTATCGCGAGATACCGACAGGATTCAACGTCTCCCCCATCTCTGGCTAAAGAGGAGGCAGGGCAGAGCCTGCCTATTGACAAACCCTTTTGTAGGTGCTATCATATCTATCTTCAGGGACGATGACTTCAGACCAATGGATTTCGTTTGCGGTGAATTCCCTGCGCCTTTTGCGGGTCGGTAGGCGAAGGCACAAGATGACGTTGGGTGTGCACTCATGGGCCAGCGTGGCCCGCGTGGGCATGGTGGAACGGTGTTTCAAGCGGAGAGGGGAAAGAAAGCAGGTGGAATGATGAAGAGGCTTCTGTATTTGACTGTCGTATCTGTCACGGTTTTCGTCGGGCAAGCCCAAGCGTTTGTGACCAACGGGGACTTCGAGACGGGCGATCTGACGGGTTGGACGGTGTTTGCGACGGCGGGCGGAACAACCGGTGTGGGCTTACCGGACGTTGTCCTGTTCGACACTGACAACGACAGTGTGGCCACGAACAGCGCGCGGTTCAACGTGGGCAGGCTCTCAGGCATAGGAGCACGAGAAGGCGGTGGAATCTATCAGAACGTCAACATTTTGGCGTCTGGTAGCTACTTGCTGACGGCGGATGTTGCCTCGTCGGACATTGGGGGCAGCCAAAATTCCGACGGCGGACTCTTTGAACTGCTGTTCGACGGCGTACTGGTGGATTCAGTGGATTTTGGCCCCATTGCGCTCAACGTGCCGGAGTATGCCTCTCTGGGTGGAACGGTCGGCGCTGCGGTCGGCAGTCATGAGGTTCGTATCCGGATCACGCGGGGGTATACAAGTGACCTCGCGGTCACACCGTGGGAATACATCGACAACGTGAGTCTGTCGCCGGCGGGCGTAGTTCCCGCTCCCGGCGCAATTCTGCTCGGCACGATAGGCACTGGATTGGTCACTTGGCTGCGGCGACGCAGAGCGCTGTAGATCGTATGCAGACGCTGTCTTTCTGGGGCTGCGGGGACTTGTTCGCAGCCCCTTTGTCGTCCGGTAGTCTGGGCGGCTGGTCTAGCCCGCATATTTCACGGGGGCTGTAGATTCTGGGAGGCGTCCAACTTCTGGAGGTAGTCTGGCTGTATAGGGTCGGTCTGCCGCAGTCGGCGCATACCTCCCCCTTTTCCCCCGCTCACCACCGGGATGTCACTGGCGTCAGCCCGAGGCAGGAGATCTCACCGGCAGAACGCGCAGGCGATCCAGAATCCTGGCAAACAGGTCCTGCAGCGGAT
>DCUI01000157.1 GCA_002327785.1 Phycisphaerales bacterium UBA2218
TATTGGCGAAAAGCAATTCTTTACGAACTCTCCCATTCCGGAGACTGATACTGGTGAGCCATCAGCGTATCCAGGCCCCGGTGTATCCCGTCGGCGAGGTGCGCTGACTATGGAGACGACGACTTCTCGGCCCCAACAGGTCCAGCTGGATATGTTCTCTGCTGTCTTACACTCCTACACTGCAGAGCGAGGAGGACGGGTCGACAACGCCGTACTTTACGACCAGGTGGCTACCCAGGCTGGAATCGATCCTGACGAATTTTCCCGGAAGACGCCTGTCGGCCGTGATCAGCAGCCCCACAGTCTCTTAGCGCGCGCCGTAAGGTGGCACCAGCAGACCCTTAAACATTCCGGCGTGCTTGAGCGAGTCGACGGGGAGCGCGGCGTATGGCAGCTCACCAGGCCAGCCAGCAAGGATCTGGATCAGATCAATTCCGGCGTCTCTGTGGTCGGGTTCTCTACAGAGTTGGGGGTCGCCATCCTGGGCAGCTGTGACACCGTGTTTTCGCAGATCGATACCCCGGTGTGCTTGTGCTTGTGTTCACCGCCCTATCCGCTCAAGAAGGCCCGGAATTACGGAAATCCGAGTGAAACCGAGTATATGGATTGGGTCGTTCGCCACCTCGAGCCCATCGTCAAGAACTTGGTTCGTGGAGGGTCGATTGCCCTGAATATCTCGAACGACATCTTCCTCCCCGGCGGGGCTAGATCGCTGTATCGAGAACGTCTCCTAATTGCTTTGCACGACCGTCTTGGGCTCTATAAGGTCGATGAGCTGATTTGGAGCAATCCATCTAAGCCCCCCGGCCCAGTGCGCTACGCCTCAATCGAGAGGACGCACCTCAACAATGGCTATGAACCCATCTACTGGCTGACCAATGACCCGCGGGCTTTGCGATCTGACAACAGGAGGGTCCTGCAGGCCCACTCTGAGCGCCACCTGAAACTGATCACCCAGGGCGGTGAGCAGCGACATGGCGAATTTTCAGACGGTGCGTACTGCATCCATCCCGGACGATTTGGTAACCAGACTGAGGGAAAGATCCCGCGCAACGTCCTGACTTTCGGACATTCCTGCGCCGATCAGCGCCAATACAAGCGTGATGCCCGGGCAGCTGGATTGCCGGCGCATGGCGCGCCTATGCCGCTATCGCTTGCGACATTCCTGGTTGAGTACCTATCTCAACCAGGAGACCTGATCGTCGATCCGTTCTCTGGCTCCTTCACCACAGCCAAAGCTGCTGAGCTCTTGGGGCGGCGGTGGTTGTGCACCGAAATCATGGTGCAATACGTTCTGGGGGCGGCGAATCGCTTCCGTGCCTTCAATGGCTTCCACCAACATCTGCTGGCCGCGTAACGGCGTAGAAAACTCAGTGAATGGTGGGTCTGGCGTCCCCGCCCTCTGATTCACCTTCGCCGATGTTGCCGAACAGCTCCTGCATCATGCCGGCGACCACCGGAGGAGTTGTGGGCACTTGGCTCATAGCTGAGTCTCCCCTGGCTTCACATCGAAGAAGTTGAGCTTCCCTTTCTCCTTGCGGAAAGGCAGCGGCTTGGAGTCGCCTACCATGAAGGCATGCTCCCCCATGTACCAGCGAGACTTCAGTTGGCCGCCTCTGGCCTTCTCGGGCGGGATGGAGTCGGTCAGCACGGCCTGGCCGACGATTCCCCCCAGGTCGTACTGACCCGGGCGAGGAAGCGGGATATTCGGAAAGCGGCCCTTCACCCACAGATAGCCTTCCATGTCGAACGTCTGGCCGACGTGGACGAGAAATGGCCCCCGGTGCTTCGTTGCCCAGGTACGGTTCTCAATGTCCTTGATCTCGCCGGCGGCGACGGCGGCGGCACGTTGCTGGGGGTCGGTCAGGTCTGGGCGCACGATCAGCCAGGCCCAGGGTTGTCGAATGGATAGCGCCTTCATGATCGATCTCAATGGGTGGTGGCCACTGTATTGCTGACCCGCAATTCAACCGGGACGCCGTTGATTTCGGGTGGGAGGCCCTGGATTGGTTCAGCAGCCAATATCAACAGCCGATCGGCGCCGGTGATGGAAACGAGGTTCAGAGACATGAATGAATCCTTGAATGGTTTCCTGCCATGCTACGGAGCCGCCATAGGCGTTTCTGGTTTTTCTTCTTCACTCAGCGATCCTCCTTCGGCCGAGCAAAGGGGACCACGTTTTCCAACTCACGTTGAACGCCGCCGACATCGCGGAACTGCTCCCAGAGGACCTGGTGGCCCGGGCAATAATGGACATTCGGCGCGACCTCGGTGGCGTGGCTCTCGCACAGGGGCATGTCGCACGTCTTGCCGTCACCGACCGGGAAGTCGCACAGGAAGTCCCCAACGGACGCGCAAGCGCCGCAATGAGGGCCGAATTCGCCGCACAGGAACATCATCCCGCCGTCCTTCATCGGTTGGATGTAACAGGGCATGCTATTTGTGGCATCCAGCGACCCTGGCCTTGCGCAAAATCAGGGTCATCTGGGGCGCGGTTCGGCTGTCGTAGGGGCTGCCTTTGGCGGACTTGGCCAGCTGCAGGCGGAAGGTGTCACACTCCGGATCATCCTTGAGGGACGCCGCATATTTTTCCGCCAGCGCGGAGGCGTCGGCCTGCTGGTTGAATTGGAAGATAGGGGCGTTGTCGACCGGCTGTTGGGCCAAGGTAAATTCGCTGGCCAGCAAGACGAAGAGAACGGTTGCGCGTTTGATCATGGCGTCATTTGCCTTCGGCGAGGTCAGCGGCTGCGCAAAGGATAAATTGTTGGGTGGTAAATCATTAGAAAACACTTATATGTCGCTTATTGTAGCTTCGCTCCCACTAGACCATCGTGGGCTGTCAGGGCTTCGGTTTGCGGATGCGGGCCATAGCTCAAGCGTTGGAGGCCTTTGCTTCGAC
>DCUI01000201.1:0-543 GCA_002327785.1 Phycisphaerales bacterium UBA2218
GGGGCGCTCGGCACCTCGGCGTGGCCGCGGGCCTTGAAGAACTCTATGAACGAGCGCCTGATCTCGTGCGCCGGCCAATCGTTCCGCGTCATTCGTCCTCTCCCGGCAGCGCGCCCCTGAGGATGGCCGCGCATATGGAGCTCACCACTCTCTCGCTGAATCCGCGCCGCGCGAGAAAACCGTGGATCCGCCGCGCCGCCCGCGCGCGATCCGTTTCGCCGGCGAGCTTGCGGCGGGCGAGCGCGAGTGCGATCTCCCGCTCGCGCTCCGGCGGCATCGCCCCGCGAAGCTCCTCCTCGACGATATCGTCGTCCACTCCGGCCGCGCGGAGCCGGCGCCGCATGAGGTGCGGCCCCGCGGGCCGATGGGTCGCCGCGTACCGTACATAATGGGAGGCGAGGCGCCGGTCGTCAAGATAACCTTGACGCCGGAGGGTGACGACGATGTCGCCCACCACCTCGGGCGCCGTCACGCCCTCCTTCGCGAGGGCCGAGCGTATCGCGCGCTCCGTGCGATCCCGTCCCGCGAGCAGCCGGTACGCCA
>DCUI01000201.1:689-39372 GCA_002327785.1 Phycisphaerales bacterium UBA2218
CCGATCCGCTCCTCGCCGAAGGAGTACCACGAACCCATCTTGGAGACGATGTTCGAGGCGACGCCGAGCTCGATGAGGTCCCCCTCGAAGCTGATCCCCTCGCCGAAGAGGATGTCGAACTCGGCCTGCCGGAAGGGGGGCGCCACCTTGTTCTTGACGACCTTCACGCGGACCTGATTGCCGACCACGTGCTCGCCGTCGTTGATCTGGCCGATGCGCCGGATGTCGAGGCGCACCGTCGCGTAGAACTTGAGCGCGTTCCCGCCGCTCGTCGTCTCCGGGTTGCCGAAGAGAACGCCGATCTTCATGCGGATCTGGTTCGTGAAGATGAGGCACGTCTTCGATTTGGACACCGCGCCGGCGAGCTTGCGGAGCGCCTGCGACATGAGCCGGGCCTGAAGCCCCACGTGCGAATCGCCCATCTCCCCTTCGATCTCCGCCGCCGGCACGAGCGCCGCGACCGAGTCGACGACGATGATATCGATGGCGCCGCTCCGTATGAGCACCTCGGCGATGTCGAGCGCCTGCTCCCCGGTGTCGGGCTGGGAAATGAGGAGGTTGTCGACGTCCACGCCGATCTTGCGGGCGTAGCCGAGATCGAGCGCGTGCTCGGCGTCGATGAACGCGGCCACGCCGCCGGTCTTCTGGGCGCTGGCGATCACGTGCAGCGCCAGCGTTGTCTTTCCCGACGACTCCGGCCCGAACAGCTCCGTGATCCGGCCCCTCGGGATGCCCGCGCCGCCCAGCGCGATGTCGAGCGACAGGGCTCCCGTGCTGATGCCCTCGATCTTGGCATAGGAATGCTCGTCCATCTGCATGATGGCGCCCTGGCCGTACTGTTTCTCGATCTGCGCGATCACTCGGTGCAGTGCGGCCTGCTTGCTGTCGTCGCCGGTCTCATGTTCGGTCGTGGGGGTCGTCGGTTTCTTTGTCTTGGCCATGGAATACCTCCAACTGTAATCTCGCCTTTCCGTTAGTCTTCTTGTAGTGCGTAATGTCCCAAACGAGTATAGATCGGTCCCTGTGGTTCGAGTTGACTCTCGTAGACACAGATCAAGGCCGCCTGGACGACGCCCAGATCGTAGTCCGTATATTGTCTTGCCGCAGCCGCGAGCTTCTCGCCGGCCTTGACGTTGCGGATTCGGCACAGCGTCAGATGGCCCGAGAACTGCCGGCCCTCCCGGGGCCAGCCGGCCTGCTCGAATTCATCTTCCAGGTCCTGCTGCAATTTCAGAAGCTCCGGGCAATCCAGCCCCGCCCCCACCCACAGGACGCGGGCACTCCGGCCGCCGAACGAGCCCACCTCCTTGACGGAAAAATCGAACGCATCGTGCCGCTTCGCGACAGTCTCGACGATCTTGCAGACATCGACGATCTGCTGGTCCGGGACCTCGCCCAGGAACTTGAGCGTCAGGTGCATGCCCTCCGGCTCGACCCACTTCACGTCGCCTTTGCGAATGTCCACGCAGCCGGCCAGCTCTTTCTGCAGGTCGGCCAACTCAGCCCGGATCTCATCCGGGACGTCAATGGCGATGAAACAACGCATTGCTTGTCAGTCCAATCAGAAACACGTGAACTCCCGGAGCATCTGCAACCGTTTGTCGATGTCCTTGCGGGCAATCGCCGTTAGTCCGGCGAGCGAGAAATCCGCGATCGTGAATGACGCGACGACCGTCCCATAGGCGACGGCGGTCTTGAGCGCCGCGAAATCCGTCCTGCCAATGTGGGCGAGGTAGCCCATGAACCCACCGGCGAAGCTGTCGCCCGCCCCGGTCGGGTCGCGGACCTCGGTGGCCGGGTAGGCGGGTAGGATGAACTTGTGCCCGTCGGCCGAGCACATCAGGGAGCCCGACTCGCCTTTCTTGATGATGACGATCCTGGGTCCCATCGCCAGGATGACCTCGGCGTCTTTGATGAGGTTGGAATGCCCCGCAAGAAGCCTGGCCTCCTCGTCGTTGAGGATCAGACAGTCGATCCGCCCCAGGAGCTTTCGCAGGTCGTCGAGGTAGCCGTTGATATACAGGTTCATCGTGTCGGCTGCGACAAACACCGGCTTGGCCACCTGTTCGAGCAGCTCGATCTGAAGCGACGGCGCCGTGTTGGCCAAAAACACGAACTTGCTGTCCCGGAACACCTCCGGGACCTTCGGCGGGGCCTCCTGCACGACGTTCAATTCGATCAGGTCGGTCGTCCTGTCGTTCATATTCTCATGGTAGGTTCCGTGCCAGACGAGGGTCTTGCTGCCGCGTCGAATCTCCAGACCCCGCAGATCGACGTCTCGGCCTTTGAAGACCTCCGCCAAGTCGAAGGGACAATCGTCGCCCACAACACCGACGAACCGGACCGGCGAAAAGAAACTCGCTCCCATAGTGAAGTAGACGGAAGAACCGCCCAGGCATCTTTCGCTGGCGCCGTGCGGCGTCTTGACCGTGTCGATCCCAATCGATCCTGTGACCAGCAGCGGCATACTCACATCAGCCATGTGTTCTGAACCTTTCGAGCGTCAGATCGATCCGCCGGAGCGTCCGTTCCCTGCCCAGCATCTGGACGGAATCGAAAATCGGCAGACTGATCGTCGTGCCGCACAGGGCCACACGGAGCGGCTGCGCCACTTTGCCCAGGCCCACCTGCCTTGCCTCCGCCAGTCGGCGGAGCATCTCCTCGATGGCCTGTTCAGTCAACTCCGCCAAAGCAACCAGTTCGTCTCGCACCTGCTTGAGAATCTCAAGTGCGTGGTCTTTCATGAGCACCTTCTGGACTGCTCTGTCATCGAACTCGATTGCCTGGTCGTCGATGAAGATGAACGCGCTCTTGTGTTCGACATCCTCGAACGTTCTGGCCCCATCGCACAGTCTGAGGATTCTCGCGAGCATCGCATCGTCGGCCTTCAGAACGGGCGAATCGACATGTTTGAGATAGGCCTTGAAGCACGTCAGGACCCGCTCCGGCGGCGTCATGCGCAGGTGTTCCGTGTTGAAGGCCAGCAGCTTTCTGCGGTCGAACAGGCTGTTGCTCTTGGTGAGGCGTGAGATATCGAACGAGCGAATCAACTCATCGCGCGTCATGATCTCCCGCTCGTCGCCGGGGTTCCAGCCCAGCAGGGCCAGGAAATTCACCATCGTCTCGGGCAGATACCCGCTGCGGAAGAAATCGACGATGTTGATCTCGGGCAAGTGCACGCCCAGGTGCTCAGCCATCGCATCGATCGCCGGCATGTCCGGCGTCGTGTCGCCCGCCAGAAACGTGCGGACCTCGTCGGCCGTAATGCCGCCAACCTGGGCCAGTTCGTCGATATCGATGTCCTTCATCGCGGCGATGGCGGTGCGAAGCGTCTGCGGCCGCTCCCGCTTGGAGAGCTTGCCGCCACTGTCGCTGACCGTGACGGACATGTGGGCGTATTGCGGCACCGGCCGGTCCGGGAACAGGGCCTCCCACAGGGCCTTCTGGCTCGGCGTGTTCATCAGGTGCTCTTGACCGCGGAGCACGTGCGTGACCTGCATCAGGTAGTCATCGACAACCACCGCGAAATTGTACGTCGGGAAGCCGTCGCTCTTCTGAATGATGAAGTCGCCCAGTTCGGCCGGGTCGAATGTGATCTCGCCGCGGATGACGTCGCGGACCACAATCGGCCCATCCTGGGGCATGGCGAAACGGACCGTTACATCCCGGCCCTCGGCGCGGGCCTTTTCGGCGTCCTGCTCCGTGGGCAAACGTTCCGGCCGGCGGTAGACGAAGCCCTTTTTCTGGGCCTCGGCCCGGGCCCGCATGACGCCCAGCTCCTCGCCGGTTTCAAAACAGTAGTACGCTCGCCCCTGGTCGAGCAATTGGCGGACGTAGCGATTATAGATGTCGAGCCGCTGGGATTGCAGGTACGGCCCGTTCGGCCCGCCGGCCTCGGGGCCCTCGTCCCAGTCGATGCCCAGCCAGCGAAGATCCTCCATCACCTGGCGGGTGGCGGTGGGGGTGTTGCGTTTGAGGTCCGTATCCTCGATGCGCAGGATAAACCGTCCGCCCGTCCGGCGGGCCCACAGCCAGTTGAATAGTGCGGTCCTCGCCCCCCCGACGTGCAAATACCCCGTCGGCGACGGCGCAAACCGCGTTACCACATGCTCCGACACAGCTTGGCACTCCTCGTCTGGAAACCTACGAAAACTACTAATCTAAGCCATGTAATAAGCCTTGTCAAGCACGATAAATCGGCGATGCATACCTGCATGCTGGTCGTCCTTCAAGGAAACACGTACCCTCCTGCGTCTTGCATGTGGGCATATCGCAATGAGGGCCCTCGCAGTGAAGTGGTTGTTTCTTGTTGTTCCAAACATCGTTCCCGGGATTCCCATCCAGGTCTGCGGGTCGAAATACCTTTAGGAAGTCTGGAACATCTCTGACGAATGGATCGATTCCCGAAAACCTCATCTGATTCTGACCAATTCTCTATTGTATTCGGTCTGGCTTGTCCCTATGCTCATGTCCTGAGATCGGTGTTCGCGGAACCCCCAGATACGCCGGGCGCGGGGCGTGAGCCGTCATGGTCTACATGGAAAGGAGAATGTCTTGGACAAGAATGCAGCGATGACTCCGACGTATAAACAATCCCTTGTATTCACCCTGTTTCTGGCGGTCGCATCGAGTGCCCAGATCCCTCCGGCGCCCTCCATCATCAGTTCGGGTCCCTACCTCCAGTATGCGACGAAGACGGGCATTACGATCCTGTGGGAGACCACGGAGAAGGCGACGTCGCTGGTGGAGTACGGCGAAGAGACGCCGCTGGCGAGCCGGGTCGCGGGGGCAGAGGACTGCGAGATGCACGAGGTGCGGATCGAGGGCCTCAAGCCGCAGACCAACTATTTCTACAGGGTTATTTCCAAGACTGCTGCAGGGGGTGAATCCGTCAGCGATGTCTACAGCTTTCAAACCGCGGTCGAAGAACGGACGGCGTATGCCTTCGGCGTCGTGAGCGATACGCAGACGAATCCGCCCATTTGGGGCAAGATCTCGAAGCTGGTCTTCGCGGAACGACCCAACTTCGTGATCCACTCCGGGGACATCGTGGGCGAGGGACCGAAAAAGGAGCAATGGACCGATGAATTCCTCAGGCCGGCGCACGGCCTGATGAGCCGGGTGCCGATCTTCGCCATCCTGGGCAACCACGACCAGGACCACGCGAACTACTACCGGTACATCTGCAATCCGGCCCCGGAGTATCGGTACACCTTCACCTACGGCAACGCCCAGTTCTTCCTGCTCGATACGAAACGCGAGGTCGGCCCGGGGAGCGAGCAGCACGAATGGCTCGATCGGGAACTCGCCAGGTCCAAGGCGATGTGGAAATTTGCCGTCCACCATCATCCGCCGTACAGCTCGGATGAAAACGACTACGGGGACACCTGGAAGGGCAAGTCGCCACGCGGCGATCTGAAGCTGCGGCCGCTGGTCGCTCTCTACGAAAAGCACGGGCTGGACATCTGTTTCTTCGGCCATATCCACGACTATGAGCGGACCTGGCCGATTCGTGAGAACCGGACCGATCCGACGCGAGGCGTGATCTACGTCCAGGCCGGCGGGGCCGGCGGCGGGCTGGAAAACTACGCGCCGACCCGCTCCTGGTTCACCGCCAAGGTCCACCGCGATCATCACTTCGTGATCGTCAGCGTCTGTGGCAAGACGCTCCAGCTTCAGGCCATCGACCAGAACGGCGTCCTGTTCGATCAGGTCTTGCTGAACAAGTGAAGGCGGCTGAATCAAGAGGGTCGGAGTCTTGCCGGGATACGGGTTATCGGCGGCACAGGTTCAACCGGAAGGCCTGGCTGACGGGCTGAGATCCCTCCATTGCCGCTGTTCCATATTTTCTTGATCGTCTCTTCCTGAGAATATCCTATGGGACAGGCCGGGCTCCTCGTGTTGGCTCGGTAGCTGCCGAGAGACTTGTTGGGACAGGTGATCATCCGGCTCACCGGCATTTGAAGGTGGCCGTTGGGATCGGTTTCTTTGATCCAGTTGTAGGCATATGCGAGCCATTTGTTCCTGTAGTCTTCGGGTTGGAGCGAGAACCAGGAGATCTCGTCCCAGCCCCAGACGAAGTGGGAGTTGAGGTTGGCGACGTTGGGGGTTCGGCTCCGGCCGTAGTGGTCGAACTCCACGAGGTACGGCAGGCTCTCGCAACGCCACCCACTGGGCGAGATGCAGCCTTTGCTCTTTTTATACATGGCATCGAGGTGGTTTACTTCGAGGATCGACTCGTAGGGCTTTTCCAGAACTTCCTTGATCCGCATCGGAAACGAGTTGAAATCCAGGAGGCTGACGCCGTCCACGATCATGCCCCACGTCGGCACGTGGGCGTCGATCAGGACCAGGCGCCGGCGGGCGTGGGTCTTGGCGTAGGCGCGGATTCGGGCCAGGAATCGCGGCCACTCCTTCAGGCCCGAATCGGCCATGCCGATGAGCGCGACCTGCCCCACGTGGAGGGCTTCGCAACCCAGGTCGATATAGGAACCCGCCAGGCAGTAGAACCACAGTTGGGTTTCAAGCCTCGTGACATCGGGAACGCTGGCCCGGCCCCAGTGATTGACCAGCTTGCCGTCTTTGTTGAGCATGGCGTCGTAGGAGAACGTCCTGTCCTCGACGGGCAGGCCGAAGTCGGTGAAGACCCAGGCAGGGATCTTCACGCTGTTGACCTCCCGGCTTCCCTGGGACCAAGAAGTACGCCATCGTGACGGAGCGGTCGAGTTAGTTCTCCAGCACCCCGCGAGAGATGGTCCCATCGAACCGATACTCATTGAAGGCCGGGGCTGAAGAACCGGCTTTCAGATGCTGCCCGCCCACGCCGAACAGACACGCGGCCGCCAACGCCAAGAGGCCGGGGCGCATCCGCCCTGTAGCTTGAGGATTCGCTTCGCCGATCGCCGACTTCGCCCACATGCTCATGTTGCCATCTCCACCGAGCTCCCGCAGCATTCTCTGATTCCGCCTGAAGGACGCCACTGCCGGCAAGTATACCGGGCGACACGCGCCGTGCATAGAGCATCGACAGGGCAGGCCCTCGCGGCGGTCGAGTGGTTCGGCGAGTTCGCCGGGCGCTACACGTTTGCTCCGCTCTTCACAGAAGGCAGCTACACCCACTTCTCGTAGCTTTTCAGTATCACGAACGTCTCCGTCTTGGATATTCCCTCAATGGTAGAGAGTTTCTCCGTCAAGAAACTGACCAGGCCTCGATTGGATTCCACCAGGACTTCGATCAGGAAGTCATATCGGCCCGATACGATCGAAACCGACAACACGTTTTCCAGTTGGGAGATCTCCTGAGCTTTCTTGTCCAAGTACTTTGCTTCAATCAGTGTTGCGGCCACGATGGCCAATTGCTGGTTTTCCAGAATGTCGGGGTCGCGCAATGCCCGGATTTTGAGAACGCGGCCGTTCTGAAGTCGCTTCACTCTTTGACGGATTGTCCCTTCGGTGACGCCGAGCTTCTTGGCAACAGTACTGTTGGGAATGTACTTTTGTGACAAGATATTGATTATTTTCCAATCGAGTGGATCCGGCTGCATAGGATTGCCTCTACCGTAATTTTTCCAAAAGAGTGCCAAGGGTCTCTGCGGCATCACCAAAAAGCGCGATGGTATTCTGCCTCGGTACATACAGCGGGTTGTCCACGCCGGCGTACCCAGGGCGGGCATCTTTGTTGCAAATGATTACATAACTTGCCTCGTCCACATTCAGCACCGGCATTCCGTAAATAGGGGTCCCTTCCGCGGTCCGGGCAGCAGGGTTGACCACGTCATTCGCGCCCACCACCAAGGCGACGTCTGTTTCCGCGAATTCAGGATTGATCGCCTCCATGGGGCACAATTTATCATAGGGGACTTCCACTTCCGCCAACAAGACGTTCATGTGTCCCGGCATACGGCCGGCGACGGGATGAATCGCGAATCTGACTTGTTTGCCTTTTGCCTCCAATAGGGCGAGCAACTGTTTGACCTGGGCCTGGGCCTGGGCCAACGCCATGCCGTAACCGGGAACAATGATGATCTTCCTGGCGGCATCGAGAATCGCCGTGGCTCGATTCAGGGCAGTGGCTGTGTCTTCCTCTGTTCGTGGTGCGTGGGATGTTTGCGGGGAGGAATCCTGGCCTGCCAGGCCCGAGGCAGTCTGTCCTGCTGTTGATAAAGAGGTCTTGCCCATTACGACCTTTCGGAGACTGCTATTCATCGCGCGGCACATGATTTGTGTCAGGAGGAGACCCGCCGAGCCTACGATCGCTCCGACAGCGACCACGAACAAATTCGACATCGCCAGGCCAACGGTTGCCGCCGCGACGCCCGATAGAGAGTTCAGTAGCGAAATGGCTATCGGCATGTCGGCGCCCCCGACGCGAATCGAAAAAAGAACGCCGAACAGCAAGCTCATCAGAATCAAAAGAACCGAAAGAAATACCGCCGTGCCGGAAGAGCTGATGACGGCAAGCGGAATAAGCAGTACGGTTCCGATCAGTGTCAGGAGAGTAAGAGCGAAATGACCTCTGAGCATGATCGCAAGCGGAGTGATCTTTCCATCCAGTTTTGCCACTGCGACAAGACTGCCGCCCAATGTCACACTGCCTATGACCAAGGCAATATCACTGGTCCATCTTGCGATACCGGAAAGAGCGGCGCTGCTGCCGGTGAGAACAACGAAAGCAACGAGTGCCGAAGCCGCTCCCCCGGAACCATTCAATAGAGCCACCAACTGGGGAATGCGCGTCATGGTGACATGCAACGCCAGAAAACAGGCGATACACGCGCCCACAACCAGGGAGATCCAAAGTATATTCAGAGAAACAACGTTGTTACTGATCATCGCTGTGACGATTGCGATGAACATGCAGGCAGCCCCCAGCAGGTTCCCCGCTCTGGCGGTCCTGGGGGAATTCATGAGCCTTATACATAAGACGATCCCGAGAATACAGACCGAGTCGATTATGGTGGAGATCACGGACATGGACTTTCCCTGGAATCTCTACTTCTTGAACATCTTCAACATGCGGTCCGTAACCAAGAAGCCCCCCACGACGTTGATGGTGGCCAGAACGATGGCGACGGCCCCCAGGAACCGGCACCCGGTGCCGAGCGCAAAGGCCGTGGCGATCAATGCCCCGGAAATCGTAACTCCCGACAAAGCGTTCATTCCCGACATCAGGGGGGTATGAAGCAGACTGGGTACATCACGGATAAGGCGATGACCGACCATTGCCATGACGATGAACAGAACGGGAGACAGCCAATCTTTCATTTTCCCATCGCTTTCTCACTGTGGAGTCATTGCTTCCAGTGCGCCGGCATGGAGGATTTTGCCATCCTTGGTAACGAGTGAAGAGGCGATGATTTCATCATCCGTATCCAGATTCACCTTGCCCTCTTTGATCAGGTAGACGACCAGATTGTACACGTTGCTCGCGAACATCCACGTTGAGCTTCGGGGAAGCATGCTCGGTATGTTTAGGGTTCCGTCTATATTGACACCATGCTTCGTGACGAGTTTTGCCGCCTCGGAAATCTCGCAGTTGCCACCTTGATCGATCGCCACGTCCACGATCACAGAACCGGTCTTCATCGACTTCACCATCTCCTCGGTAATCAGGATGGGCGCCACTTTCCCGGGGATCAGGGCGGTCAGAATGATGATGTCCGCTGAACTCACGCCTTGGCGCAAGGCCTGTTGCTCCTTCACCAACCATTTCTCAGGAAGTTTCATCGCATATCCACCCTTGCCAACCGCGACTTCGGCGGGGATTTGCAGATCGATGATCTTCGCGCCCAGACTCATCGCTTGCTCACAGGCATCCGGCCGGATGTCCGCTGCGGATACGACGGCTCCCAACCGTTTGGCGGTCGCCAGCGATTGGAGTCCGGCGACTCCTGCCCCAATCACGAGGACACTTGCAGGCTGGGTCGTGCCAACGGCGCTACTGATCATCGGCACGAATATCGGCAACATGTTGGCTGCCATCAGCACCGCCTTGTAGCCGGCGGCCGTGCTCATGGATGTCAGTGCGTCCATCGTCTGCGCTCGGGAGATTCTTGGAATGGAATCCAGGCTTAGGGCAGTGACTCCTTTTGCCGCTAATTTTCGAATCGTGGGGTGATTGGCGGGAGAAGCCGGGTGTAGGAAAGTGATCAGGCATTGCCCTTCCCTCATCAGATCGACTTCATGCTTGCCGATCTGATCCGAAAACCGTGGCTCTTTTACCTTCAGGATGAGATCGGATTTGGCGAAGACCGCCTCTGCATCAGGTGACAACTCCGCGCCGGCCGCCCGATATTCGTCATCGGCAAAAAAGGAGCCGGCGCCCGCCCCGGTTTCCACAACCACCGTTGCCCCGGCCGACACCAGTCTTCTCACCGTCTCTGGGGTTGCAGCAACGCGCCTTTCCCCCAACATGATTTCCTTGGGTATCCCTATCGTCAGTCTGTGAGAGCTCATCTTGTTTCTCCGAGTAAGGAACTTTCAGACGACCAACGCATATCCTAAACGGTCAAGCGTGCCATGGCGACGAAAAAAGCTTGTCTGAACAGAAATCCTTACGAATAACGTAAGAGCCTACCATTCCATTGCGAATTCTCTCGTCTGTCCCTTTTCCAACCCTGCGGTGAACGACGGACAGTCACAAATGGCGGTTCCTTAAGCAGCACGTCGTCTTCTCCGTCGGGTGCGCGGTTCGCAGCGCGAGGCAGGTGGGCAGAGAGGGCAGGGGAGTTGGCAGAGGGACAACATGCAGCCCGTTCTCCGGATGGGGAATGGAACCATCGATCATCGCCCGTCGCTCATCAATTCCGAGGTCGGTCTGTAAGCCGAGTTCTGTTCCCGCCGTAAGGCAGGTGGCGGTCATTTATCTGGACCAGTCGTTGCCGACTGGCTCTCCCTGCCCGCCGCGCCGAAGCGCATTGGGTTGCGGGATGCGACCTACCCGCCGGTCCTGCGGCCGGAGCCGCTGGTACCCGGGCCGAGTACGGCCGGCCCTGCGGACGCGAGGTCCAACGGGCCGTGGCGCCGACCGGCTGCTTGGTCTTGCAGGCGGTGGGGTTTGCCCTGCCGGCGTCGTCGCCGCCGCCGCGGTGCGCTCTTACCGCACCATTTCACCATTGCCTGAGCCCTTGCGGGCCATCGGCTGTGTATTTTCTGTGGCACTTTCCCTGGGATTGCTCCCGGTGGCCGTTAGCCACCACCGTGCCCTGGGGTCCCCAAACGCAGTGTTCCGCGTTTGAGGGCCCGCTGTCCTGCTCGGACTTTCCTCCCCGCCTCACGCTGGGCAAGGCGGAGCGACCGCCCGGCCGACCTCGGAATTGATGAGCGACCGAGATGACCGATGATTTCAAAGAACGCTGTTCCCAACTATACGCAATTGTACCGCATTGGGCCTGTTTTTTCCACCGTGGTTCGCGCTCATTCTGACGGAATGGCATCCATCCGACTTGACGGGGCGTTCCAGGGTTTCTACACTGCGCCGGCGATTCGTGCGGCGCCTTTGTCTGAGGATTGTGCATGCGACAGATCATCATAGTCGGGCTCGGGGGATTCATCGGGTCGATCCTTCGATACCTTGTTTCAGGATGGGTTCAGGGGTTTGCGGACTCGCCCACATTTGGTTACGGGACGCTGAGCGTCAACGTTCTGGGCTGCTTCGCGATCGGTTTGCTGGGCGGCTGGACGGACAGCGCCGGCCTGTTCAGTCCGTCGATGCGGCTGTTTCTGTTTCTCGGCCTGCTGGGCGGATTCACGACGTTTTCCACGTTTGGCTACGAGACGATAGCGCTGCTCCGCGGCAGGGCAATGCTCGGAGTTTTTCTATACGTCGGGCTGCACCTGTTGCTCGGGCTCGGCGCGGTGGCGTTGGGTTATGGGCTATCGACTCTGAAGGGGTGAGTTATGCTGCCGAAAGAAGGACGGTTGCTCCGGGTCTTTATCGGTGAAAGCGACCGGCATGACGGGATGCCGCTCTACGAATGGATCGTGCGAAAAGCCCGCGAGCATCACATGGCCGGCGCGACGGTGGTTCGCGGGCTGGAGGGATTCGGCGCGCACAGCCGGGTGCACACGGCCAAGATCCTGCGGCTCTCGCAGGATTTGCCCATCGTAATCGAGATCGTCGATACGAAGGAGAAGATCCGGGGCTTTCTGGAAGTCGTCGATGCAGTGGTCCAGGAAGGGATCGCCACGCTGGAAGATATCGAGATCCACTTCTACCGGGCCGGCCGGCAGGACCCGTTGGCGTTGCCCCAGCCGGAGGAAGATGGCTGAATTTCGCCACTACATTCTGGCACGGTTCAACGCAGGTCTGTACGGTCCCGAGGTCGAGCTGAAGGTCTCCCGTGAGGAGTGGATGGACCATCGGATACGGCTGTTCACGTCGCTGACGTTGCCTGCCGTCGCGACCATTCAGGGTGCCCGGCGTACGAAGCATTCACAACAGGCGAAGCCCTATGGGTCCGATGAGTCCCATCGGTCCTGTTCGTCCCATGCATTGTCACATCAGCCGGCTCGGATGATCTCGGTGTGCTTGCGGAATCGCTTGTCGTCGGTCTGCGTGTGGTCCATGCGATAGTGCACGCCGCGACTCTCCTTGCGCAGCTCCGCGCAGTGGGCGACCAATTGCGAGGTTGTGAGCATGTTCTGGCATTCCCAGCCCTCCGGCGTATCGAAGACCTTGTCCATCACGTAGCGATGCCAGAATCGAATGATCTCCTGGGCCTCGGCCAGCGGCTGGGCCTTTCGCGTGATGCCGACGTTGCGCCACATCAGGGATCGCATCGAGTTGCGCACGTCGGCCGTGTCCAGTCGGCTGCGGTCGGAAGCCGGGATGTTGTACCGGATCGCGGGGTGCTTGAGCGACGTGATGTCGCTGGGCTCGCTCGTCGAGACCGCCCGGCCGGCGAGCGTTCCGAACACGAGGCCTTCCAGCAGCGAGTTGCTGCCGAGTCGATTGGCCCCGTGCAGGCCCGTCGAGGCCACCTCGCCGCAGGCATAGAGGTTCTCGATGTTTGTCCGGGCCATGGCGTCGGTCCTGACGCCGCCGATCATATAGTGAGCGCTCGGCCGGACCGGGATCAGGTCGTGGCTGACGTCGATGTCGAAGCTCTCACACAGGTCGCTGATGAGCGGGAATCGCCTGGCGAAATACTCCTTGTCCAAGTGCCTCACGTCGAGATAGACGTGCGTCGCATCGGTCTTGCGCATCTGGGCGAGGATGGCCCGGCTCACCACGTCGCGCGGGGCCAGCTCGCCGGCCTCGTCGTAGTCCGCCATGAACCGTCGGCCCTTCGTGTCGAGCAGATAGGCGCCTTCGCCGCGCAGGGTCTCGGTGATCAAGGCGCGGGACGCGCCGGCGATGTACAAAGTCGTCGGATGGAACTGTACGAACTCCAGGTCGCGCAAGATCGCTCCGACCCGATAGGCCATCGCGAGTCCGTCCGTCGTGGCGACGGCGGGATTGGTCGTTTCGCGGTAGAGCTGGCCGCCGCCCCCGGTGGCCAGGATCGTGTTGGCTGCCCAGACGATCTGCAGGCCGCTGTCTCTGCTGTATCCGAGGATGCCGATGCAGCGATTCTCTTTGTCCGTGAGCAGGTCGATCGTGAAGAAGTTCTCGATGACGCGGATGTTCGCCTTGCTCCGGACCTTGCGGATGAGCGTCTCGGCGATGGCCCGCCCCGTCTCGTCGCCGTGCGCGTGAAGGATGCGAGCGTGCGAATGGCCGCCTTCGAGCGTGGTGTCGATTCGTCCGTCGACGAGGTCGAAACCGGCGCCCCATTCCTGCAACTGCCGGACCAGCTCCGGCCCCTGGCGAACGACCTGTTCCACGACCACCCGATCGGCGATCCCGCCGCCCGTGCGGAGCGTGTCGGCCACGTGCGCCTCGAACGTGTCGTCCTCCCGGAGCACGGACGCGATGCCGCCCTGGGCGTTCCAGGTGTTGCTCTCCTCCAGTCCCGCTTTGCAGACGACGATGACATTGGGGTTCCCCAAACGCCCTGTTTCGCGTTGGGGGCCCCCGTTGCGGCGGTCGGCGGCCTCGATGGCGGCCCGCAGTCCGGCGGCGCCGCCGCCCACGATCACGCAGTCGGCGAAGAGTTGGCTCGTCGAGATCGAATCGATGTTCACCAGGTACCGGCGCGGCTCGCCGAAGCGGATCAGCTCGGCCGGCGCCGGCCCAGCCGCTCCCTTTGGATCACCAACCATTCAATGACCTTCCATAAACGCCTGGGCAACTCTCACAAGACGCCTCAGGCGAGACCATTCTGAGTGTGCTGCAATGACTATGTAGTCCCCTCTGGGGTTGTCTGGCTCTGAAACTGGCTTGGATTCGACTTGATCTCGCCCATGACCTGTTCAACAATTAACTGAGCTATGGGCATCTCGGCATGGAGTATGATCGTTGTCTTGCCGAGGTTTATGATCTCGAGCGTAAGTGGCCCGCTCCACTCAGGATGGACCGTCGGGGCAGTGAAGTGTATCAAGAGACCACATCGAGCTCTACTGCTTTTTCCTTCAATGCGAGCGGCCAAGTACGGGGGACCTTTGGATGTGGGGAGTTTGATGGTCTCCAGGGTCTGGGCGAGTATGAACTCGCCCTGCTTCAGGTAGTTGGGCCGGTTAGGTGTCAGTGTGTGTTTCTCCGAGTTCCTCGCGATAAGGTCGGCAATATTGCCCTGTGCTAGGAAGTCATAGGCATATGCGCCTGGTTTGGGCACTGTGATCTCACTCCCAAGCTTGAGATCGACGGTATGGGAGTCATACGGGCAGTACTTGTCACGTATTCCTTTTGTGCGAGGCATCGGTTCGGGGTCGATGATCAGGCGTCCTTCGTCCAGCGCCCTGTGAATCTCTATGTTCGAAAGAATCATCAGAGACTCACTTCGTTTCGCTGATTTTGACGGTGATGGTGCGCCCGTTCTCAAATGTTGGACGAGGCAGACTCACCAATAAGAGATCGTCCTCTCTCGCGGCGGGTTTTACCCGAATGAAGCCAGAAACAGGTTTGTCGGGGGTTGGTTCTTCCACGAACTCAAGATCGTCCCGTGAGGCAAATAGGGAGAACTCCGTTGCATCAAACATCTGTCCATGAACGGCGAACTCTCCGGTGAACTGCCCGGGGGATATCGTGCATTTGAGCCATTTCTCCATGCGTTCTCCTCTTCATAACGATTTCGCTTCATTCTATGACCCGTATGAGCCCGGTGTCAATAGAAAACCAACACATCGCCAGAACCTCAAAACCACCCTGCAAACGCAAACGAACACTCGCGGCCCGGCAACGCTTCCACCTAACCCACTCGATCCATTCCCTGACATCCGATAAGAGTGAGGCTACTTGGCCTTTCTGCTCAGGGTCATGTCGTTCGAGAAGAGCCGCTCGTCGCCGGCGTACTTGGCGACGAATGCCTGCAAGTCCTTCGTGGAGGCCGTCAGGATGGGGCGATCGTCGATTATTTCGTGCTTCACGGCGTCCGCATCGGCCTGGATCAGTTCCTCGAACCGGTCGTCATCCGTCCTGCGGAGCACCAGCCGCTCGCCCGCGAAGTCCACCTTGAGGAAGGTATGGACCGGCAGGAAGAAAAGAGTGTTGTAGAGGAGCTTTTCTTTCTCGAGATCCTCCTCGCCGGAAGGGAATCGGTCGGCAAACACGTCGAGGAACCTGTGCTCGCCCAGCTTGACCAGACATGCGGCGAACGACCCCTTGTGGCCCTCTTTGTCCGTGATGGTCAGACGGTAGAACCGGGTGATCTCCTCCTTCCAGGATTCGAGCAGACCCTGCGCGGCGGTTTCATCCAGCCGCGAGAATTCCCACGCTGCCTCCGGACTATTGGGGTCCTCCACCCACGCTCCGATGATCTTCTCATCGAAGACGATCTCGTCCTTTGTGAAAAGCGGGTGTAATGAAACCACGGGCACGCAACCGGCCAACAGGGCCGCCAGGAAGTAAAACGCAAGTTTTTCCTTTCTCATGTCGTATCTCCTTTCACTCCGGGATTGGGTGAGATGCAATTCAATCGGTTGTCATGATACCATCCTCGAATCGAAGGGCAAGCCTTTGATCCGCCGCAACAGGCCAAAGATTGTGTTGGGCACACCACAGCGTTCTCTTTTAGGGGAAAGCGGATTGCGGTACGCTTCCCAAACCAGTACAGTGCACCCCTTGTCATACGGGCCAAAGGGCGGCTTTGTTTCAGAGTCAGGATAGAGCATGTTCGATCTGAGTTCGACAGGGTGGGGCATTGTCGGTTTGTGCGCGGTGCTGACCGGGGTGAGCAAAACGGGCATCCCGGGTCTGGGCATCCTCATGGCGCCGCTGATGGCGATGGCGTTCCCCGAGCACACGCGCCAATCGACGGGGATTCTCCTGGGCATGCTCATCCTGGGCGACCTCTTTGCGGCGGGCTACTACCGCCGGCGGGCCGAGTGGAAGCATGTCGCGCGTCTGCTGCCGCCGGCGTTCGTCGGGATTGTGGCCGGCTGGCGGGCCATGGACTATGTTACGGACAACCAGCTCCAGCCGATCATGGGCGTTATCGTGCTGGCGATGCTCGGCCTGAACTACTGGCGGATCCGCGCGGGGGGCGAGAACGCTCCTATCCCCGGGCAATGGTGGTTTGCGGCTATGATGGGCTTCATCGCCGGGCTCACCACGATGATGGCCAACGCCGCCGGGCCGGTGATGATCATTTACCTGCTGGCCATGCGGCTGCCCAAGATCGAGTTCATCGGAACCAGCGCCTGGTTCTTCTTCGCCGTCAACTGGCTCAAGGTCCCGTTCAGCGCCAACCTGGACTTGATCACAGGCGAGTCGCTCAAGTTGGACCTGTTGATGCTGCCGCTCATTGCGTTGGGGGCGGTGGCGGGCATCGTGTTCCTGCGGCGCATCCCGCAGAAGGTCTTCAACAGCCTCGTGCAGATCCTCGCGGCCGCCGCAGCCGTCAAGCTGCTGTTCTGATCGTGGGGCATGCCATCCGACCGGGGTTTTCCTTGTTCCTCTGAAACTGTCGCGGGATAATGTACGTATCCAGCGTTGAGCGGATGACGGCATCCGTATGCTACGTCGCCGCGCAGTCCTGTTGGGGATTCCATCGTGATGTATGGCGACGATACCAACTACGAAGCAGCCCGCCGGCGGATGATCGAGCGGGATCTCAAGGGGCGGGACATCACGGACCCGGATGTTCTGCGGGTCATGGCCCAGATACCCCGTGAGGAGTTCGTGCCGCCGGAGATGCGGGATCGGGCCTATTTCGATCAGCCGTTGCCAATCGGGGCCGGACAGACGATCTCGCAGCCATATATCGTCGCCCTGATGACACAGCTCCTACGGCTGAATCGGGATTGCGAGGTCCTGGAAATCGGGACCGGCAGCGGGTACCAGACGGCGATTCTGGCTCGCCTGGCCAGGCGGGTCTATACGATGGACAGGCTCCTTGATCTGTCGATTGCCGCCCGAGAGGCCTTGACGAAGCTGGGCGTTGTGAACGTCGAGTATGACGTCGGCGACGGCAGTCTTGGCTGGCCCGCGCGCCGGCTCTTCGATCGGATCATCGTCACGGCGGCCGTGCCGGACTTTCCGCCGCCCCTTGTGACGCAACTCGCCGAGGCCGGCGTGATGGTCGCGCCCCTCGGGCACGACTCCATGCAGCAGCTCACCATCGCTGAAAAACGCCTTGGAAGATTGATCGAACGGCAGGTCAGCAACTGTCGCTTCGTGAAGCTCATCGGCGAGCATGGCTTCTCCGAGTGAGATGGATTCCCACCTGCGCGGTAGTGACGACGCATCGCACGGGCCCGCTTTGCCGGTTGCTGGCAAACGATGCGTTGGGTCGGTACAATGATGGCCGTGAAGGAACTCCGGGGGCCATTGCCGGTGGAGAATGGGATACGGCGCAGATCGTGGAATCGGATGCCGTGGTCAATATGCAGGACGTGGTTGAAAAGCAGCTTCAGAGCAGGGAGGGCGTGACGCTCTCGATGCCGGTGCAGTACCTCAAGGGGGTCGGGCCGGCGCGGGCGGCGATCTTTGAGAAACTGGGCGTGTGCACCGTCGCCGATCTGCTGGAGTATTTTCCACGAGACTGGATCTTCGCCCCGGAGCGGATCAAGATTGCCGCGATAAAACCGGACGAGCCGGCCACGATCCTGGCCCTGGTGGAGTCGATTGACTATCAGGAATACCGCCGGCCGCCGATTTTTGAGGTGGTTGCCGCCGACGATACGGGCGTCTGTCGGATCGTCTGGTTCAACGGCGGGTATCTGCGCAATCAGGTCCGCCTGGGCCAGCTCATTCTGGCCTCGGGCAAGGCGGGGATCTACAAGCATCAGCTCCAGATGACCAACCCGAAGTTCATGATGCTCGACGAGACGCACGCGGAGCCCGAGAAACACTTCAGCGGCGGCGTGTATCCCGCGAGCGGGCGGCTCGGCAGCCGGCAGATCAAGCAGATCATTCTGCCCGTCCTGGAGCATCTGGACGACCTCGTGAGCGAATTCTATGACGAGGCGGTGCTGAAGGAGACCAACCTGGTGGGCCGACGAGATGCGTTCGCCTGGATTCACATGCCGCCGGACGAGCAGAAACTCGATAAAGCCAAGCGGCGGTTGAAGTATGATGAGTTGTTCCTGATGCAGCTTGGCCTGGCGTTGCGGCGGTATCGGACACAGCACAGTGCCTCCGCCACGCCGTGTGTTCTCACCGACGAAATCGACAGCCGAATTCGCAGGCGATTCCCGTTCCTGCTCACGGAGGACCAGAACGCCTGCATTGCGGAGATCGTCCAGGACATGAGCCGAACGACGCCGATGAACCGCCTGCTCCAGGGCGACGTCGGCTCCGGCAAGACCGTCGTTGCACTGTATGCGGCGCTTCTTGCCATCGCCAACAGGACGCAGGCGGCCATCATGGCGCCCACGGAGATTCTCGCCTCCCAGCACTTCCTGAGTATGGAGCGGTATCTCAAGAACAGCCAGGTCCGACGCGTGCTCCTCACCGGCGGCCTGACGGGTAGGAAACGCGAAGAGCTCCTCACGCAAATCCGCCGGGGCGAGATCGACATCATCGTCGGCACGGTTGCCCTGTTGCAGAAGGATATCGAGTTCCACCATCTGGGACTGGCGGTCATTGATGAGCAGCACAAGTTCGGCGTCCATCAGCGGGCTGAACTGCGCAAAGACGGGGTCCCGCACTGCTTAGTGATGACCGCCACGCCGATCCCTCGCACGCTGGCGATGACGGCGTTCGGCGACCTGGATGTTTCCGTAATCAAGCACTGTCCGCCCGGCCGGGAGGCCGTTATCACGCGATGGGTGGACCCGAAGGACCGCCGGAAGGCCTACGCGTTCATTCGGGAGCGGCTGCGGGCCAGAAAACAGGCGTATTTCGTCTGTCCCCGCATCGCCGCGGTCGAAGAGACAGGCAGGGAGATCAAAGCCGCGACCGACACATGGAAGGAGCTCTCCGAGCGGGTCTTCCCCGAGTTTCAGGTGGCTTTGTTGCATGGCCGGATGCCCTCGGCCGAGAAACAGCGGATCATGACCGGCTTTCGCAAGGGCCGGATCGACGTGCTGGTCTCGACCACCGTGGTTGAGGTCGGCGTCGATGTCCCCAACGCGACGATCATGGTGATCGAAGCCGCCGACCGTTTCGGCCTCGCGCAATTGCATCAGTTGCGAGGCCGGATCGGACGGGGAGAATCCAAGTCCTATTGCTTGTTGTTCGCTGAGACGGACAACGAAGTGGCCAAGAGCCGGCTGGAAGTCATGACGCGGACCGCCGACGGCTTCGAGATCGCCGAGCAGGATCTGCGAATCCGCGGGCCGGGCGAGCTGTTCAGCGCCCGCCAACACGGCCTTCCCGACATGAAGATCGCGAACATCATCGACGACTATGATCTGCTCGTGATCGCCAGGAGGCATGCTTTCCAGATGGTCTGTGCCGACCCGTCGCTGGCGCAACCGGAGCACCGCAACATCCGCCGGACGCTCATCGCGAAGTTCGGCAGCTCCCTCGGCTTGGCCGACATCGCCTGATACTGATTTTGCTGGCAGTCGGTGGCGAAAGGGTGTAAAAAGGCCCCTGCTTCTGCCGGCAGAAACAAGTATCCTATGAAGATAGCCTACAGGAACAACACGTTGGAGGAGGTCCTGGCAGGCGTCAGGGCCGTCACGTCGATCATCGCCCTGGCGTCCTTTGCCCTGCTGTTCGGGTTCTATGAGCCTCCGATTCCCGAGCGCATCGTATTCAGTGTTCAGACTGCGGTCCTGGTTATCTTCGTGGGCATCAGCATCACTCGCCTGCTCAATGCCGAGTCCAAGCGAGAGTATCTCTACGCCAACTGGTATGATATCCCGGCGTTGGCGGCGTTGGCCGTGGTCGTGGTCGGGGCCGAGCATTGGTTCGGCGACATTGAGCTGTATCGTGTTCGGCATCTGGCCGTCGCGGTCTATCTCATGTTCGAGGTGACGATCAAGTTCTTTCTGTTGTCGGTACGTCTGGCCGCGACCGGCCGGAACCCGAGCAGGACCCTGGTGGTCAGCTTCCTCATCCTCATTGTGACCGGGGCTGCGCTGCTCATGCTGCCGAAGGCGACCCCGGGCCGGATGTCTTTGCGCCTGATCGACGCGCTGTTCACCTCCACCAGCGCCACCTGCGTGACCGGCCTCGTCGTGGTCAACACCGGCAAGGATTTCACCTTCATGGGCCAGGTCGTCATCCTGGTCCTGATCCAGCTTGGCGCCTTGGGCATCGTGGTGTTTGGGGCCGTCTTTGCCTTGCTCCTCGGCCAGGCGCTGACCCTGCGCGAGACCGTGGCGATGCAGGACTTGCTCAGTTCGGAGACGGCCAGCCGGATCGGAAGCACGATTCTCTTCATTTTCGTCCTGACCGTTGTGGTCGAGGCCGGCGGCGCACTGGCCCTGTTCAGGATGTGGGACAACGTTGCGACCTGGAACGCCCAGACGCAATCCCGATGGTTCTTCAGTATCTTTCATTCCATCAGCGCCTTCTGCAACGCCGGCTTCGATCTGCTCGGCGACAGCCTGATCCGTTACAATCGGCAGTGGCAGGTCTACGGGGTCATTTGTCCGTTGATCGTCCTGGGCGGGTTCGGGTTCGGGGTTCTCTACAATCTCGTGAACCTGTTCTTCGATCGGTTGCGGCTGATCTGGACGCGCCGAGTTCGCAGGCAGCTCTTTTTCTCCGGAAACGCGCCCATCAGGATGCGCCTGCAAACGAAGATCGTGCTGAGCGTCAGCGGCTTGCTCATCGTGTCCGGTGCGGCGGCTATTCTGTTGCTTGAGCAGTTCTCGGGTTCGGCCGGGCCGGCCGGGGCGCCCGATGTGCTCGGAGCGATCTTTCAATCCGTGACGGCCAGGACCGCCGGCTTCAACAGTGTCCCTACGGCAGACCTCACCCAGTCGAGCAAGTTGGTGCTCATGCTCCTGATGCTCATCGGCGGCTCCCCCGGCTCGACCGCGGGCGGCATCAAGACGGTGACCCTGGCCGTCGTCCTCACGGCGGTCGTCGCGACCCTGCGCCGACGAGCCGAGTTGGAACTGTTCCATCGCTCGATCCGCGTCGCCGTCCTGCGAAGGGCCGTCACCGTCATCGTGTTGTTCATCGCCATGATCTTCTTGGCCACGATGGTCCTGACCATCACGGAGCGGTCGCACTACCCGAGAGATTTCACCCTGCTGGATATCGCCTTCGAGGTGGTTTCCGCCATCTGCACGGTCGGCCTGTCGACCGGAGTTACGCCGGCTTTGACAGACGCCGGCAAGTTGATTATCATTGCGGTGATGCTCATCGGAAGGCTTGGGCCGCTGACCCTGCTGGCGGCGTTGACCTTCAACCTGAGGCCGGCCCGGTACGACTATCCGGAGGAGGTCGTGATCGTCGGCTGATACGCCGGGGATTTGAGAGTTGAAATCTGACATTGAAGAGTGCGGATTCCGAGTCTTGCAGTCCGGACCGGAGAATCCGACGAAACAGGGGCGATCCGCATGAGGCGCTTTGCAGTCATAGGTTTGGGACGATTCGGGCAGAAGCTCGCCATTGCCTTGTCGATGAGCGGGGCGGAAGTCATTGCCATCGACAAGAATCGCGAGGTTATCGATCTGATCCGCGATCAGGTCAGCCATGCGGTCCGTCTGGACAGCACCGATGAAGGGGCTCTCCGAGCCCAGGGCGTGCACAACGTGGACGTCGCGATCATCGGCATGGGCCAGGAGGGCTTTGAAGCCGCGATCCTGACGGTGGTCACCCTGCGCCAGATGGGCGTCCGGCAGGTCTACGCCCGCGCCGAAAGCCTCATGGCCGGCGAGGTCTTCTCGAAGGTCGGCGCCACGGAGGTCATTTATCCCGAGCTCGAATCGGCCCAGCGCTGGGCCTACAAGCTTATTGCCCCGCAGATTGCCGAGAAGATCGACTTTGCTCCCGGCTACAGCCTGGCCCGGATCGAAGCGCCGGCCAGCTTCGACGAGAAGACCGTCATGGACCTGCAGCTTCGCCAGAAGTACAACGTCAACCTCGTGCTCATCAAGCGCAGCGATGAGAGCCGGGCAAAAAAGACCGAAAAAGGCCCGATTATTGCCGTCCCCATGCCCGGCACGGTGGTCTACCAGGGCGACATCCTCATGATCGCCGGTTCCGACGGCGACCTGGCCAGACTGCCGCAGGAATAAAGGATTCTGCCATCGCCACATCCTCGTGGCAAGGGGGCGCGCACCTCCCCACAGAGGATGGGGCGGACTGATTCAGAGTCCGCTGCTGCGCAACGGGAGTTTATCGCTTCGGAGCCTCCAGCAGCAGGAGTGCTGCGCACACCCTCAAGCGAATGCTTCGTTCGCGCACCATGCTGGAGGCCAAAAAGCGCAAGACTCCCCGAGCAGACCCGCTTCAGGCCTGCATTCATGCCCTTTCCTGAGCGGGCCTGACTCTCTCGGCACGCCGCAGTTCCTTTGGCATCGAGAACATGGTCTATCGGAGTGGTCGGAGAACCTGAATACGCGCGGTCGAAGATCGGATCGACTTTGAGTTTCCAGCATGGTCTGATAGAATGCGCTTGCCGCCACGGGGGATAGGGCAACGCAGGAGTGCGACCCGAGCACCGCGGTGGTGCCATACGGCATGGGCCGGTGCCCTTGCTGGCGCCGGCCCCACAGTCATGCTGGAGGCGCAAAGCGGTAAACTCCCGCTCGCCAGAGGCGGAAGCAGAGACTGTTCACGGCAATGGAGAGGAGGTGCTGTCTGGAAGGCTACTCACAACGAGTTACTCGTTCCATACTTCTTTGCCAAGGCATTTGGGTTGACGATTTCCTTCACTGTTACCCCAACGCAGAAGGGGCAGGGCGATTTCCAGATAATCCACCCCAAGGGGCGTGTGATCGTCGAGGTCAAGACCCCAAGGGGTGATGATCCGAACCTTGAAGGCCCGCAAGGTGGAGTACACTGGGGGTGGGATGAAGAGCTGATAAAACCAGTATTCCTGGAGGCTGCAGGACGACTCCGGCGGGGCAACCTGAATCTGGTGGTCATTTGTACGCATCTCTGTGCGTGGATCCACGATTCCATGCCGTTTGAGAGGATGCTATATGGGGAGGACACGATCGCCGCCACATTTGACCCGGAGACAGGAAACGTCGGGGAGCCAAGGACGGAATTTAGACCGAATGGTGAGTTACTTCGACACAAGCCGAAACGGTACACGAGAATCTCGGCTGTGGCATCGCTCAGAACGGATGCATATTTCACGGAGGAGGAAAGGAATCAAGCATGTTGGAAAGAAACGGTCCTCAATCCTCCTGTACATGACCGAAGGATGGGCACAAGACATCATGGAATCCCTGCGAGTCTCGATGTATATGTGTTGCAGATGGGGCAGACTGCTCCGTTACAGGGGCAAGATACATCGAATTGCGGCGGCTATGCGGTCGAAAGTACCCGACGACTCTGACGATCACGAGGAATCCGAGTAAGAAATTGACACGATGCGTGGCGCGTCATGTTCTGCGGTACAGGCGGAGCAGGTCGAGGAGGTGCTGCATGTCGGGGGGCAGGGGGGCTTCGAATTTGACCATTTCATTTGTGCTCGGGTGGCGGAACTCGATCGTCCAGGCGTGCAGGGCGCAGCGGGTGATGACGGGTTCTTCGACCGCTTGTTCGGCGTCGGCCAATTGCCAGGGGTAGACGAGCTTTCCGCCGTACATGTCGTCGGCGACGATGGGGTGCTTGATGTGCGAGAGATGCACGCGGATCTGGTGGGTCCGGCCGGTCTTCGGTTCGAGTTTCAGCAGCGAGAACCCGCGAAATGCCTCCAGCACCTCGTAGTACGTGACGGCTTCCTTCCCGATCTCCGGGCGGATGGCGTACTTCTCGCGGATTTGCGGATGGACGCCGAGCGGTGCGTCGATCCGGTCGGCGTCGAGGTCGGGGGTCCCGTGCGCGATGGCCAGGTACGTCTTTTGAGTCTGGCGGTTCTCGAACTGCTTGGCGATCTTCCACTGGGCGGCTTCATGCTTGGTGACGATCATGACGCCGGTGGTGTCGCGGTCGAGGCGGTGTACAATGCCCGGGCGGAACTCGCCGAGCCCGCTGGAGAGATGATCGGAGTAATGGACCAGCGCGTTGACGAGTGTGCCGGACTTGTTGCCCCGCGCGGGATGCACGATCAGGTTCGCCTGCTTGTTCAGGATGATGATATCGGCGTCCTCATAGAGGACGTCCAAGGGAATATCCTCCGGCTCGATGTTCTTGCTCGGCGGCTCGGGGATGACCATCTCGATGACGTCGCCATGGGCGAGCTTGAGGCTCGGCTTGGCGGGCTTGCCGTTGACCGTCACGCCGCCGGAGCGGATCGCGTCCTGGAGGAAGTGCCTGCTCAGATTGCGGAACCGACCGTGGAGGTACTTGTCGAGCCTGCGTTCCGTGATGCCGACGCCGACGTGCAGCGTCACCGGCCGGCCTCTGAGATCTTGCAGTTCATCCATCGCAGTCTTCGATTCGATTTATGATTGTTGATGCCTGATTGTTGATTTGAAGAGTCTGATCCGCAGTGCTCCTCAAAATCATAGATCACAGATCATAAATCACAAATCCCGCTCATCCCCCCGAAGGCTTGTTCGCGTCGGGGGCCGCCGGAGGAGTGGCCGGGACCGGGGTTGGAGTTGCCTCTGCAGGGGGGGGCGTAGGTCCTATGACCGGATCGCCTGGCGGGGGAACCACCGCCGGAGCGCTCGCGCTGATCCCGGGGATCTGGATCGTCGGCACGGTCGCCTGTGGCTGCGGGGGCGCCGGCTGGAATGCCACCTGGGTCTTGAAATCGTCCATGATCTTGAGCCGGTACTCGGCGGCTGCCTGTGCGACGGTGCCTGCGTACTGGGATCCTTGCGCCACCTCGCGATAGATCTCTGCGGCCTTGTCGAAGCTGCCCAGTTCCTCCTCGCACAGTCCCAGTCCGAACTGTGCCACAGCCGCCAGGGCGGGATTCGACGGCTTGCGGTCGAGGGCCTGCTGGTAACTGGCTTGCGCCTTGGCGATCTGTGCGGCCACTTCGTCCCGGCTGACGTCCGTCAGGCGCAGGTGCAGTTCGGCGCGGAGGGTCTCGCCGCGTTTGATGAGCGCCAGGGCGGCCATGTTGTTGTCCGAAATACCTTCGGCGAACTCCTGCAAATCCTGGGACAGAGGCATCAGCGTGTACGACTGATCGGCGTCCTGCGCTGCGGCGCGCATCACGGCGTTGATTTGGTCCGGCACCTGTGAGACCAGGCGCGTCAGCCTTTCCTGGTTGTGCACCGACACGACCGTGCGGCGATAGTAACTCCAGAAGTACACGATGAGCGCCACGACCACAACGGCGGCTGCCGCGATGAGGTTGGTGCGGTTCTGCTTCGCCCATTCCGGGAAGTTCGCCAGCCAGTCCGCCAGTTCGTTGGTTTTCAGCTCATGCCGATGATCCGATTTCATTATCGTTCTCCGTATCCACGTCCAAGGCCCTGGCCCGACGTTATCGGGCCACCGAAAAGACAAACTCATATGATAACAGAAGCCCTTTTGCCTTGCAACGCAACTATCACGCCGCTAAAATTTTACATTGCGCATCAGGACCCGCCGATGAATAGCTGGGCGCGCAGGGTGTCTGTGTTGTCTTTCTCCCGGGCCTGGGCGACGGAACGTAAGTAGTGGGGATGGATAGAATGCCAAAGGCGAAGGTCGTACAGACGAGGGGGTTCGTTGTGTCGTTCGCAATCGCGGTCTGCCTGTTTGCACCGGTCCGCAACGCCCGGGGGGCCGACGTGCTGCAGGCCCGCATCGATGCGATCTGGGATGCCCAGCGGTACATCAAGGTCGATGAGGTCAAGCCCGGCATGGATGCCTATTGTCTGACGGACTACGGCGAGGCCGGGGTCGAGAAGTTTGCGTTGAAGGTCGTCGATATCGTCAGGGATATCGATCCGGGCAGGAGCGCCATCCTCGTCATGGGTATGGATGACCGGTTTCGGCACACCGGCCCCGTGGGTGGTTGCAGCGGCTCGCCCGTCTATATCGATGGGCGCCTGGCGGGGGCGTTGGCCTTTGGCTGGACCTTCTCCAAGGACCCGCTGTACGGTGTAACGCCCATCAGGGAGATGCTCGAGGTCGGCCTGATGGATGGATCGGGCGCCCCGGCAGCCTCCTCCGGGATGGCGGCCCTCACGTTCGATTTCTCCAAGCCCATCCACCTGGCGGAGGCTGCGGAACAACTTTCGGCGATGAGGTTGGGGAGGGCTGGGACCGCCGGCGGGGCGACATTGTTGCCGTGTCCGTTGCTTGTTTCCGGCCTGTCGGCCGACGCATGCCGGCATGTGGCCGGGCAGCTTGAGACGATGGGTTTCATGGCTGAGCCCGCTCTGGGCGGCGGCGCAGAGGAGACGAAAGAGGGTCAAACGCAATTGGTCCCCGGCGCGACCCTCACCGTCCCCGTAGTCACCGGCGATATCAAGATGAACGTGCTCGGGACGGTCACCGAGGTTCGCGATGGACGCATCTACGGGTTCGGCCACAGCTTCCTGGGCTACGGCCCCACGAATCTTCCGTTGGCCGGCGGAAAGGTGTACACGGTTGTCTCCAGCGTCCAAAGGTCGTTCAAACTGGGCGCCAGCACGGAAATCGTGGGCGCCATCACGGCCGATGAGGAGGGTGCGGTCTTCGGCCGTCTCGGGGCCAAGCCGGAGATGATCCCGCTGTCCGTCCGAGTCGAGCGTTTCAACACCCTCGGGCCCCGCACGTACAACTGCCGGGTGGCTCGCAACGAGGTGTTGACGGCGTCGCTTGTGCGGTCGGCCATTTCCGGGGCGGTGTTCCAGGCGGGATCTTTCCCGCCCGAGCACAGCATCGAATACCACGCGGCGATCGACCTCGACGACGGCCAGTCGATCCGGTTCGGCAATACGTCCGCCAATATGGATCTCGCGGAGCCCGCCTCGGAGATCGCGGGCGCCCTGGTCCTGCTGATGAACAATCCCTTTGGGGGGGCGGCGGTCAAGGGACTCCAGTTCGACATGCGCATGACCCCCAGGAATATCGACTCCCATATCTGGTCCGTGGACCTTGAAGATTCGAAGGTCAAGCCGGGGCAGCAGATCCGGGCCGACGTGGTGATCGAATCCTACCTGAAAGAAAGACGCAAGCATCAGGTCAGAATCCACGTTCCGCAGGACCTGCCGGCCGGCAAGTACAATCTGATGTTCCTCGGCGCCTACGAGTACGAGAATTTCCTGCGAAAGTCGATGCCGTACCGGTTCATCGCAACGAATTATCAGACGCTGGTGGACGCCCTGAACACGGCCTTGAACGTCAGTCGAACCAAGCTATACTGTCTGCTCGTCCTGCCGCCGGACGGGATCATGCTCGAGAAGGCCGAGCTGCCCAAGCTGCCGCGCACCAAGGCGCTGATTCTCCAGAGTGAGAAGCGGGCGGTGGCGGCCATTCCGTATGTGCAGTGGATCGAAGAAGTCGTGGAAACCGGCACTGTCATCGCCGACAAGGGAATCATAGCCATCCGGGTAGAGAAATAACCTGGCCGCGAAACATAGGAGTAATCATGAGAAATGGATGTCACCGTAGAAATCGCTGGTCGGCAGTCGTTGTGCTGGCCGTGGTCCTGATGACCTCGGGCGTTCCGGCCGTCACCAGCAAGATCACACGCCAGGCCAGCAGCAAGGACCTTCTTGCGGGCAAGACCGACGGGGTTATCGTAACCTCTCGCGGGACCATCCAGCTCGGGCGGGCGGCCAAGGAGCTCGCCACCGAGTTCGATGGCGTCTGGTCCGTCAACAGCATCGTGGTCAGTGGGGGCACCATCTTCATCGGGACCAGCCCGAACGGCGATGTCTACAAGTACAGCCTGGGCAAGCTCTCCAAGATCTACCCGCTCGAAGCGGAGGCTGCGTCCGAGAAATCGCCGCCGAAGACGGAAGAGCCCGAGAAAGAAACCGGTGCCGACGCCAACGAGCCCGGCCAGGTGGTCAAGACCGACACGCGGCTTACGAATCAGCACATTTTTGCGATGGCGGTCGATGTGGCCGGGCGGCTCCTGGTCGGCGTCAGCGGCGACAAGTGCCGCCTTTGCCGATACGAGGCGGGCAAGATGGAGACGGTCTTCGAGCCGAACGACGCCACGTACATCTTCGACATAGAGATCGACAATGTCGGCAACATCTACCTGGGCACCGGGCCGCAGGGCAAGGTCTACGCGCTCGATCCCTCGGGGAAGGTGGCTCAGCTTGTGTATGACAGCCCGGACAAGAATATCCTGGCTGTGGCGGCGGGCAGGGACGGCTCCATCTACGCCGGCAGCGACACCCGCGGGCTGATCTATAAGATCAATCCGCGCAACAAGACGGCTACGGTCCTCTACGACAGCGACGAGCCCGAGATCAGCTCGCTGCTCGTCGTGGACGGCGCGCCCGGGGAGAGCGGCTTCCTGTATGCAACCGCCACGGCGGCCAACATCGTGGAGACCGAGCAGCGGTTCGCCGCCCAGCAGGGGACCTCGGGCCGGCCCGAGGCCAAGGAAGGGGACGGCAAGTCCGGGGCCGGCGACGGCGTTGTGACGCTGAAGATCGCCAACACGAGCGCCCCAGCCTCCGGCAGACCCCAACCGCCGCAACAGCGTCCCGCGCCCAAGCCCCCCCAGAAGCCCGGGACCGCCAGCTTCCTTTACCGGATCAACAAGCAAGGGTACGTCAGCGAAGTCTTCAACGAGCCGGCGGTGTTCCTTTGCCTGGCCGGCCAGGATGGCAAGGTGTTTGTCGGCTCGGGCAACGACGCCCAGCTTTTCATCGTGGACCCTGACGCCGAGCGTCAGGCGGTGATCTATGAGGACGAGAAGGCCGCCCAGATCACTGCCGTGGCGGTTTCCGAGCAGGATGTCTATATCGGCACGGCGAACCCGGCCCGCCTGGTGCTCCTGTCGTCGGGCTACGCCTCGCAGGGGTCGTACCAATCCGACCTGATTGACGCGGGCCAGCCCGCCAAGTGGGGCAAGCTGCAGATCGACGCCGACGTCCCTCGCGGCTGCAAGGTCCTTGCGGCCTCTCGAAGCGGCAACGTCAAGGACGTGAACGACCCGACGTTCTCGGAATGGACCGAGCTGATGGAGGTCACGGAGCCGATCCAGTTGCGATGCCCGGTCGGGCGGTTCTGCCAGTACAAGCTCGTGCTGGAGACGCAGGACGGGCAGAAGACGCCGCTGATCCGGGAAATCGCAGTGGCCAGCACGGTGCCGAACCTGGCCCCGCGGGTCGAGACGGTGGACACCAGCCGGCTCTCAAACCCCGGCAAAGAGGGCACGTTCAAGATCAGCTTCAAGGCCTCCGACGAGAACGACGACAAACTCGTGTACAAGCTGGACTTCCGTCGGATCGGGCGGACGACCTGGATCGAGATGAAAGACGAGCTCGAAGCGGACAACTACGAGTGGGACAGCAAGACCGTCGAGGACGGCCGCTATGAGATCCGCGTCGTGGCCGACGACGTGCGAAGCAATACGGTTGCGACGAAATTGACCGGCCGCCGGATCAGCGAGCCGGTCGTCGTGGACAATACCGGCCCGACGATTCGCAAGTACGCGATCGAAAAGAGCGGCAAGGCGGCGACCCTGAAGCTGCAGATCACCGACGAGCTGAGCGCCATTAGCTCGCTGGATTACACCGTCGACAGCAACGCCGAGTGGAAGGGCACGCTGCCGGACGACTTCGTGTTCGATACGACGGATGAGAGCTTCACGATCCTGACCGAGGACCTGGGTTCGGGCGAGCACGTGATCGCGCTGAGAATCAAGGACGCCGTGGAGAACGTCACCTACAAGACCTTCGAGCTGAGCGTCCTGGGGAACTGAGGCGCGTGCGAAAGATCGAATTCGACGAGATCAGCAAGACGGTTCAGTCGCTCTGCGTGGCGGCATGTCACGAGTTGCCGGCGGATGTGCTGGAGGCGCTTGAGCTTGCCGCCCGGCGGGAGTCCAATCCTCGCGCCGCCCGGATTCTCGCGCAGCTTGTCGAGAACGCCCACATCGCGTCGCAGGAGAGAATCCCCCTGTGCCAGGATACGGGCCTGGCGGTGGTCTTCGTCGAGCAGGGGACCGAAGTCGAGATCGCGCCGGCCGGACCGGGCCGGCAGACCTTGGTCGAGGCGGTCCACGAGGGCGTCCGCGCCGGCTACGAAGCGGGCTACCTTCGCAAGAGCGTCGTCGCGGACCCGCTGAACACCCGCACGAACACGGGCACGAACACGCCCGCCGTCATTCACCTCTCGGTCGTGCCGGGCGACAAGCTGAAGCTTTCGGTCATGGCCAAGGGCGGCGGTTGCGAGAACAAGAGCCAATTCCGCATGTTCCGGCCGACGGCCGACCGGGAGCAGATCGCGGACTGGGTGGTCGAAGTGGTTCGCCGGGCCGGCGCCGATGCGTGCCCGCCCTTCGTGGTGGGCGTCGGGATCGGGGGCAACTTCGAGCTCAGTTGCCTGCTTGGCAAGCGGTCGCTCCTGCGAAAGCTGGGGGACCGCCACCCCGACGCCTTCTACGCGCAGATGGAGCGAGACCTGCGGGAGCGGATCAACGCTTTGGGAATAGGCCCGCAGGGGCTCGGTGGCGACACCACCGCCCTGGACGTGCTCATCGAGACGTCGCCGTGTCACATCGCGTCGCTGCCCGTGGCGGTCAATATCGAGTGCCACAGCCACAGGCACAAGACGGCGGTCTTGTGAATTGACGACGGCTGATTGTTGATCGACGACCCAGGTTGCCCGCCGGCCTGTTTCGATCATCCACGATCCATCATCGATCTTCCTTGAAGGAGGCCATCCAGGGTGCTTGTGTCGCCCAGTTCGGCTGAGGGTAGTTGACGTCGAATCGTTGGCTCCACCTCTGTCGCCAGAGGGCCTTGAGCCAGATCCTGCCGACGTGGTAGTCGAGGTAGACGCCGTTGATGGCCTGTTGATGGCGGTTGATGCAGAAGCGGTTCATGGCGTTGTCGTCGCCCGTCCACCAGTCGGCCGGGTTTTCGGTCCTGGGCGGGGTGTCCGTGTTGTCCGGCCATCCGCACCAGAACCAGCAGTCCAGGAACAGCGGGATTTGGGCGGCGCCCTGGACGTTGGGGGTGTTCCAGAAGAATTTGGCCGGCTTGCCGTAGAGTGGGTCCTCGGCAGCCTGGTAAACCCAGCCGTTGACGCCATAACTGCCATAGGTCCCTGCGGGCCGGCCGTTGTTCTGGCCGACCTTGCCCCAGGAGGTGAAGGCGTCGCCTCGGATCTCCGTCGTGGTCTCCGCACCCGGCGGGAACTGCGGAAACGCGATCTTCGTCGCCATCGGACAGACGCGGAACTTCTCGTCCTTGTAGTAGTAATCGAACAGCACGTCAATCCAGCGGCCCGTCCTCGCGCCCCGCTTCGGGAACATGCCGTGATTGTCGTCGCAGTACAGGGCCCAGATCGTGCCCCACTGCTTGAGATTGGACTGGCAGACAACCGCCCGGGCTTGCTTGCGGACCCGCTGCAACGTCGGCATCAGGATCGACATCAACAGCGCGATGATGGCGATCACGACCAGCAGCTCGGTCAGCGTAAAAGCCCGCGATTCCCTCATGGTCCCATCTTCTCGGATCGGTGCACTTGGGCTTGCACGCCCGATGCCCTCGGTTCGCATGCGTCGGCCGTCACGGGCAGGCCTGCGATCATCCGCCGGCGACGTGCTTCTTGCCCGGATAATGCTGGTCGAGCCAGTCCAGATCCACGTTCGGCGGATTGAACACCTGGTTCTTGCCGAAGCCCTTCTTCGCCGCCTCGGTCCGACTGGTGCAGTAGACGATGGTCCGCTTGTCGTCCCACTTCTTGCGCTCCGCGTGACCGTCCATGAAGCTGAACGTGCAGGCGTCGCTGTGGAAGATGCCAAGCGGGTCCCAGAGGCTGCCGCTGAACGGCGTGTACGACCAGCCATCGTGATTATAGTTCCCCGAGGCCCCGTCGTAAATCTCTTCGACGAACAGCATTTTGTTCGCCTGCTCCTTGAAGGTGATGAGCTTTTTGGGGTCCGCAGGCTCGTACGCTTTCATGTAGTCCGAGAGCGAATAGCTGCGGTAGATGCAATAGGCCGGCGTTTGCCCGAGGCTCGTGCCCAGTCTCTGGCGATTGTCGCCCGGGCAATGGTAGACCTTGACCTCCCTAACATAGGGATAGAGCGCTCCTTCTCTCAGGCCGTTATACCGCTGCTCGATCGTCACGTTGCCGCTGGGCATCTGTACGAAGCGGCCGCCGCTGTAATCGAGCGGCGGCATCACCCACGGGGGGATGTGGTTGACGGGGCCGTACGCCGCCATGCCCCCACAGATGGCGCCGTCGTTCTCATCCGCGTACATGATGTACGCGTGGGCAAGGGACCGCTGATTCGACATGCAGGTGATTCCGCGGGCCTGCTCGCGCGCGATTTTCAGCGCCGGCATCAGGATGGCCATCAGGATGGCGATGACGGAAATCACGACGAGCAACTCGATGAGTGTGAATGCCTTGCGATGGTCCATGACACGCATGCTCCTCAAACATACGCCTCTATCGACGCGATATGTCAAGCCGCCGACGCCGGCGGTCCGGCACCCCAGTCATCTCACTCGCGCCCTGCCCGATGCGCGATGCCATCAGCACACGGCGAGGTTCTCAGCGGATCTTGGTGGCATCCTGGCCCCAGACCACGAGGGAAGACCACACCAAGTCCGGATTGTCCTGCTGGGTCTCGGAGTTTGCCGTGGGAGGTACGCGCTTGCCAAACTCGATGGTCCGCGGGTCTTCCCACTTGTGGTAGTCGCTGTGCCCGTCGGCAAAGGAGAACATCGTGCCGTCGCCGTGCCGGACCGGAGGCGGGTCCCACCATTTCCACTGGTTCGTATAGACGGTCCACCCGCCCAGGGCAGAGGGGCACGTGCCGCCGTCATCGACGAAGACCGCACGGTTCGCGGGGTCCTTGATCAGCGTGCGTCTCTTGATGATCGAGGCGCCCATACTGTCCCAGTTCTTGCAGTTCATCGAGTCCGCGATGGAGTATGTGCGGACCGGCCGGCTGATCTGGCCGTAACTGGTCGCGCTCTTCCTCTCGACGGTCAGGCACTTGTAGATCTTGATGGTCTTGGTGTATGGGTAGAGGGCCCCATTCATGATGGCCAGCTTCTTTGTGGCCTCCGTCATGGACGATTCCCAGTCCCTGAGCACCCAGTACGGCCCATTGGACGTGATGCCGTATTCCCCGGAGTCGCCGTTGACGATCTTGTCGTCGTTGTCGTCGGCGTACATGATCCAGGCGAGCGTGAGGTTCTTGAGGTTGCTCAGGCAGCCGGCCCGCTTGCCCTGCTCGCGGGCCCGGTTCAACGCCGGCATGAGGACAGACATCAGGATGGCGATCACCGCGATCACCACCAGCAGCTCGATGAGTGTGAACCCCGTCCGTTGATGCTTCCGTTTACGTTTCATGGCAGTACGTTGCCTCCCGAAGATGTCAGACAGCCAATCCCCCACACATAAGGCCCCGGTCGGCTTTGGCGGGCCGGCCGGGCTTGCATTACTCCAGGCTCAGTAATCCTTGAACGGCCGAATCCAGTCGGGCCAGGCATTCGGGTTCACCCCGCCGGCCAGAGTCCACTGACCTGCCGTATTGAAGCTCCGGTGCCACTTCAAGGTGTACAGTTCCTTCAATCCGACTTTTCTGGCCGAGAAATCGCACATGGAGACGTTGATGTGCCCAATATGACGATTCATGCAGGTTCTCGCCATGTGGTTGTCGGATTTCCACGTGTCTTCCGGGTTCGTAGCCGGCGCCTGGTTGGGCTGGGGCCACAGGTCGAAGCGCAACGCCTCAGCCATCAACGGAATATAGGAGGCCTCCTTCACCTGGGGCGTCCTCCAGTGGTCGGCGCGGGTCCGGGCCTCATTCAACGCGGAGCCCGTGGCAGGTACGTTAAGCACCCATCCATTGATCCCATAGCTGCCTGCCATGCCGTCGGGAGAAAGCTTGGAGCCGGTGAAGATCCCCCAGGCTGTGTAGATGGAGGCCCTGTTGTTGGGAACCCCACTTGCGGACTGATACGTCCCCTTGGTCTTGGGACAGAACCACAATTTGTTCTGAATGCGGCTCTGCTCCTTCGCTGGCAGTTGTTCAATCCACATGAAACCGTCGTTCCCGCCACCGGTTGCCTCGCCGCTGTAGAACTTGCCGTTGTTCTCCTGGAGGTGTATGGCGAAGAGCATATTCCACTGCTTGAGGTTGGCCATACACTTGACCATATTGGCCTGCTCTTTGACCTTTCGCAGGGCCGGCATGAGGATGGACATTAAGAGGGCGATGATGGCAATGACAACCAGCAGTTCGATCAGTGTAAACGCGCGACGTCGATTCATGAAGATTCTCCTTCTACCACCAGAGGACAGAAATGCCTACCCATGCAGGATGCCGGGAGGCGGCATCCTGTTCCATCGGACCGAGTATTTGCACCCAAAACACACCTTGAGCCACGCTTGTCATTATAGCCCAGGAATCGGGCCGATGCAATCCCAAAGTCCGCAAATCTCGCAGGTCTCGTGAGGTCCACGCCGGGATGGAGTCCGCCAGCGGCGAGGCGAAGAACGACGCAGCGCCGATGCGGAATCCCCTCCTACAAACTGGAGATAGGAGTTCCTCCAAGTTATTGAATCACAATGGATTGTGCATTTGCCCTGCAAGTGGACCGGTCACGGGCTGCGGAGGACCTGCCGGCAGAGATTGGTCATGCCGACGTATTGTTGCGGGGGAATCTCCTGCGGGCGGCAGGTGGGATCGATCGCCAGTTGCTCGAGGATCTTCGGCCAGATGTCTCGACCGCCCAGCTCCGGCGGGGCCTGCCTGGCGCAGGCGCGGAGCATCTTTCGCCGATGGCCGATGAACAAGCCGACCACGGCGCCGAAGAGGTCCATGTCCGCGATGCGCAGGCTCTTTCGCCCATCGCGCGTGTAGCGGACGATCGCCGAATCCACCTGAGGCGGCGGCCAAAACACGCTGGGCGGCAGGGTCCGGAGCATCTCGACCTCGCCGGTTGCCTGGAGGAAGATGCTGAGCGTTCCATAGTCCCGGCCTCCCGGCGAGGCCGTCATTCGCTGGGCGACTTCCTTCTGCACGGTCACACACATCGCCTCGACGATCAGAGGCCCTTTGGCGAGGTTGATCATGACGGGCGAAGCCACGTCGTAAGGCAGGTTCGAGACGAGCAGGACCGGTGGTTCAATCGGTGCAGGTCCTATGGGTCCCACAGTAGCACGGCCGTCCCGGCCGTGAGTATCACGGGCATCTTGCCCGTGGCAATCCAGGGGCAGAGCCTGCCCTCGACCCGATCGAACAGGGATGCCCCTGATACTCATGGGCGGGACGCCCATGCTACTCACGGGCAAGATGCCCGTGCTACTTTCGACCTTCCCTCTCGCGGCTGCCACAGCCTCCACGACAGCGGGCGCGATGGAGCCTTTGTTCGAAAGGGCGTCCATGTTGAGGACCTGGACGTTCGCCGCTTTCGCCAGTCGGGATTGGGCGATCCCGGCCAGGGTCTGGTCCAGCTCGACGGTGACAACCTGCCCAGCTCTGTCGGCGAGGGCCTCCGTGAGAGAGCCCGTCCCGGCCCCAATCTCCAGGACGATGTCCCTCGGACCGATCTCGGCCGAATCGATCAGCAGGCGCATCAGGTTGAGGTCCACGAGAAAGTGCTGCCCGAGCCGTCGATTGGGGGCGATGCCGGCACAAGAGAGCAGTTCCTGGATTTGGCGTTTCGTTTGCATCTCAAGAGAAGTAGGCACGAAATCCGAAACAAATTCAAATGTGAAATCCAAATGACCGAAACGTGGTCGACGGACCGGCGGGGGCCGTTTTGACTCTTGTGTTTCGGCTATTCGAATGTGTTTCCGATTTCGTGCTTCGAGTTTTCGCAGGTTATGCGGCGTCGTCCGGCTCCTCGCGTGCGAGACCGTTGGCCGTTCGGCCGTTCGGCGTAGCGCCGGCGAGGGCCAGGGACCGCCGGGTCTTGGCCATTTGGATCGCCGCCATGACGGCGGCCTTCATGCTCGATGGATTCGCCAGATTGCGACCGGCGATGTCGAAAGCCGTGCCGTGTGCGGGGCTGGTCCGCACGACCGGAATGCCGATCGTGACATTCACCGCGTGCTCGAAGTCCATCAGCTTGACCGGGATCATGCCCTGGTCGTGGTACATGGCGACCACGGCGTCGAACTCGCCGCGGACGGCCTTGACGAACAGGGCATCCGCCGGGATCGGGCCCGTGCAGTCGATTCCCTGCTCCTGGGCCAGCAGGATGGCCGGAGCAATGATTCGCTCTTCCTCGTCGCCGAACTGGCCTCGCTCGCCGGCGTGCGGGTTCAGGGCCGCCACGCCGATGTGCGGGTTCTCAATGCCGAAGTAATCCTTCAATGCGTCGTTGAGCAGGTCGATCGGCTCGAAAACGCAGCCGATGGTGAACTTGTTGCGGACCTCGAACAGGCCCAGGTGGATCGTGGCCAGCGCGACCTTCAGCGGTCCGGCGACGAACATCATCGCTTTGCGAGGGGCCTTGCACTTCTGGGCGAACAGTTCCGTGTGACCCGGCCAGGGGGCGTCGGCCATCTTCCAACTTGCTTTACTGATCGGGGCGGTCACGATGGCGTCGATAATACCTTCCCTGGCGGCGGCAATCGCGTCGGTGCAGAACTTGATCGAGGCCTCGCCCGCCACCCGGCTGGGCTCCTTGAGCCAGGGGGGCACGCTATACTCGTCGTAATCGGCCACGACGACTTTGTAGGGGTACTCCCGGCCGATCTTCTCGTGCTGATGCCGGCCCCAGAAGGGCTCGATCTCCGCCCGGTCCGCCGCATAGCAGAGCTGCTCGTTCATGCCAAAAACGATGAACTTGGCGGCCCGCCGGACCTCCGGGTCGGCCAGCGTTTTGACCACCACCTCCGGCCCGATGCCTGCGGCATCTCCCATGGTTACCCCGATAACCATCTGCTCCGAGATCGAGTTGGCGTTGGTCCTATTCATCAATAGCCCATCCGGCGCAATCGCTCGACGGTCAGTGGCTGCTGCTGGGGCAGCAGGATCTCCAGTTGCCGCCGGACGATCTTGACGAGGATATCGACCTCGATATTGACCTGCGCACCTATGTGTGCGTTGCCGAGCGTGGTCCGGTTCAGTGTTTCGGGAATTGCCGCGACGCGGAAACTCCCGGGATCCATCCCTGCAATCGTCAGGCTCACGCCGTCCACTGCGACCGAGCCCTTGACGACCATCTGGTCCAGCAGCTCCGGCCCGGCGGCAAATTCTATATCGGCAAATTCACCGAGCTTCCTGACTGCCCGTATCGTGCCGACGCCGTCGACGTGGCCCTGCACGATGTGGCCACCAAACCGGTCGGCCACCTTCATGGCCCGCTCGATATTCACCTTCGCGCCAGGCCGCAAGGCTCCCAGCGAGGACTTTTCCAGCGTTTCCGGACTCAATCCGAAGGTTGCCGTCGTGCCCTGGAACCCGGTGACGGTCAGGCAGACTCCGCTGACGGCGACGCTGTCGCCAGGCCGGCAGTCCATGGCCGGAGCGCCCAGCTCGACGACAAGCGATCCGCCCCCGGACCCGCTCCCCGGCGAGACCGACCTCACAACGCACACAGCCTCTATAAGTCCTGTAAACATGCCTACTTATCTCTCAAAGCGATCCACTGCTCCTCCATGAGACGTCTGTCTATGCTATGATTTTGGCCCCCCTCGTGTCAAACAATTGTTCGCGCTCGTAGTGCGCCCGTAAGGGCATCTCGTAGCACGGGCATCTTGCCCGTNNCGTCTTACGGTGTCACTACAAACGCAGGACCGTCAAGGGGGCCGGTGCGAAATCTCTTTTGTGAGACGGTCGGACGTGCTAAGATGGCCCCGCAGCAAGGGTGCTTTCGGAATTGTCGCTGAAACGACCGGGGGGTAGTTCCAGCAGAGAAAGGAGTGAAAGCCATGAATTCGATCTGGCTGAAGATTGGGGGGGCGGCCGTTGTCGTCGTGTTGGTGATTGTCGTCCTGGGCCGGTATGGCGGGGACAAACCCGCGCCTGAGCCGACGGCGGAAGACAAGACGTTTTACGATATGGCGGACCGGGACAAGCAGTTC
>DCUI01000242.1 GCA_002327785.1 Phycisphaerales bacterium UBA2218
ACAAGAAAGATGTATTGCAGCGCCGGTTTCTTGAGTTCCGTGTAGAGCTTGACCTTGTTGTAGGAACCCCCCTCCTCGCCGTTGGCCCCGCCGGCGATGGCGAACGTGCGGTACGCCGCCGGGATGGACGAGCTTTTCTTTCTTCGGTCGGCCGGGCAGCGATAGATCCCGATTTCTTCGCCGACGTACCTGTAAAGGAGACCACGCCGGATGGCCGTTTCACCAAGGTTGCGAAGTATCGGTGATCTTCTGGGGGAATCCGCCGATCATGAACCGCAGATCTTCCCCCTGGCCCGCCGGGATAGGATAGAAGAACTCCTGTTTGCGGGACATTTCCATGCTGCTCTCGTCCACCCAGCGATGGATCTCCGCATGTCCGTCCGCGTAGCCCAGCGTACTTCGCGCCCGGCTGTGCCAGATGGCCAGCGGGTCGACCCAGGTCCCGCCATGCGGATTCAGGACCCACGAGCCTCGGTTCCAGCCCCTCGGATCGGCCTCCTCCACAAAGACATACTTGCTCGCGGGACCAAGGATGTCGGAGTATTTCATCGCCTGTACGTAGGCATTGTCCCAATCCTCGCCATTGGCGCCCGCCGCGACGGAGTAGCTGCAATAGGCGATCTGGCCCGGGATCAGCTTTCTCTGATCGGCAGGGCATCGATAGATGCCGACATCCTTCCCTGCGTAGTGGAACAACGCGCCCTGGCGGATACCTTCTTTCTGTCGTTCGAGCATCGACCCGGGACCTGTGGGCCTCTGGACCCAGTCATAAGGGTATTTGCCTACCTGGCCACCCACCAGTCGGTCGTCATTGTCGTCCTTATAGAGCAACCATGCAAGGGAGAGTGTTCTGAGGTTCTGTGTACAGACGGTACCCTGTGCTTGGTTTCTCACCCGCACGAGCGCAGGAACCGACACTGCCATCAGCAGAGAAATGACGCCTACGACGACCAGCACCTCGATGAGCGTCAGCCCCTTTCTTGCCATCGGTATCCTCCCAATGCGGCAATACAGGCTGGCAAGTCCACTCAGCAAAAACACATAACCCGACAAACCGAATATACCGAGGTCCGACGACGCCGTCAACAGTTTTCGGACGGAATTCCTTACCCGATTCCTTAGTTCCGTAGAGCGAGGATCGGCGAGGGGAGCCGCCCGCGGCGCTGAATGAATTTGGCCGACGAATGTTTCGTCGTCACCTTCATGACGGGGGCCGAGCCGAGCAGGCCGCCGAAATGCACGATGCTCCCCGGCTTGGCGCCGGGCACCGGAACGATGCGGACGCTTGTCGTTTTGTTGTTGGCGACACCAATGGACAGCTCGTCCGCGATGATCGAGGAGATGATCTCCGGGGCGGTGTCGCCCGGGACGGCGAACATATCCAGGCCCACGGAGCAGACGCTGGTCAGGGCTTCGAGCTTGTCCAGGCTCAGGGTACCGGAACGGACGGCACGGATCATGCCGGTGTCCTCGCTGACCGGGATGAACGTGCCGGACAGGCCCCCGACGTTGCCCGAGGCCATGACGCCGCCCTTCTTGACCGCGTCGATCAGCAGGGCCAGCGCCGCGGTCGAGCCGGGGCAGCCCATCCGGCCGACGCCCATTGCCTCAATGATTTCCGCCACCGAGTCGCCGGTAACGGTGGTGGGGGCCAAAGAGATGTCCACGATGCCGAAATCGACCTTCATCAGGCCGGCCAGCTCCCGGCCGATCAGCTCGCCCGCCCGTGTGATTTTGAAGACGGTCCGCTTGATGATCTCGGAAAGCTGGGTCAGGTCGCAATCTGGGTTTTGCGCAACCACATTGCGAACGACTCCGGGACCGGAGATGCCGATATTCAGCGAGAAATCGGGCTCGCCGATGCCGTGATGCGCCCCGGCCATGAAGGGGCTGTCTTCAGGGACGTTGGCGAAAACCGCCAACTTGGAGCAGCCGATGCCTTTCTTCGAGCGATGGGCCAGGTCGCTGATGACGTGGCCGACTTTGACCACCGCGTTCATATTGATGCCGGCCAGGGTCGAGGCCAGGTTCAGGAACCCGCAGACGCGATCCGTTTCGGAAAGGGCTTCGGGGATCGCCTCGATGAGGTTTTCCTCGGCCGCCGTCGCGCCCTTCTGGACCATGGCGCCGAAACCGCCCAGGAAATCGATGTCCGCCTTCTTGACGGCGGCATCGAGTGCCTTGGCGAACTTGACGGCGGTGATCGTCTTGCGGGGCAGCGGCTCCAGCAGCAGCGAGGCCGGTGTGACGGAAATCCGCCGGTTCGTGATTGGGATGCCGTACTTCTGCTCCAGGGCGCTGGCGCAGTGGTTGAGCAACCGGCCTTTCTCGATGATCCTCGCCTGGGCCTGCTTGATGAGCCAGTCCAGGTTGCGGTCGACGCAATCCTTCAGATTGATGCCGAGCGTGACGGTGCGGATATCGAAGTGATGATCCAGCGTCATGCGAACGGTTTCAAAGACCTCTTCGACGGATACCCGCATGATATAGACCTTTGATTTCCAAATGCCAAGAGAGTTTCAAGTTTGAAGTGTGAAGTTTGAAGTCAGACGGTCGCGTGCTCCAGCGCCAACTCTTGCTTCCCGCTTCTTATACCCGGTGCATTGCCTTGAAGATGCTTTCGTCCTGGATGGTGATCTTGAGGGCCATTTGTCGGCCGGCCTTGTCGAGTTGCTTTTTGATTTGCCCCATGTCGAGGGTGGCCTGGCCGACATCGGCCGCCATCGTCATGACGAAGTAGTCCTCCATGATCTTCTGATTGACGTCGACGATGTTGATGTTGGCCTTGGCCATCGTGGTCGCCAGCTTGGCGATGATGCCGACCCGATCCTTGCCGGTGACGGTCACGATACAGATCTGGCTTGCACTTTGCTCTGCCATGGGAACCCCTTTGGCATTGTCGATTGATGATTTCTGATTGATGATTCGAATGAATCAAAAACCACACATCAGAAACCGCACTTCTCACGTCCCCTGTTTCTCGTTGAGCCGCCCTCGCAGGGCGAGGGTTTTCTTGTGGTCGGTCATGTCGGGCAGCAAGGGGGTTACCGTGATGTAGCCTTCCGCCAGCGTCGTCGTGTCGGCGGGCTCCTTCTCCTCGCGATACGCCCCGCCGGCGAGGAGGTACGTGGCCTCATCACCGGTGCTGCCGTGCGGCACATAGTACTCGTGGAAGCCCGACGTGGCCTGCGGGACCACGCGGACGCCGCGAGGCCGCCCGAAAGACAGCCGCGGGATGTTGATGTTCATCACGTCGCCGACGTGCAGGGGAAACAGCCCCTTGAGCACCGCGATTCCATGCTCGGCCGCGGCGTCGAAATCGGTCTCTTTCTCCGCGGCCACGCTGATCGCCGCCGAGGGGATTCGCAGGAAGGCCGCTTCCATGGCCGCCGCGACGGTTCCCGAATAGTAGACGTTAATCCCGACGTTGGCCCCGCAGTTGAGGCCGGCGATCACGAGGTCGAACGGCCTGTCGATGAGCTGCATGGCGGCCAGCTTCACGCAATCCGCAGGCGAGCCGCGGACGCCAAAGCCGGTGAACAGGCCGTCGATGGTCACCTTCGTGCAGCCCAGTGGCTCGGCGAAGGTGATGCTGTGGCTGGCGCCGGACCAGCAGTCCATGGGGGCAACAACCGTCACGTCGCCGATCTCGACGAGCCTCTTGTAGAGGGCCGCGAGGCCGGGGGCGAAGATCCCGTCGTCATTGGTCAGCAGTATTCGCATCGCTGCTTCGATTCCAATCCACACCCGCGCAAGGCGAGCAGCCGGTTCACTCGATTGTCCGTGAAAGATGTTGTCGGAAGGACGCCACCTGTCATCGTCGTCATATCACGCGGGGTATTGTAGCAGGCCCGCCGCCCGCCGTCAAATGGCAACGCCGACGTCGGGTATCCGCCATCCGTCCCGGCCGGCCGGGCCTCGTCGTCCTGTGCGGAATCATCGCCACAATTCTGTGATTGACGCAGTAGCCGGCCATCTGCTATACTGCAATCCAGCAATTCTCTGTCGAAGCACGATCCTATGTGCCGATGGGCAGGCGGCCGCTCTCCTGCCGAGCATTGGGGGGATGGAGGAACAGATATGTTGGAGGCGAGTGGTTCCCACATTGTGCGGGCAGTCTCTATTCTGATCGCGGCCTGCCTTGTTGTCTTTCCTGCTCAAGCCAAATACAGCGGCGGGACGGGTGAGCCGAACGACCCGTACCAGATCGCCAC
>DCUI01000314.1 GCA_002327785.1 Phycisphaerales bacterium UBA2218
TCCAACACCGGCGGCCAGATGTCGAAATCGACGCCCCGGGCGGCCGTGGCGAAGTTTGCCGCCGGCGGCAAGCCCGCCCCGAAGAAGGACATGGGCCTGCTGGCGATGACCTATGGCAACATCTTCGTGGCCAAGGTGGCAATCGGCGCCAACGCAGCTCAGGCCGTGAAGGCGTTCGCGGAGGCCGAGGCGTATCCGGGCCCGTCGCTGATTATCGCCTATGCACATTGCATCGCTCACGGTTTCAACCTGACGAACGGCTACGAGGAGCAGAAAAAGGCCGTCGCTTCAGGGCATTGGCCCCTGTACCGGTTCGATCCGAGACTGAAGGAGCAAGGGCAGAATCCGCTGCAGCTCGACTCGAAACCGCCGACCATGGCGTTCGAAGACTACGCCTACGGCGAAGACCGGTACCGCTCGCTGAAGCAGTCGAAGCCGGATGTTGCGGCCGAGCTGATGAAGCTGGCCAACAAGGACGCTGTAGATCGATACGCGTTGATGGAGCAACTCGCGAAAATCAAGTGTGGACGGAATCCGCAGGGAGCCGCCGATTCCGATCCAGAACCTGAGAAGCAGACAGTAGGAAAATGACATGGTCGCGAGGGTGATTCGCAGCGTCGTGCTGATCGCATTGGCAGGTTTGACTCTCACCGGCTGTGGCCGGCAGGTCTCCAAGGATCCTTCCCAGGATCCGAACCTGCTGGCCACAGGCCCGGATCGCGGTTCCATGCCGGTCCCGCGGCCGTTCATCGCGGCGTCGATCGATGTCGCCGGTGGCCTGCCCGCGTGGGCGGCGTGTACGAAGCTCCAGTTCAGTGCGATTGTGACGGCGAACTACCCGGACGGCGGCCTGTACCTGACCGAGCACCAGTTTACGCTGTATCCCTGGTCGGCTGCGATCCAAGTGACGACCGGGGAGCCTCGCGCCCGGCTCGCCTGGCAGGTGATCCGGGACCAATACATCCTGAAGGGCGAGGAGGAACTGGATGTTTCGCCACTGAGGGGTTCCTATCGCGAGTACGCCGAGGCCGTGCTCCAGATCGTGACGACCCCGGCTCGTATGCTGGACAATTCAGTCGTCCTCACTCGCAGACCCGTGCCCATGCAAATCGCGGGCCAGTGGTACCAGCCGATTGACGCGCGGTACCCGCCGCGAGAGGTCGTCTCCGCGCAGAAGAAACGCAAGGAAGTCACTCTCGTCGAGCCGTATTGGACTCAGGGCACATGTTTCCAGAGCCAGGATCGGCCCTTCATGGATATGATCTGGCTGGGCAATCCGACCGCAGGGAAATTCCTCCTCGTTCGCGGCTACGACTACTCCCGAGTCCCCGACGGCGAAGTCCTGATTCCCGCCAAGATCGAGATCTTCCAGTCCGACCCCGAAGCTCAGTTCGGCCCGCGCATCGCGATGATCGACCTGAAACCATAGTCGGATGCTTCCCTCCGTTCAGCATGACAGATGACGGCTGTCCTGCCGCCAAACCCGGTCACACGCATGGTCTGCCCTCATGGCCGGTTGCATCACGCTCGTTGGTGAACTATCATGGAGCCGGCGCCGTAGGGTACGTAGTCGTACGGAATTCTTCTGTCGGTTGGCTGCGATAATCATCAGGTTCCAGTGAGGTCTATGCGGGCTACAATCTGGATTCTATTTGGCATTGCCCTCGGGATTACCCTGCTGGTTTTCTTCGTGCGCCGAGGCGGAATAGGGCCGAGATCCGCATCGACAGGCGGGAGTCCGAGTCCCCAGGCGCCGCAGGCTGCTACAGAGGCGCGGTTTGACGGCAGTTGGCCCATGTTCCATGGAAGCCAGGGCCTGTTGGGCCGGGCCGATGGGATGCTGGCCGATTCGCTGGTTTCCCTGTGGAAATTCAAGACGGATGCCGAGGTCAAATCGTCTGCTGCCATCGATGCGGGACGTGCGTTCATCGGTTCCAGCGACAGTCATGTCTACGCCCTCGACCTGCGAACCGGGGAGAAGCTCTGGTCCTATAAGACCGGCGATGCCGTTGAATCGTCCCCCTGCGTGCTGGATGGTTGTGTGTTCGTTGGGTCCTCGGACAACTTTCTCTATGCGCTGGACGCCGGGACGGGCGAGTTGAAATGGAAATACGAGACGGATGGCCAAATCCTGGGCTCGCCGAACTGGACTCGCTCGCCGGACGGAGGCACGACGTGGATTGTGGTCGGGAGTTATGACAACCGGCTGCATTGCATCGATGCCGTGAGTGGCAAACAGGTCTGGATCTACGAGACGGACAACTACGTCAATGGCTCGCCTGCGGTGGACCAGGGGCAATGCGTTTTCGGAGGCTGTGATGCGATGATCCACGTGGTCTCGCTGGCCCGGGGCGCCAAGATCGCCGAGATCGACAGCGGGTCCTACATCGCGGCGTCCGCGGCGTTCCTCGACGGCCAGGTGTACGTCGGCAACTATGAGAATGTCTTTCTGCGGGCCGATCTGGGGGAAGGTAAGATCGTCTGGCGATACGAGCAGGGGGACGCGCCGTTCTTTTCCTCACCGGCGGTGGGCGAACAGCTCATTGTCTTCGGGGGCCGCGACGAAACCATCCATTGCGTGCGGCGTGACAACGGCCGACAGGTCTGGACGTTCAAGACGCTCGGGGAAGTGAACAGCTCGCCGGCGATCTGCGGGGACAAGGTCATTGTCGGCAGCGACGACGGCCGGCTGTACATGCTGCGCGTGGCGGACGGCAGCCGCGTGTGGTCGTACGAGATGGGCCAGCCCGTGATCTCGTCGCCCGCCGTTGCCGGCGGCCTGGTCGTCGTCGGGTGCGATGACGGTTTTGTCTATGCATTCGGTCCGAAATACGTTGATGGGGGGCAAGTGCGATGAGAATCCTCCAAATCTGTCCGGGCTCGGGCGACAACTTCTACTGCGAAAACTGCCTCCGCGATGCGGCGTTGGTGAAAGCCCTGCGGAAGCTCGGACACGATGTGCTGATGGTTCCCCTGTACCTGCCGTTACAGGCGGACAAGGTCGAGCCGGTCAGCAACGCGCCGATCTTCTTCGGCGGGGTCAACGTCTACCTCCAGCAGAAGCTCTCCCTGTTCCGCAAGACGCCGCGATGGATCGACCGCTGGTTTGACTCGCGCAAGCTGCTCGAATGGGCCGGCCGCAAGGCGGGGATGACCAGTGCTCGCGACCTGGGCGAGACGACGATCTCCATGCTGCTGGGCGAGCACGGCCGGCAGGTGAAAGAGCTGGACCGCTTCGTGGACTGGCTCGTGACCGAGCCGGATAAGCCGGATATCGTATGTCTGTCCAATGTGCTGCTCGCAGGGATGGCCCGCCGGATCAAGGAACGCCTCGGCGTGCCCGTCGTTTGTCTCCTGCAGGACGAAGATGGATTCCTGGACGGCCTGAGCTCTCCCTATGCCGAGCGGGCGTGGGCCGTGGTTCAGGAGCGAGCGCGTGACATCGACGCGTTCCTGGCCGTCAGCAAGTACTATGCAGACGCGATGCTGACGCGACTGAGAGTGGAACCCGCCCGGATGCACGTGGTTCACATGGGAGTCGAGCTGGGCGCATACGAGCCGAGCGATGCCGGCCCCGCGACGCCGACGATTGGCTTTCTATCGCGGATGTGCCCGGAGCGGGGGCTGGAAATACTGGTCGACGCCTTCCTCCTTCTGAAGAAGGACGAAAAGTTGAAATCTGCGGAGCTTCGCATCTCCGGCGGCAGGAGCGCTGCCGACGAGCCGTTTATCTCGCGGATGCGAGACAAGGTGACGACAGCCGGCGTTCTCAATGATGTCGAATTTCTGGGGCCCTTCGACCGCGATCCCAGACTGGAGTTTCTGCAGAGTCTTTCCGTGCTGTCGGTGCCGGAGGTCCGGCCGGTGGCGTACGGACTGTACGTACTGGAGGCCCTGGCGATGGGCGTGCCGGTCGTCGAGCCGGCGATTGGCTGTTTCCCGGAGACCCTCGCGATGACGGGCGGCGGCGTTTTGTACGAGCCGAACACGGCCGAGAGGCTTGCCCGTGTGTTGGAGCCGCTGCTGCTGGATTCTCAGGCCGCTCGCAGGCTTGGGGCCGCGGGCCGGGCCGGAATGCTCAAGGCGTTCGATATCGCGCAGACGGCAGATCAGATGATCCGGGTTTATGAACAGCTTGTTCGACGGTGATTGAAGCGAGGGTAGGGATGGTCGAGCTTATCGATGTGATGAAGACCTACGGCGATCCGGGCGATCCGGGGTCGGTGAGCGTGCTCAAGGGGATCACGCTGAAGGTCGAGCAGGGCCAATCGATTGTGATCGTCGGTCCCTCGGGCTGCGGCAAGAGCACGCTGCTGAACATCATCGGGGGGCTGGACCACGCGACGAGCGGCCGGGTCCTGTTCGAGGGCCGGGATCTCGCAGGGCTCGATGACGACGAGCTGGCCCGGATTCGCAGCCGCGAGGTCGGCTTCGTGTTCCAACTGCATCATTTGCTGCCTCAGTGCACGGTGATCGAGAATGTGCTCGTGCCTACGTTGGCTGGGGCACGGCGAGGGGGGGGGCCTGCTCTGCGAGAACGGGCCGAAGGGTTACTGACCCGCGTCGGCCTGGCAGATCGAGTGTCTCACCGTCCCGGCGAGTTGTCGGGTGGACAACGGCAGCGAGTGGCCGTGGCGCGGGCGCTCATCAACAAGCCGAAGCTGCTGCTCGCGGACGAGCCGACCGGCTCGCTGGATGAGGATTCTGCACGGAGTATCGCCGAATTGCTCGCGGAGTTGAACCGGGAAGAGGGCGTAGCGCTGGTTGCCGTGACCCATTCGCGGGATCTGGCCTCGCGGATCGGGCACGTGATGGAGCTCAGCGGGGGCGTCCTGAACGAGAGGGGCCGTCCATGAGTCTCTGGCGGCTGGTCACACGCAGTCTTCGCTTCTACTGGCGGACGAACGCCGCCGTCCTTCTGGCGGTGATCGTCGCCGCGGGCGTGCTCACGGGCGCCCTGGCGGTTGGAGACTCCGTCCAGTATACGCTCGACAGAATTCTGCAGGCCCGTCTGGGCGAGGTCGAGTTCGCGGTGGCGCCTCACGGCCGCTTCTTTCGGGCGGACCTCGCCGACGACCTCCAGAAGAATCTGGGTGGCATTGTCGCAGGTATTCTGCAGGTCTCCGGCATGATCGCGGACGATGACGGCTCTCATCGGGTCAACCAGGTCCAGGTCCTCGGCGTGAACGAGAGGTTCTACGCCGTCGGGTCAGGACCGAATCCGTTCGAGAAAACCGCCGCTGGTGTTGGCCTGAGCGAAACAGTTGCGAAGAAGCTCGATGTCGCCGCCGGTGACGAAGTCCTGCTGCGAATCGAGAAGGTCGGGATGGTGCCTCGCGATGTTCCCCTGGTCTCGGACGAGGATCGGACCGTCGCTTTTCGATTGAAGGTGCTGACGGTGGCCGACGATTCCGCCTTTGTCCGGTTCGACCTTGCGGCGAATCAGGCCGCGCCGCCGAATGTCTTCGTCCCGTTGGAGTGGCTGGCCGAGAAGATCGGGCAGCCTGGGCGGGTCAATATGCTCCTGGCGGCCCGGCAGAAGGCCGGGAGCACAGCGGCCGAACTGAATGTGGCTATCGAGAAAGCTTGGCAACCGGCGGATGCGGGGATCGAGTTGACTCGGCTGGAAGCGCAGAATGTGCTGGAGCTTCGCAGCCGACGGATCTTCATTGAGGAGGCTCTTGGCGACGAGGCGATGAAAGCCGATGCCGGCGCCGCAGGGGTCCTTACCTATTTCGTCAATGCGATTCGCCTGGGCGACAAGGCGACGCCGTACTCGATGGTCGCGGCGCTCGCCGGCGGCAACGGGGACCTGATCCCGGCGGGCATGCGTGTCGATGAGATCGTTGTCAATCAGTGGCTTGCCGACGATCTCGGCGCCCGCATTGGCGACTCCATCGATCTTGCATACTACGTCATGGGGGTTGCGCGAACACTACGCGAGGAGCGAGGACGCTTCAAGGTCGTCAAGATCGTGCCGCTGGAGGGCGCCGCCCGCGATCCCGCGTTGATGCCGGCATTTCCGGGACTGGCGGACGTGGACAACTGCCGGGATTGGGAGCCGGGCATCCCGATCGATCTGGACCGGATACGCCCCAAGGACGAACGGTACTGGGACGAGTATCGGGGCACGCCCAAGGCCTTCATCATGCTGGAGAGCGGCCAGTCGCATTGGCGCAATCGCTATGGCAACTTGACCGCGGTGCGCTACCCGTGGCGAGACGGGCTCGACCGGCAGGTGGCTCAGCATCTGATGAGCCACATCGATCCGGCGTCGGTGGGGCTGTTCTTTCAGCCGGTGCGGGAATCGGGGTTGCGAGCGGGCCGCGAGGGGACGGATTTCGGCCAACTTTTTCTCGGCCTGAGCATGTTCCTGATCGGTTCGGCGGTGATCCTGATCGGCCTGCTCTTTGTGTTCGGGGTCGAAAGTCGCAGCCAACAAGTCGGGATGTTGCTGGCGGTGGGCTGGCCCGCGAGACAAGTCAAGCGGCTCCTTCTGGCCGAGGGCGGGATCGTCGCACTTGCTGGAACCATCTTGGGTGTCGGGGCCGGCCTATTTTACACCCGAATTATGCTCTTCGGCCTGTCCACGTTTTGGCGCGGCGCCGTCGCGGGTGCCCAAATCCATTTTTATGCCACGAATCTGACGTTGTTGACAGGGGGACTGGGCGGCCTCGTAGCGGCGTTGTTCGCGATCTGGATCGCTCTGCGAAAACAGGGGAGGCTTCCCGCTCGGGAGTTGATGGCCGGCAATGAGGAGCATTTGTCGGCGGCCGCATTTCGCGCTCGGGGACGATTCAGCATCATCGTGGCGACCGTAGCATTCGTTGGTGTAGCCCTCTTCCTGCTGCTCATGCCCGGCGGAGACAGTCATGCCTTGGCGGGCGCGTTCTTCGGGGCTGCGGCGCTTTTGCTACTCGGGACGCTGGGGCTCAGTCACGCCGTGCTTTGCATCGCGTCGGGCGGCTGGAACAAGCCGCTGGTCTCGTTGCAGGGGCTGGGTTTGCGGAACGCAGCGCGTCGGCGCGGCCGCAGCCTGGGTATTGTCGGGCTGCTGGCTTGTGGTGTGTTCATGGTCGTGGCCGTCGGGACCAATCGGCGCGATCCCACTTGGGGTCCGCAGAGCAGAGATTCCGGCACGGGCGGTTTTGCCCTCTATGGCGAATCCTCGATTGGGGTTCTCTATGATTTGAATGCCGAATCCGGGCGGAAGGCCCTCAGCCTGACGGACCCCGAGCTCGGCGGACTGGAAGCCGTCCAGTTTCGCCTTCATGAGGGCGACGACGCGAGTTGCCTGAATCTGAATCGTGCTCAACGGCCGCGGTTGTTGGCCGTGCAGCCTGAGGCCCTGCGGAGCCGGGGGGCATTCAAATTCACAGGCCAGACCTCGGAAGCCAAAGAGGAAACGGGGTGGAACCTGCTCCTGATGGATCTGGAGAACGGCGTCGTGCCCGCGATTGGCGACTATCCGACCGTCTTCTGGGCCTTGGGCAAGAACATCGGGGACGAGGTGGAGTATATTGACGAGATGGGCCGGCCGTTTCGCGTGCGGATCGTGGGCATGCTGGCCAGCTCGATCCTGCAAGGCAGTCTCATTATCGCCGAGAAGGAGTTTGTTGCGAGGTTTCCTTCGGTCGATGGGTATCGGGTTTTGCTTGTTGATGCCGCAGCGGATAAGATGGAAACCGTGGCACAAAAGCTCTCGTCCGGCCTGACGGACTCCGGGTTGGTTCTCACGCCGGCACAGGAGCGACTGGCTGCCTTCAGCGCCGTGGAGAATACGTACCTGTCGATCTTCACGGCCTTGGGCGGGCTGGGCCTCGTCCTTGGCAGTATCGGGCTCGGCCTCGTGGTGCTCCGCAACATGCTGGAGCGGCGGGGCGAGCTGGCGATGCTGCGAGCCGTCGGATTCGAAAGAGGCAGGATCCAACGCATGGTCTTCTACGAGCACTGGGGCCTGATGCTCGCGGGCTTGATCTGCGGCGGAATCTCCGCTGTGGTGGCGGCAATTCCGGCCCTGCAATCCCCGGCCGGAAAAGTGCCGTATGTCTCGCTATTAGCGACAATTATGGTGATTGCCCTCAGCGGGGCTCTCTGGGTGTGGCTTGCCGGGGTACTGGCCCTGCGAGGGCATTTGCTCGATGCACTCCGGCATGAATGACGGAAGAAAACACGAAATTCGAAAACTCGAAATCCGAAACAAACTCAAATGGGCACATCTCAAAATCCAAAACAGGGCCTGCACATAGGCAGCAGGGTTTCCGTTATTTGGGTTTTCCTATTTGAATTTGTTTCGGATTTTGGATTCTGTGCTTCGAATTTATCGTCAGGTGATCGATGAAGAAACTCGTCGCCGATTTCATCCCAATGATGTTCGCGGTCGCGGGCGTCCTTCTGCTGATGCACCTGTGGCTCGGCGCCGATGCGGCGGTGAACCTCCAGGAGCGGCTACCCGGGGCGGACAGCAAACCCGAGAACGCCGGCGCCGCGGATGAGCCGGTCAAGATCGCCGGAACGCTGACCCAATCCGATGGAGTGCCGGCAGATCTCCCCGGCGCTTGGCCGCGATTTCGGGGTCTGAACTATGATGCGATCAGTCCGGAAAAGGTGTCGCTGAGCAGGAACTGGCCGGCGGAAGGGCCTCGGTTGATCTGGTCTGTGGACGTGGGCGAGGGCTACGCCGGGGCGGCTGTGCTGGAAGGGCGGGTCTACCTCATCGACTACGACCAGGCCAATCAGGCAGATGTCATCCGCTGCCTCTCGCTTGGCGACGGCAAAGAGATCTGGCGATATTCCTACCCAATCAAGGTCAAACGATGGCATGGCATGAGCCGGACCGTTCCGGCTGTGACGGACAAGTGCATCATCACTATGGGGCCAAGGGGGCACGTCACATGTCTCGACTCCAAGACGGGTGAGTTCCGGTGGATGTTGAACCTGGTCAAGGAGTACGGAACCATGCTCCCCCAATGGTACACGGCCCAATGTCCGTTGATCGACGACGGCAAGGCGATCCTCGCGCCGGCCGGGACCGTTCTGATGCTGGCGGTCGATTGTGCGACGGGCGAGATCGTTTGGCAGACGCCGAACCCGGACAAGTGGGTGATGACCCACTCGTCCATCGTGCCGATGGAGTTCGGGGGCAGTCGGTTCTACGTCTACTGCGGCGGATCGACCAACGCCGGCGGCGTAGTCGGCGTCTCGGCGAAAGACGGCCAAGTCCTTTGGAAGACCGAGGAATGGAGGGTTCGCACGAATGTGCCCATGCCGGTCATCGTCGGGCAGGACCGGATTTTTCTTTCCGCAGGCTATGGCCAGTACGACTATGGCTGCACAATGCTGCGTTTGGTTGAGTCCGGGGGCAAGATCGCTGTGACCAGCGAGTTTGTGCACCCGACGAGCGTCTTCGGCACGATGCAGCACACGCCGATCTTTTACAGCGGCCACATCTACGGCGTCGGCATGGACAAACGACTGGCGTGTCTCGATTTGCAGGGCAACGTCGTCTGGGTCAGCACGAGCGCAAATACTTTCGGCAGTGGCCCTTATGCCATCGCCGACGGACTGCTCTATGTGCTCGACGACTCGGGTGTGCTGACGCTTGTCGAGGCGTCGGCATCGGGGTACAGCCAGTTGGCTCGGGCCAAGGTCCTGGATGGGATCGAGTCGTGGGGGCCCATGGCGATTGCCTCCGGCAGGCTGATCGTCCGCGATCTGAACCGGATGGTGTGCCTCGATATCGCCGGACAATAGCTTGGTGTTGATGGGGTCGGGTAGACCTGGTACAATCCATCGCTCGCAAGTTCTTGTTATATAAGGGTATAGGGTTCAGTGATGCAAGGAATACCAGGGAGAATCGGCAGTGACTGGCTTGTCGTTGTGCTGGTCATCGCAGCCGTCCTTGCGGCCGTGGTGGCGATTCTCCAACTTGACACCACGGGCCAGACGGGCAGCAGGCTCAGCGAGGCGTACACCTACGACCTGAGCCGGTTGGCCAGAATTGACCCGAACCTTGTTCTCTACACCCAATCGGGTCCGGCAGTCCGCACGGGCATGAACCAGTCGCGGGCGATTGTCCTGGATGCAAATGGCCGGATTTACGTCGCCGGCGACAAGGCGATCCGCGTGTTCGACAACGCCGGGAACCTGGAGAACACGCTTCACCTGTCGGGTGAGCCGCAGTCTTTGACAATCTCGGACGATGGCGCGATCTATGTCGGCATGAAAGACCACGTCGAGGTTGTCGATCCGCAGGGTCGCTTGGTTGCTTCCTGGGAACCTCTGGGCGACGAGGCGGTTCTGACGAGCATCGCCCGACACAAGGATGCCGTCTTTGTGGCTGATGCCGGGCATCGGATCGTGCTGCACTATGACACAGCGGGCACACTCGTCAATCATATTGGGGAGAAGGATCCGGACCGCAACGTCCCCGGCTTCCTGGTGCCCAGCCCGCACTTCGATCTGGCGGTCGGCCGGGACGGGATGCTTCGAGTCGTGGACCCCGGCCGCAACCGTATCGACACGTTCACGCTCGAAGGCGACCTGGAGTTTTCGTGGGGCGAGCGGTCGGTCGGCATCAAAGGCTTTTGCGGATGCTGCAATCCGGTGAGTTTCGCCCTGTTGCCCGACGGCGGCTTCGTCACGGCGGAGAAAGGGCTGGTCCGCGTGAAGGTCTACAACAGCGACGGTGGGTTCGTTGGCGTCGTCGCGGGTCCCGATCAGTTCGCGGGCGGCAAACAGATGAAGGTCTATGAGACGCCGGAAGAGGCCCAGGGCAGTGGGCTCGATGTTGCCGCCGGAGCGGATGGTCGAATCTACGTCCTTGATCCGGAGGACAACACGGTAAAGGTATTTCGAAGAAAGGAGGCGGGTTCGTGAGCGGATTCTTGAGCAGGTTGCACGAGCGGCGGCAGTTTATCACCCGTGCCCTTCGCAGCGCGAGTTTGGGTCTGCTGGCCATTGGCGGCGGCGTTGTCTTTGTGAAACGGCGCAGGCTCCTGCGGGAGGGCAAGTGCCTCAACCGTGGGATGTGCCGGGATTGCACGGCGTTCGAGGATTGCGGTCTGCCTCGGGCGCTCTCGACCCGCAGTGTGCTATCGAGGATTCGCCATGGCGAATAGGCAGGAGAATATGACGCGGCGCAAGTTTCTTCGGGAAGGTCTCTGGGGGGGCTGCCTGGCCGGGGCGGGGGCCGCCGCCGGACTGAGCGTCGCCAGGAACAACCGGGACAACCTGGTCTGGCAGATCGATCCCTATAAGTGCATTGCATGCGGCAACTGTGCAACGTACTGCGTGCTGGAGGACTCGGCCGTCAAGTGTGTTCAGGCCTACGCGATGTGCGGGTATTGCGACCTGTGCACCGGGTATCTCGTGCCGGAGCCTAAGGCGTTGGACACTGCCGCCGAGAACGCGCTCTGTCCAACCGGCGCGATCAAGCGGACCTACGTTGAAGACCCGTACTACGAGTACACGATCGACGAGCCGCTGTGCAACGGCTGCGGCAAGTGCGTCAAGGGTTGCACTGTGTTCGGCAACGGCTCGCTGTTTCTCCAGGTGCGTCATGACCGGTGCAAAAACTGCAACGAGTGCGCCATTGCGGCGGCGTGTCCGTCTCAGGCGTTTACGCGGGTACCCGCGGACCAGCCGTATTTGCTCAAGGGAGCGGACCACAAAGAATGATGCGTTTCGCCTGTATCACAACCTTCCTGATAACTCTACTGGTCCCGCGCCTGGGGGCGCAGGGGGAGATACGCTTCCCGCCGCCTGAGTTCGAGAGCGGCTACCAGTTCCCTGCGACGACCTCTCCGGTGGCGCAGCCTGTTTGGCGCGAATACGTCGATGCCGGTGTGCTGGTGGCTGCGATGCTGCTCGCCTCCTATCTGATTCTCAAGAGACGGAGTCGCCGGGCCATTCTTGCTCTGATGATCGGCGCCCTGTTGTACTTTGGTTTCTCACGGGACGGGTGTATTTGTCCGATTGGGGCGATCCAGAACGTGACACTGACCATTTTCGACAGTGGCTACGCCATACCGATCTCGGCGGCGATTTTTTTCGTCGTTCCGCTGGTGTTCACCTTGTTCTGTGGGCGGGTGTTCTGCGGCGCGGTCTGTCCGCTGGGGGCCATCCAGGATGTGGTCCTAATTCGACCTGTGGCGGTGCCTCGCTGGCTGGAACGCGGATTACGGCTGATGGCGTATGCCTATCTCGGGGCGGCGGTCCTCTTTGCCGCGACGGGCAGCGCGTTTCTCATCTGCCGATACGACCCTTTCGTCGGGTTCTTCAGGATGGGGGCCAACTGGAATATCCTGGTAATCGGGGCGTCCCTGCTGGTGATCGGACTGTTTGTCGGGCGGCCGTACTGTCGCTTCCTGTGCCCGTATGGCGTGATCCTGCGGAACCTGTCCCGGCTGTCCAAGCGACGGGTCACGATCACCCCGAGCGAGTGTATCCAGTGTCGTTTGTGCGAAAATGCCTGTCCCTTCGGCGCAATTCGGGAGCCGACCGGCGACTGGCCCGAAGGCGAGTACAAGGTCGCCAGGCGGAGGCTTGCTCTGTTTCTTGTCCTGCTGCCGGTCCTGGTGGCCGGCGGGGTCTGGGGCGGCCACGCACTGAGGGGACAACTGGCTCGCATGCACCCGAGGGTGCGCACGGCCGAGCGGGTCTACTTGGAGGAGATGGGCCAGGTGGAAGGGACAACCGACGTCAGCGACGCATTCCGGGCCACGGGACAAATTACCGAGGTCCTCTATGCGGATGCGACGCAGATCCGCAATCGATTCGGCATCGGCGGGGCACTGCTCGGTGCATTCGTCGGGCTGGTTGCAGGGGGAAAACTGATCGCGCTTTCGGTTCGTCGCAGGCGGACCGAGTATGAGGCGGACCCGGCGAGTTGTCTGGCGTGTGGGCGATGCTACAACTCCTGTCCGAAACAGCATGAGTGGCTCAGGAAGGGCACAGAGGCAGCAGTGGGACACGCATGACCCAGGAAACGACACGTACACATATTTGGTGCCGAGCGGCCGGATCGACTGCGATTGTGGGCGGGGTCTTCGCGAGCGTTTTCACCGTGCTCCTGATTGCCAACCTGATCGGCAGCGCCGTGCTCGGGCCTTCGCGTGAGAACAAGCTGGCGGCCATGAAGCTCCAGGTCCAGAAGGACCCGACGAATGAGACGCTCCTGTCCGAGATTCGCCAATTGGATCTCCAGATTCGGCGGGACAGGATCTGGCGGTTGGATTTTGCCTATCGGACGGCCCGCGCGCTGCTTGGCAGCGTGTTGGTCCTGGTGGTCGCAGGCAAGATCACGTACGATCTGGGCAAAGGGCCGCCTCGACCGCAGCATATGACAGACAGAGGTGAGGTACAGGTGAGAGAAGCGAAGCAGGCCCGCTGGGCGGTCGCGGGTGGATTGGCTGTCCTCATAACAGGGATGGCGCTTGTTGGGATGACTGGATGGGTCCGGTTCGCGCAGGCCGAGGACGCCGGACCGCCGTTCGCCTCGATGCAGGACAAGCAGGGGCAGTGGCATCGGTTCCGAGGGCCGGGCGGGGCGGGCGTCAGCGCGTACACGAACATCCCGACCTCCTGGAACGGCAAAACAGGCGAGGGCATTCTCTGGAAGACCCCGGTCCCCATGCCCGGGCGGAATTCGCCGGTGGTCTGGAAGGACCGTGTCTTCCTCACGGGCGCCGACCCGAACGTACGGCAGATGTACTGTTTCGACGCCAACTCCGGCCGGCTGCTTTGGACGGGAGATGTCCCGACCGTGCCGGTCCAGGAGAAGCTGGAACTCATGGAGGATACGGGCTACGCCGCCTGCACCGCCGCAACGGACGGCCGCCGCATCTATGCGATCTTCCCCACGGGTGACGTGGCCGCATTCGATTTCAACGGTCGTCGTCTGTGGCACAAGAACTTCGGTGTGCCGGACAGCGCGTATGGGTATGCGTCGTCGTTGGAGACCTACGAAAAGCTGGTTCTCGTCCAGTACGATCAGGGCGATGGCAGCGAGGGCAATTCGAAGGTCATTGCATTGGATGGGACGAACGGACAGATTGCCTGGGAGGCGAAACGCGATCTGCCGAATTCCTGGGCCTCGCCCATCGTTGTGGAGGTGGCGGGCAAGCCCCAGTTGATCACGATCTCTGATCCGAATGTTGTCGCGTACGATCCCGCGAACGGCGCCGAGATCTGGCGGGCCGAATGTCTCGGCGGCGATATCGCGCCGTCGCCGATTTATGCGGGTGGCCTGGTCCTTGTGATCGAGCCGTATTCACAGATGGTCGCCATCAGGCCGACGGGACAAGGCAACGTCACCGCGACGCACGTTGCCTGGAAAATGGAAGAAGGTGGGCCGGATATCTGCTCGCCTGTCAGTGACGGGACCTACGTGTACCTGTTGGAAAGCGCGGACCTGCTGATCTGCTGCAAGGTGGAAGACGGCCAGAAGGTGTACGAACAAAAGGTCAAAGGTGATTTCCGGGCGTCGCCGAGCATCGTGGGGGACAGGCTCTACGTGTTGGACATGAAGGGCGTGATGCACATCGCCCAGACGGGGCCCGAGTACAAGGAACTGGGCAAGTGCGAGCTCGGCGAGGAATGTTGCGCATCGCCTGCGTTCGCGGACGGCCGGATCTACATCCGAGGAGTCGAAAACCTCTATTGCATTGGGCAGGCCCCGTAAGGCTGGATCGCGGATATGTCGAGTCAGACACCCGAAGAAGAACTGGACCTGACGTTCGTCGAGGAGACCGTCAAGAAGGTCGGCACCGGCAAGGAGAAGGTGCTGGAACTCCTGCAGGCGATCCAGGGACACTACGGCTATCTGCCGAAAGAGGCCCTGCGGCGTGTGTGCGATCTGACGGAGATCACGCCGGCCTCGATTATGGGAGTCTCGACGTTCTACGACCAGTTCCGCCATCGGCCGGCCGGGCGGCACATGATTCACGTCTGTATCGGGACCGCCTGCCATGTGAAAGGCGCCGAGGCGGTCTACGAGGCTTTCCGCAGCCACCTCGAAATCCCGGATGGTGAAGACACAGATGCCCGGAAGCTGTTCACGGTCGAGCGGATCGCGTGCCTTGGCTGTTGCACGCTGGCGCCGGCCGTGCAGATCGACGAAGTGACCTACGGCCACCTGACGCGCGAAACGGTTCCTCAAGTTCTGAACGATTTTCTCCGGCATGAGCAGACGAGGGCGGCCTCGCCGCGTAAACCTCGCGGATTGCGCGCGGGCAAACCCGATGCCCGAGGCGAGGTGCGGATCGGGCTCGGCTCGTGCTGCGTGGCTCGCGGCAGCGGCAAACTGCACGGCGCCTTGCAGGAGGCCCTCGCCCAGACCGGGGTCCAGGTGCCTGTCAAGCGAGTGGGCTGCGTCGGGATGTGCCACCAGACGCCTCTGCTGGAGATTGTGCTGCCGAATCAGTCGTCGTTCCTCTACGCTCGGGTCCAGCCGGAGGATGCCAAGCCGATCATCCAGCGGCACTTCGGCGTGAAGGGGCCCCGTCGAAAGCTCTTCAACGCGGTCTCCACGGCCCTGGACCATCTTCTGACGGACGAGAAGTGGGAACCTGTCACGCGTTACTCGATCCACGTGCGGGACCAGGAGGTATCGGATTTCCTCAGTCGGCAAATCCACATTGCCACGGAGCATTGCGGGCACATTGACCCTACCGACATGGACGAGTACCTGCGCAACGGCGGTTTCAGGGGCCTGGAGAAGGCGATCAGGGAGTTGACGCCCGAGGCGGTGATCCGGCAGATCGAGATCAGTGGGCTTCGCGGCCGGGGCGGGGCGGGATTCCCGACGCACCTGAAGTGGTCGGCCGTCCGTGCGTCGGATTCCGGGAAGAAGTACATCGTCTGCAACGGCGACGAGGGCGACCCCGGGGCCTTCATGGACCGCATGCTGATGGAGTCCTACCCGTATCGGATCATCGAGGGCATGGCCGTCGCGGCCCGTTGCGTCGGGGCAAACGAGGGATTCCTCTACATCCGGGCGGAGTACCCGCTGGCGATCAAACGTGTCACCGAGGCACTGGAGAAATGCCGCGAGCAAGGGTTTCTGGGCGAGCGCATCCTGGACACGGACTTTTCGCTGCAATTGAAGATCGTTGCCGGCGCTGGCGCGTTCGTCTGCGGCGAGGAGACGGCCTTGATGGCGAGCATCGAAGGCCGTCGAGGTATGCCCAGGCTCAGGCCGCCATTCCCGGCGCAGAAGGGGCTCTGGGGTCTGCCCACCCTCATCAACAACGTCGAGACCTACGCGTGCGTGTCCTGGATTCTCCGCAACGGGGCCGAGGCGTTCGCCCGCATCGGAACGGGAAGGAGCAAGGGCACGAAGGTCTTCGCCCTGGCGGGCAAGATTGCGCGAGGCGGACTGATCGAAGTGCCCATGGGCATCTCGGTCCGGCAGATTATCGAGGAGATCGGAGGCGGCATCGCGGGAGGACTGAAGTTCAAGGCCGTCCAGGTCGGCGGGCCCTCGGGCGGGTGTATCCCGGCGGCGCGGGACAATCTCTCCGTGGACTATGAGTCCTTGACGGAAGCAGGGGCCATGATGGGTTCCGGCGGCCTCGTCGTGCTGGACGAGACCGATTGCATGGTCGATATCGCGAGGTACTTCCTGCAGTTCACGCAGAATCAATCGTGCGGCAAGTGTACGTTCTGCCGAATCGGGACGCGGCGCATGCTGGATATCCTCGATCGGTTGTGCGCCGGCAAGGGGGAGGCGGCGGACCTCGATGAGCTTGAGCATCTTGCCAAGATGATCAAGCAAGGCAGTCTCTGTGGTCTGGGCAAGACGGCCCCGAACCCCGTCCTTTCGACAATGAGGTACTTCCGCGAGGAATACGAGGCGCATGTGCAGGGTCGCTGTCCGGCCGGCAAGTGCAAGGCTCTCATCAAGTACTCGATCACAGACGATTGTATCGGCTGCACGATCTGCGCCCAGCATTGCCCGACGGAGGCCATCGCGATGAAGCCGTATGAGAAACACGAGATTGATCTGGAAAAATGTGTCCGGTGCGGGACGTGCAAGAGCGTCTGTCCCGCCGACGCCGTGCGAGTTGAGTAGCCATGCCCAAAATTACGATAGATGGTCGCGAAGTGCAGGTGGACGCCGGCGCAACGATCCTTGATGCCGCCGAGAGGCTGGGGATCTCCATCCCCACGATGTGTCACCTGCGGGGGCATGAGGCGACGACGAGCTGCATGGTGTGCGTGGTCAAGGTGGCCGGCGTGAACGGACTTGTGCCGGCGTGCGGGACCGTCGTTCGCGACGGAATGCAGGTCGAGAGCGATTGCGAGCTCGTTTTCAAGGCAAGAAAGGCGGCACTGGAGCTTCTGCTAAGCGATCATGTGGGCGACTGCATGGGACCCTGCCGGATGGGCTGTCCGGCCCGGATGGATATTCCGCTGATGATCCGGCAGATCGCGGCGGGCGAGCTCAAGGATGCCATCGCAACGGTCAAACGGGATATTGCCTTGCCGGCGGTGCTGGGGCGAATCTGCCCGGCGCCTTGCGAGAAGGTGTGCCGGCGTAAGCAGCATGATGAGGCGGTGTCAATCTGCCTTCTCAAGCGTTACGTCGCAGACGTGGACCTTCAATCCGCCCAGTCCTACAGTCCGACGCCGGCTCCGAAACAGGGCAAGCGAGTGGCCGTCATCGGCGCCGGGCCGGCGGGTCTGGCAGCCGCCTACTATCTGCAACTTGATGGTTTCGACTGTACGGTCTTCGACGAGCATGAAGAGCCCGGCGGCATGTTGCGGTACGCCGTAACGGAGAGGAATCTGCCTCGCGACGTGCTGACTGCGGAGATTGCCCAGATCACGAAACTCGGCGTGACGTTCAAGCTCCGCACGCGCGTGGGCATTGCGATCCTGTTGGACGAGATCCGGGAGCAGTTTGGCGCAGTGTTTCTGGCCACGGGCGAGCTGAAAGCCGGCGACGTGGACGCCCTTGGCATTGACGCATCGCCCGATGGCGTCAAGATCGATCCCCGGACCGGGGCCACGAATATCCCCGGCGTCTTCGCGGGCGGCGACGTGGTGCGAAAACGGCGACTTGCTGTCCGTGCGGTCGCCGATGGGAAAGAGGCCGCCGAATCCATCCGGCAGTACCTCGCCGGTGAGCAGGTCGTGGGTCCGGCCAAGGTCTTCAACAGCCGGATGGGCAAGCTCGGCGACGGGGAGATGGAGGCGTTTTTGCGATCAGCCGATCCGCACTCGCGATTGCAGCCATCGCGCCCCGTGGAAGGATTCACGCATGAGGAGGCCCGCAGCGAGTCCCTTCGCTGCCTGCACTGCGATTGCCGCAAACCGGATCGCTGCCTCCTGCGGCGGTACGCGCAAGCATACGACGCCAAACAAACCCGCTACAAGGCTGACCGGGGCCCGTTCGTTCAGCAATTGCAGCACCCGAACGTGATCTACGAGCCAGGCAAGTGCATCGATTGCGGCATCTGCATCCAGATTGCCTCAGCACTGGGCGAACCGCTCGGGTTGACGTTCGTCGGACGGGGCTTTGACGTGCGGGTAGCTGTGCCATTCGGTGAATCTCTCGCCGAAGGGCTCCGAGTCGCGGGCGCAGCCTGCGTCAATGCCTGCCCCACTGGAGCACTCGCCTTCAAGGACAGCGCCGGGAAAGGCTGATCAACTCACACCGGCGACTCGCAGGGCCACCTCCGCCACCCGTCGGCCGAGGGCCTTGGCGGTCGTCATGCCGAACTCGTCTTTCAGCACGCCGCCTTCGGCTCCGCTCCAGATGGTCGCTCCGATTCGTGGGCCGGGCCGGCCGTTGCCGACGAGGATCATCTCCTGGCAAAACAGGGAGACCTGCACGGCGTGGATCGTGACTTCTTGCCCGCCGTTGCGGGTGCCGCCGCAGGCCAGCACGCCGGCTACCTTGTTGCTCAGGGCGAAGTTGTCCTGCCACAGCGCGATGGCTCGGTCGAGGAATGCCTTGCACAGGGAGCTCATGCCGCCGAAATAGACGGGCGTGCCCACGATGATGCCCCGGACGCCCGGATCGGCGAGCCGGGGGACGAGCTTCGGGAAGTCGTCCTGGTCCCCCTCGGGTCCCGAAACACCCGCGGCGAGATTACCGTTGATTCTGAAATCGGCCAGCTCGATCAGCTCGGTTTCGATCTTGTCGCTGACCTGTCCGGCGGTCTGCAAGCAGACCCCCAACGCCGCGGCGGTTGATTTGCCCTTGCGCGGACTGCACGACAGGGCGACGATCTTGATCCGAGCATCGGGCGAACCACCAGACGCTGATGCAGCGGGGGACGCGGCCATCGCCGTCACGGCGGCGCCCGCGGTCACGGAGTTTCGAACAAAGTTGCGTCGCGTAACATTCTTCATGTGGTCTCCTGTCATTTCGTTGGGCCGGTTCCACAAGGATTTCACGAACCTTAATTGCCCGGTGGAGTATATTCAGTTACGATGATTCTGAACAGGGCGGAGAGTCCCTGTAAAATAGTGACCCTGGGAAGGAGTTGGACGGTGGCGAAGTCCCTGTGCCTGGCTGTCTGCACCATTTCCATACTGACGATGATGCTCCCGGCGGCTGCCTGGGCGGACGATTGGCCGAACTGGAGGGGGCCGCAACGCAACGGCATCTCCCAGGAGGCCGGATGGAATCCCCTGAGACTCAACGATGGCCCGGACATTGTCTGGCGAAAGCAAATCGGAATCGGCTTTTCGTCCATGGCTGTCAGCGGCGACCGTGTCTACGCGATGGGCAATACGAAGAAGGGGGGCGACCCGAACGATCAGAGCCAGACGGACGTCCTTTGGTGCCTGGATGCGAAAAAGGGTGGGGAACTCTGGAGGCATGCCTATGATTCGCCGTTGCAGCCCAAAAACTATGAAGGGGGTCCAAACGCAACGCCCACGGTCGAGGCAGGCCGAGTGTATACGCTGAGCAAGCATGGCCACGTTCTGTGTCTGAATGCCGAAACCGGGGCCGTTTTGTGGCAGACGCATCTGGCCAAAGATCATGGCATTGATCCGCCCAATTGGGGTTTCGCGGGTTCGCCGACGATCATAGAGGATCTGGTCGTCCTGAACGCGGGGTCCTACGGCCTCGCGCTGCGCAAGCGGGACGGCCGACTGGCATGGAAGAGCGAGAAGGGTCCTGCAGGCTATGCCTCGCCCGTACCTTATGAATGGAAGGGCAAGCCCTGTGCCGCGATCCTCGGGCATCGGGAACTCTATGGTGTGGACGCAGCGAGCGGCCGGGTCCTCTGGAAGAATCCGTGGACGACACTCCATGACGAGAACATCACGGACCCGATTGTCTCGGGCAACAAGCTGTTTATCTCCACCGGCCTTGGCACAGGATCGACGCTCTTTGAGATCGGCGACACCGGGCTGAAGGAGTTGTGGAGCCGCAAGGGGTTCGAGAACTGGTTGGGCACTTCCGTACTGTGGCAGGGCCATATCTATGGTATCGATAGCAAGAGGGGGGCCATGGAATGCCTGGATCTCGATACTGGCGACGTCAGATGGAGCCAGGGTGGACTGGGCGTGGGCAGTCTGATGATGGCCGGCGGCAGGCTCATTGCTTTGAGCGACAAAGGCCGGCTGGTCATCGCAGAGGCAATGCCGGAGAAGTATGTGAGGTTAGCGTGGACCCAGATCCTCGATGGCAAATGCTGGACGGTGCCTGTGCTGACTGATGGGTGCATATACGCACGAAATGCCGCGGGAGATCTGGTGTGTATCGATGTGAGTGCGGGATACTCGGAGCTTCCCCGCGTTCGGCGATTCCCGTCCAGGACGCGGTAGAGATTCATTTCACGGCATGAAAGGAATTGGTGATGTCGAGAGCAGTCAAGTCGATCATGGTTCTGGGTACCCTCTGCGTAATCCTTGAGAGCGGTCTGTCGGCGGCGGACTGGCCACAGTGGCGCGGGCCGAATCGGGACGCCGTGTGTATGGAGACAGGTCTGCTCAAGCAATGGCCCGAGGGCGGCCCGAAACTGCTTTGGGAAATCTCCGGCCTGGGGCCGGGGTATTCGACGGTCGCCATCAAAGACGGCAGGCTCTACACCATGGGCGACCGGCAAGTCGGCGGCGAGAAGGCCCAGTATGTCTATGCATACGATCTGGGCACACGGCAGGAGCTGTGGGCGGCCAAGGTGGGGCGACCGCACGATGACGGCCCTCGCTGCACGCCCACGATCGATGATGGTTTCGTGTACGCGATCGGCACGAGCGGCGATGTCGCCTGCATTGCCGCCGACAGCGGCAAAGTGGTCTGGACGAAGAACCTTCTGAGCGACCTCGGTGGGTCGTCGAATCCCCAGTGGAGGTTCAGCGAATCGCCCCTGATCGACGGCGAGCGGCTCCTGTGCACGCCGGGCGGGCAGAAAGCCGTCCTCGCCGCCCTCAACAAGAAAACGGGGGATGTCATCTGGGCGTGCTCAATGCCGAGCATCGGCCCCAATGGCAAGGATGAGGCCGGGTACTCGTCCGTCCAAATCAGCCATGCCGTGGGTGTGAAGCAGTACGTGCAACTGACGAATAAGGGCGTCGTCGGGGTCTCCGACGACGGCAAGTTCCTGTGGGGCTACAACCGCGTCGCCAATCGCGTCGCCAATATACCCATGCCCGTCATCGATGGTGACCATGTCTTCACCTCAACGGCCTATCAGACCGGTTCAGCCCTATTGAAGCTGGCGCGCGACGGCGCCGGTGTTAAGGCCGAGGAGGTCTATTGGCTGGACAGAGGCCAGTTCCAGAACCACCACGGCGGGTTCCTCAAGGTCGGCGACCACATCTACGGCGGCCACAACCACAACAAGGGTGAGCCCACGTGCATCGAGATGAAGACCGGCAAGGTTCTGTGGCACGCGGACCAGCCGGGGCGAGGCTCCGGCTGCGTGCTGTATGCCGACGGATGCCTCTACTTCCTGTATGAGAATGGCGTCGCGGCCCTCGTGGAGGCGACGCCCGAGAAGTACAACCTCAAGGGCACGTTCAAGCTGCCGGAACGCCCCGGCGCCAAGGGAACGGCGTGGGCGCATCCGGTCGTCTGTGACGGCAAGCTCTACCTGCGATGGGCGGATGTGCTGTTCTGCTACGACGTAAAGGCCCCGTGACAGGCCGGAGCAGCCGTGCGCGACTACGCTGTCGAACGATCCTGATGTATCTTTGGGGGTGCCAGGCATGAAGGCGGCGGCGATTTCGGCATTTGGCGGTTTGGACGTTCTGCACGTGATGGATGTGAAGGAACCGACGCCGGCTGGCGGCGAGGTTGTGCTCCGAGTGCTCTGCGCCGGCCTGAACCACTTGGATATCTGGGTTCGCAACGGCCGGCCCGGCTCGCAGTTGCAGATGCCCCACGTGCTCGGGTCCGACGCCGTCGGGATCGTGACGGCCACGGGCGAAGCGGTACAGAGTCCCAAAGTCGGGGAACAGGTGATCGTCTACCCCGGCTTGAGCTGCGGACGCTGCGAATTCTGCCGGCGAGGCGAGCAGAGCCTGTGTGTGAACTTCGGGATCATGGGGCTCGTGCGTCCCGGGACGTTCGCCGAGCGAGTGGCGGTGCCGGCCGGCAATTGCTATTCGAAACCGTCTCACCTGAGCGATGAAGAGGCGGGTGTCCTCGCTCTGGCGCATGTGACTGCGTGGCGGATGCTTATGAGCCGGGCCCAGATCAAGCCGGGGGAGACCTTGTTGATCCACGGGATTGGCGGCGGCGTGGCCGCTGGATATCGCCTGCATCCGCAAGGGTGGGCGGATTGTCCTATGCGGCGTGACGACGGGGGCCAAGGCCGAGACAGACCTGCGGGCCTTCTACTGGAATCAGCTCAACGCCATGGGCTCGACGCTGGGCTCCGCCGAGGATTTCCGGCAGATGCTCCGGGCTGTGGCCGTCAACAAGCTCAAGCCGGTCGTCGATGCGGTCCTGCCTCTGGAAAAGGCTCGCGAAGCCATGGAGAGAATGGAAACGGCGGGCCGGTTCGGCAAGATCGCACTGAAGATATCAGAGTAGGAACGGACCTTCCGCGGACGACGGATCGGTCCTGCTCTCTGTGAACGTACTGGGAAAGGGATTGACCATGGTGGCGACGGCCTCGAGAATGTTGCCGCTGGGGACCAAGGCGCCGGCTTTCACGCTGCGAGAGGAAGGTCGCATCGTGTCGCTCAACGATTCTGCCGACGCCAGGGCCCTTGTCGTGGTGTTCTTGTGCAACCACTGTCCCTTTGTGAAGCATATCATCGGCGGCCTGGTCGATCTGGTAAAGGAGTACCAGAAAAAAGGTGTTACATTTGTCGGGATCAACTCGAACGACGTGGAGAGTCGTCCGGAGGATCGGCCGGACAGGATGGCCGAATTCGCGAGGGAGAAGGGCTTCACGTTCCCATACCTATTCGACCCGACGCAGGGAGTGGCCAAGAGTTATCGTGCTGCTTGCACGCCGGATTTCTTCGTGTTTGACGGAAACCGAAAACTGGTATATCGCGGGCAGATGGACGACAGCAGGCCGGGAAACAACGCACCCGTCACGGGGGCCGACTTGCGTGCCGCACTGGACGCGGTCCTTGCGGGCAAACCGGTGTCGGATGAACAGAAGCCGAGCACGGGCTGTAGTATCAAATGGAAGGCCGGCAACGAACCTGATTACTTCTGATGCGTGCGTGGCGATTCCGATCAAGGGGAAAGGCATGCGCAGATTGACAGCACTCATAGCCACGATGCTCGCGGCGGGGTTCGCGGTCGGTTCTGTTTCCGGACGGGCCGAGCCTGCCGACGATGTGAATACTCCACAGACATTGTCGCAATATCTGCGACTGGCGGCCCTTCGGAACGCCGGTCTGAGAGCGGCGTTCGAGGAGTGGAAAGCGGCACTGGAGCAGGTTCCGCAAGCCAAGGCGCTACCGGACCCGACGTTCACATACGGCTACTTCGCCGAGAGAGGCGACACCCGCCAACAGGTGGGGATCATGCAGACGTTCCCATGGTTCGGCAAGATCGAGGCCCGCACGGACGCCGCCGCGGCCGCCGCAAGAGCCGCCCAGAGGCGATATGAAAACAGAAGGCTGGAGTTGATCTACGAGGTCAAGAATGTCTTCTATGAGTATGCGTATCTGGCCGAGGCGATTCGGATCGCCGGGGACAGCGTCGAATTGATGCGGCACTTCGAGGAGGTTGCGCGAGCAAAATACATCACCGCCGCCGCCACTCATCCCGATATCATCCGGGCGCAGATCGAGGTCGCCAGGCTACAGGATGAGCTGGTCGCTCTCGAACGGCTCAGGGACCCGACCGTCGCCCGAATCAACGCGGTGCTCAATCGCCCGGCGGACGCCTCGCTGCCGTGGCCGCAAGTCGAGCCGGCCCGGTCGATAGAAGTGGATCGGGCGGGGCTGATTGCGCTGCTCAAGGAACGAAATCCCCAACTCCAGGCGATGGGGTTCGACGTGGAGCGGTCCCAGAAGGAGGTGGATCTGGCGAGACGCGGCTTTTACCCGGATATCGGTGTGGGCGTCGAGTGGATGGACATGGACGAAGACGCCATGGCCGACGGCGGTGCAAACGACGAGGTGTTGGTGGGTGTCGAGTTGAATCTGCCCATCTGGCGGCGCAGCTACAGGGCCGGCGAACAACAGGCCCGAGCGGCGGCCCGGCGGACGCGGCATGAGAAGAGGCAATTGGAGAACGATCTGGTTTCGCGGGTCGAACGAGTGCTGTACGAATTCGAAGACAGCGGCCGCAAGATGAAGCTCTATGGCGATGTGCTGGTGCCCAAGGCCGAGGAATTGGTCGGAGCGTCGGAGACGGCCTACATGGCGACGACCGTCGATTTTTTGAGTTTGATCGATGCCCAGCAGACCCTTCTTCAATATCAGCTCCGGTTTGGGCGAGCCAAAGCGGACAATCAGCAGAGACTGGCGGAACTCGAAATGCTTGTCGGCGACGGCCTGGTCCCGAGCGGGCCGCCACAGCGAGTTGACTGAAGCTTGCTCTCCAGCCACACGGGAAACCATAATTGGGAGCGGTTGAGTCAAATAGACAGCCTTATTCTGCTATTGCGGATTCTGACCGATCGCGGCACTGAGGACCGCGAAACCCGCGAGCACCACGAGCACCAACTCTACCTGGCCGTCGAGGATATCGACCCCTCCAAGACGAAGGCCCACAGTCCCCAGTCCAACGGCATCTGTGAACGATTCCATAAAACCCTCTTACGGGAGTTCCACCAGGTCGCCTTTCGAGAAAATCTATCACACCCTTGACGAACTCCAGGCGGATATCGATATTTGGTTGAATGAATTCAACGAGTCACGACCGCATAGTGGGAAGTACTGCCTTGGCAAGACTCCAATGCAACCGTTCCGGGACAGTCTCCTATTGGCGAAAGGCAAGATTCTGAATCAAACCATGCAGACAACTGCCGCTATGGTATAATTGTCAGATCAAATGCCGGCTACTACAACGAAGGACAGCTTTGCATTGAAGTATGACTGCCATGGATGAGGCACAGAAAAGCACACTGCTTCGTGTCGCCCGCGATATGGTCAAGGCGGTGGTTTCGGGAGCGCCCCGGCCGCAACTGTCGTTTGATGATCCTGCGTTAAATGCGCCTTGCGGGTGTTTCGTCACGCTGAAGACCCACGGTCGGCTCAGGGGCTGCATCGGCCAGTTCACGTCGGATCGTCCCCTGGTCGAGCTGGTGGCGGAAATGGCGGAAGCCTCGGCCGCCAGGGACCCGCGTTTCGCCGGCCATCGGATCATGCCTGGGGAACTGGGCGATCTGGAAATCGAGATCTCCGTGCTATCGCCCCTCCAACGGACGGAGGATCCCGTTAGTCTTGAACTCGGGGTACACGGGATCTACATCAAGCGCGGATACGCCTCCGGCTGCTTCCTCCCGCAGGTCGCCACCGAGACCAACTGGACCCGAGAGGAATTCCTTTCATACTGTTGCTTCCATAAGGCGGGCCTTCCGGCCGACGCATGGAAAGACCCCGAGACCGAAGTCTACCTCTTCACAGCCGAGGTCTTCCAGGCTCACGCCAAGGGGCTCTGAGACGCGACGGTCAAAAAATCATCCCGTCACAGCCCCCGATTTGCTATACTTTGATGGATCGAGGTCCGCCGTTCCCGGAGGAATCGGCTGTGCTCGCGCAGATTACAGGACCTATGGGTGATTGAGAAGTGCTGGAACGGGGAGGAGGATACATGGCCGGGATGTGGGTATCCGCTGCCATCGTGGTGGTGTTGGGGCTGGCGGGCTGCGCCGGGTCGGATGCCTTCCGCGTGCCGTCGCCGGACACCACCGAGCCCGGGCAGACAGCAACCATGGTTTTGGAGCGCCTGCGAGGCGAGCATCTGCCTGCACTTGTGTCGGTTGAGCCCTGGAACAACGAGTTCGGTCCCGGCCTGAAGCTCACCACCGACCACTATGAAATCTTTTCGACTGTCCAGCAGCCGTTGATTCTGCGACTGGTCCCCGGCTTCGTCGAGTCGGCCTACCGCGGCTACAACGACCAACTCGCCCAGCCCATCGAGACCTCCAACAAGTTCACGCTCTACCTGTTTGCGGATCGCGAGCAATGGGAGGACTTCACGCATGACTTTGCGGGGGATCAAGCCCCGCTGTTCTGCAAGATCAAGACCGGCGCCTACTACCTCAACGGCGCCTGCGTCGTCTACGACATCGGCCCCAAGAGGACGCTGGCCGCCATCGGGCACGAGGGTTGGCATCAATTCAACAGCCGGCATTTCAAGTATCGCCTGCCGAGTTGGCTGGATGAGGGCGTCGCCATGCTCTTTGAGGCCAGTGTCTGCGAGCAGGGCCTCTTCCGTTTCGATCCGGCCACGAATATCCAGCGGCTCGGGGCCCTCAAGCAGACCCTGGGCAATTCGAAGTTGATTTCTCTGCACGATTTGATCGCGACCAGTCCGGGCGAGGTGCTCGCCACGGACCAGACCGAGGCCGTCATGGCGTTTTACAGCCAGTCGTACGCCCTCATTCGCTTCCTTCGCGAGGCGGATTACGGCAAACGCCTGAACGCCTACCGCCGGCTGATGCAGGATGGGCTCATGGGATACTGGCCGCTCGATGAATCGACCGGAGCGACCGCCGAGAACCGCAACCTGCCGCGAACGATCCCGTGGAATCGCGCGGTCGGGGCGCAGCTCTTCGAGCACTACGTCGGGAGCGATGTCGAGCAGCTCGACCGCGAGTACCTGGCCTTCTGCCGCCGAATCGTCAGCGGTCTGACCTTCGTGCCCGTCGAAGACGACGATCGGTATGCGGCCAGGTGAGCCCCGTAGTGTGGGACTTGCCCCACCGATTCCTCTTTATGGACGCGCACGCATCGGAGTGGATTTGTCATCCTGAGCGTAGCGAAGGTTCTGGCCTGCGGACGGGGGCGATCTCTTATTCGATGCCCAGATGCTTCGGCTTCGCCTTAGCATGACAGGCCAACAGGCATGCTAAGCGTTCTGATTACGCCCTGCGGGTTCCGTGATTCGGATTTGCCGCAATGTGGGCTCCCATGTAGAATGCCCGCACGTGATTCAAGTGGATGTGTCTCTATGTTCTGGTGATCGTGCTATGCAGATCGTCTTGGCCTCGACCTCTCCGCGGCGCAGGCAGCTCCTCGCGGAGGCCGGTTATGCCTTTCACGCCGTCTCACCCAGGATCGACGAATCCGCGATCGCGCGTACGGCGGCGACCATACGAGGTTACGCCGAGGAATTGGCGCAAGCCAAGGCTCGAAGCGTCGCCTCGGACTTCCCCGATGCCTTGGTGGTCGGGGCCGACACGCTGTGCGACCTCGACGGCGAGGTGATCGGCAAGGCAGTCGACAGAGAGGCAGCCGAGCGAATCACGAGAAAGCTCTTCAGCAAGCCGCACTTGGTCATCACGGGCCTTGCCCTGGTCCGGGTCAGCCAGGGCATCGAGATCGTTCGCTCCGACGTGACCACGGTCTACCCCCGCAAGCTCACGGAGTCGCAGATCGCCGAGCACGTCGCAGGCGGCGCCTGGGAAGGAAAGGCCGGCGCGTACGCCATCCAGGAGGTGGGCGACGCCTTCGTCGAACGAATCGAAGGCAGTTTCACCAATGTGATGGGCATGCCGATGGAACTCCTGGGTCGACTGCTGAACGACCTGAACGAGCAGTGACCAAACCGTTGCTGTTGTACAGGTGTGTCTCTCGATGCGAGGACAGAAGGATTGCCTTTTGCAGTTCAAGTATCCGCCCAGATTTGGTACAATCTCGGCCATGAAAGAGAACAGAACACTAAGGCATCTGGCCACACGTACACAGGAGGCTGTGGCGCATTACTGGAAGACCGGGTCGGCGCAACGCCGCAAGCAGCAGCAAACGGGCAAGCTCGATCAGGGCTCGCGGGGCGCCGTCACGGGCGGTGCCCAGATGGGCGGTTTTATCCACCTGTTCACCGACCTCATTTGCGACGCGGGTATTGCGAAGGAGTGTCTCCACTGTGACAAGTCGCTTGAACTGCCTGGGTTCTTCCGGCCTACGAAGGAATGGGATCTGCTCGTCGTGAAAGACGGGACACTTGTTGCTGCGATTGAGGCCAAGTCACAAGTCGGTCCGTCCTTTGGGAACAACTTCAACAATAGGACCGAAGAGGCAATGGGCAGCGCGTTGGATCTGTGGACTGCGTACAGGGAAGGGGCCTATCTGGCAAGTCCACAGCCGTTTCTGGGCTATTTCTTTATGCTCGATGACTGCTCTGCATCGAATCATCCTGTACGTGTGAACGAGCCTCACTTCAAGGTGTTCCCTGAGTTTGTGGGATCGTCCTACGCTCGACGGTATGAACTCTTCTGCCGAAAGCTCGTTTTGGAGAGGCATTACACATCCGCTGCTTTCATTACTTCTCAGATGGCTGCCGGCGAGAAGGGTGATTACGCAACACCTGCCGACGACTTATCCATGGAGAGATTCGCCAGAACGCTTATAGGGCATCTGGCTACGGTTACATAGTATGAGCGGAACCACGCATAGACTGATTAACGGCGATGCAAGGGATTTGTCCTTCATTCAGTCGGAGAGTGTCCACCTCGTGGTCACGTCCCCACCCTACTGGAATTTGAAGCGATACAACGAGCATGACGATCAGCTCGGCCACATAGATGACTACGAGACATTCCTGGATGAACTCGAGAAAGTCTGGCGGCATGTGTTTCGGGTCCTGACGCCGGGCGGCCGCCTTGTCTGCGTTGTTGGTGATGTCTGCGTGTCGAGACGGCAGTTTGGTCGACATCTCGTGTTTCCCCTCCATGCGGACATCTGCGTTCGCTGCCGGAAGATCGGTTTTGACAACCTGAATCCCATCATCTGGCATAAGATTGCGAACGCTTCATACGAGGTTTCCAACGGTTCCAAGTTTCTCGGCAAACCCTACGAGCCGAACGCAATCATCAAGAACGACATCGAGTTCATTCTGATGCAAAGGAAGCCCGGCGGGTATCGTCAACCCACCGAGGAGCAACGCCGCGAAAGCCGGATCGACAAGAAGGTCTTCGACGAGTGGTTCCAGCAGATATGGAACATCACGGGGGCATCCACACGCGGTCACCCCGCGCCCTTTCCGCTTGAGCTTGCGACCCGGCTCGTGTGCATGTTCTCCTTCACAGGCGACACGGTGCTCGACCCCTTCTGTGGCTCGGGCACAACCATGATCGCAGCCCTCAAGAATGGACGCAACAGTGTGGGCATCGAGATCGACAGGCAATACTGTCGGATGGCGGCAAGAAGACTCAAGGCTGAAAACACAGGCATTTTTGCCTCCACAGAGCTCATATTCGAGATGGCAGAGGTGGAATCCTCTCATCAAGCGGTTTGTGTCGATCAGGAGTTGTCTCGCTTGCGAGCGACTCGTCAACCGCCTCTTCAGTCCTCGGTGTAGGCTGCGAGGGGCATTCGGGCCTGACCTGATTTTAAGCTTTGACGATACGGATGTTCCGGCCAATGTTTGTTGGTTTCGATGCGGACTCACAACGTGGTGATGGTCGTGAAACCGTGTTCATCGGCGGTTACCTCCTCGTGCCGCGTTATTCGTGAAGCGTCGGATGATTGTCAGAGGGGAAGGGCTCACCACGGAGGCTCGGAGGACACGGAGCGGCCTTCGGCTGGGAACGAGATCTTGATCGCCGAAAGAAACGAAACAAGGGCGAAAAGGGAGACAGGCGGGGGGCTCGTATCAGTGTCTTTCCTTCGCCGGTTCTTTCGTTCTTTCCGGCTCCATTCGGACAGTATCGATGAGAGGGTGCATGGTACGCACCCTACAGCCTCCGGTCTCTGCGGTCTCTGGGGCTCTGTGGTGAGAAACCTGGGTGCCTGCCTCCGCGGGAATGGCAGGCGGCAGGCGACGGACAGGGCTGAAAATCGGGGTTTTGGGCATTGACAGGGCTGGCGGTGGGGGCTATACTCACAACCTTTATTTGCCCCAGGATGGCCGGCGTACGCTGTTTTGCGTGCTGGACCGGCGGATTTCACAGGTGTCGTGTGGCTGATGAGTAGGACCCCCGCCATCGGGTGGCGGCAGTTTCCAGCCGGGGGCGGTTGGATCAGACGGTATTTGAATAAAGGAGACGGCAGGAATGGCAAAGAAAATGGTGTACTTTTTCGGGGGCGGCAAGGGCGAAGGCAACGCAGGGATGAAGAATCTCCTGGGCGGCAAAGGAGCCAATCTGGCCGAGATGGCCAAGCTCGGCGTGCCTGTTCCTCCCGGCTTCACGATCACCACCGACGTGTGCGTGCACTTTTATCAGAACAAGCGCAGATACCCCCAGGGCCTGAAAGAGGAAGTGGCCAAGGCCATGGCGAAGGTCGAGAAGGTCATGGGCAAGAGCTTCGGCGATGCCAAGAACCCGCTGCTGATCTCGGTTCGGTCCGGCGCCCGCAGGTCAATGCCGGGCATGATGGAGACGGTCCTGAACGTCGGCCTGACGAGCAAGACGATCCCGGGCATGATCGAGCAGAGCGGCGGCAACGAGCGATTCGTCTACGACGCCTATCGGCGGTTGATCATGATGTACTCCGATGTCGTGATGGAGAAGGCCGCCGGCGTCGAGCCGAAGGACGACCAGGGCATCCGTCGGCAGCTCGAGCACCTGATGGACGGGATGAAGAAGCAGCGGGGTGTTTCGCTGGACACTGAGCTGACCGCCGCCGACCTCAAGGAACTGTGCTCGGCGTTCAAGGCCAAGGTGCAGGAGGTCTTGGGCAAAGAGTTTCCGGACGACGCCGTGAAACAGCTTTGGGGCGGCATCGACGCCGTGTTCGCGTCTTGGAACGGCAAGCGGGCCATCAGCTACCGTCGGATCGAGAATATCCCCGATGAGTGGGGTACCGCCGTCAACGTGCAATCCATGGTCTTCGGCAATATGGGCAATGACTCCGCCACCGGCGTGGCTTTCTCCCGAAATCCGGCTACCGGCGATCCAGCGTTCTACGGCGAATGGCTGGTGAACGCCCAGGGCGAGGACGTCGTCGCCGGCATTCGCACGCCGAACCCGCTCAATGAGTCCACCAAGAGCGAGCAGAACAAGCACCTGTCCTCGCTGGAGACGGCCATGCCCGTGGTCTACAAGGAGCTGGACGCTATTCAGCGCAGGCTGGAGAAGCACTACAAGGACATGCAGGACATCGAGTTCACAATCGAGAAGGGCCGGTTGTGGATGTTGCAGTGCCGCGTCGGCAAGCGCAACGGTCCCGCCGCCGTCCGCATGGCCGTGGATATGGTCAAGGAAAAGCTCATCAAGAAGGAAGAGGCGGTTACCCGCGTGACGCCGGCCCAGTTGGATGAGCTGTTGCACCCGATCATCGACCCGAAGGTCGAGATCGCCCAGAAGATCTTGGCCAAGGGCCTGCCCGCCGGTCCCGGCGGCGCCACCGGCCAGGTGGTTTTCACGGCCCCGGCGGCCGTCGCATGGGCCAAAGAGGGCAAGAAGGTGATCCTGGTCCGCGAAGAGACGAATCCGGAGGACGTCGAGGGTATGCGAGCGGCCCAGGCGATTCTGACCGCTCGCGGCGGCATGACCAGCCACGCGGCCCTCGTCGCCCGCGGCTGGGGCAAGTGCTGCATCGTCGGTTGCGGCGCCCTGCACGTGGAGCTGGCAAAAAAGGAGTTCCACATCGGCGGCCAGTCCTTCCGTGAGGGCGACTGGATCACGCTCAACGGCACCAAGGGCACTGTCTACGGCGGACAACTGCCGATGATGGCTGCCGGGGAAGAGAACGTCCTTCTGATGGACTTTCTCAAGATTTGCGATGCCGTGAAGCGTCTGGGCGTCCGCACGAACGCCGAGACCCCGGCCGACGCCGCCAGGGCCCGCGCCTTCGGCGCCGAGGGCATCGGCCTGTTCCGCACCGAGCACATGTTCTACGGCAAGAATAGTGATGAGCCGCTGTTCATCCTCCGCAAGATGATCATGTCCAAGAGCGTGGAGGAACGCAAGAAGGCGGTCGATGAGTTGTTCCCGTATGTCAAGCGGGATATCAAGGGCACGCTGGATGCGATGGATGGCCTACCGGTGGTCGTGCGACTGCTCGACCCGCCGCTGCACGAGTTCGTGCCGGAAGGCGCTGAGAAACGCCAGGCTTTGGCCCAGTCCCTCGGCATCGACATGGAAGAGCTTAACAAGCGTGCCGACGCTCTGCACGAGAGCAACCCCATGATGGGCCATCGCGGCGTCCGACTCGGCATCACCTACCCCGAGGTCACCGCGATGCAGGCCAGGGCGCTCTTCGAGGCTGCCGCCGAACTGCTCAAAGAGGGCAAAAAGCCCTACCCTGAGCTGATGATCCCGGTTGTCTGCGACGCCAACGAGATCCGCGAGCAGAAGAAGGTTGTCACGCAGGTCTACAAAGAGACCTTAGCCAAGTTCGGCCTCAAGAAAATCAAGCACATGGTCGGCACGATGATCGAGATCCCGCGGGCGGCGCTGCTGTCCGGCCAAATCGCCGAGGTCGCCGAGTTCTTCAGCTTCGGCACCAACGACCTGACCCAGATGACCTTCGGCTTCAGCCGCGACGACATCGGCGGCTTCCTCCCCGATTACCTCAATCAGAACATCCTGCCCGGCGATCCGTTCCAGAGCATCGACCAGATGGGCGTCGGCGAGCTGATCAAGATCAGTTGCGAGCGCGGCCGCAAGGCGAACAAGAAGCTCGAAATCGGCATCTGCGGCGAGCAGGGCGGCGAGCCCGCCTCCGTGGCCTTCTGCCACAAGGTCGGCATGGACTACGTCAGTTGCTCTCCGTTCCGCGTCCCGATCGCCCGCCTCGCGGCGGCCCAGGCAGCCGTCAGCAAGTAGAAATCGCTTGTTGACACCCGCTGGCAATTCGGTACAATGGCAAGGTGCGCCGTCGGAAAAGGGCGGCGCACCTTGTTCTTTCAGTCGGATTCACCGGCTGATTGGTGGTGAAAGTAGCTCAGTTTGGTTAGAGCATCAGATTGTGGTTCTGAGGGTCGCGGGTTCGAATCCCGTCTTTCACCCTTCCCGGCAGTTGTCATGAGCGAAGAAGATTCATCCGCAGATTTCGCCGATTGACGCAGATTTCCGATCTGTCATTGCGAGCGGAGCGCGGCAATCTGTCTTCTCTTCACCACGAAGGGCACGAAGCACACGAAGGAAGGCGGGCCGCCTGATTTGAGAGACACATGGAAAAGGCGATAGCGGTAGGGTGTGCTATGCACACCGCTTCAAATAGCCAGAAGAAATGCTCGGCAGATCCTCCATCTTTGAAAATACGTTCAAGGTTAGAACCCCAAATCTCAGCCCCGGATTCCCGCATCTTTCCGCTTGCCCTACCAGAGCCGTGCCATTACAACTGTCCTCGTAGAAGCATTGACTGAGTCGCTCGAAAGATAATGTCGGCGTTATGCGTTGCGCCGAAGTGCGGGGAAGAACAACGGGAGCAAAAGACAGCAATGCCACAGGACGGCGGACGGGATGGTCAGAGACAGCCAGTCGTATCTGCATCAATCGGAGACAATGCCTTCTGGACAAGGCAGCGTCGCGAGCTGATCCGGTGGATGGAGGACCGAGCACCTTCATTTGTGCAAGGCTACATTGGTGCGGTGCTGTTGTTGCACATGCCTTCGTTCCCAGCACGGGTGCATTTCATTTGTCACGTAGTTCGAGACATCTACTGGAAACTCCCGACAATTGTCGGCGCAAAATCCAAGCAACGTCCGCCTGAGGTCTTTCCGAATATGGTGAAGGAACTTGCCGAGCGTTGGCGAAAGTTCCCTGCTCCCGGACCGATTGTTGCCGGTAAGCCGAATTCCGAATTCACCGTAAGTGCTCAGGTCTATCGTTACATAGAGGAGATCGTACGGAAGAGCGTCGAGATTCAGGATCAGCCGTCCGTAGGTAAGCAACTCGCCATCGCGCTGTTTCGCTCCCTTGATCGGCGAGACGAGGAACTCATCCAGCCATGGATCATCGGGTCTTTCGATGCTGAGTATGACTTCTTTGTCAAGAGAGCTCATCTCTCGCATAGTGTCGACAAGATACCGAATGAAGACGGCCTAATCGAGCACTTTGAGGGTTTTGAGCGAGCCTTCCATTCCTTGGTAGGTCCGTATTTCACGGGTAAGGAAGAACTTGATGCGATCCTTCAAGACACCAACCAAGCAGCAGATTGAAACGGCCATCCAGCGCATGCGGTCGCCTGAGTTCGCCGCATATTTTCTATCGCGACTAGACAATCCACAATGGATTCCAGCACTGCATGAGAATGGTCTGCTCGCCAGCCCGCCCGCGGCGATTCCGGTCGAAGGTGGAGGCATACGATATCCCCATTGGCCGGTGTCCAAGTACCTGGCCCGCATGGCTCTAGAGGCTCCTCGTGAAGTGGCGGACATCTTTGCTAAGATAGAGACGGATAACGCATCTATCATTGGCGACATGCTGGACGCAGCCTTGGCGATGCCGGCGGGTGACTCTGCCCGTCTCGTTCCAACGATTTGTACCGCTGCACGGGCGGGCAGGCTGTGGATTCACTTCAAGGATGCGAGCGATCTGTGCGTGCGTTTGGCACAGGGCGGGGAGTTCGACGCAGCGATGGAATTGGCAGAGGTCCTATTCATGCCTCAAGCGGAGGAAGGCCGGAGAGGACCAAGACAGCGAGATCAATATTGGTACAAGGATGGATTGAAAAAGGTGATCCCCGTCTTGGCTGGGCCATGCGCACACGTTTTTCTTCCGAAACTGTGCGATTGGCTGAATGCATCGGTCCGTGCAAGGATGAGCAAGGACGCCGGCCACGAGACTGGGTCTGACTATTCATACATTTGGCGTCCCGCAATCGAGGAGCACGGACAGAATCAAAGTTACAACTTTGCGGGTGTCATGGTTGGCTTTGTCAGGGAAGGTTTCGAGCAGGCAATAAGAAGTGTATCCATCACCCTGGAAGAGGCGCTTCAGATCGTTGATCATTACTCATATCTCATCTTCAAGCGTATGAGGATTCACCTTATTGGGCAGTTTGCGGAGCAGAACTGCCCTCTGGTTCGACAGGTTATGCTTGATCGTGAACTCTTCAACGACTATGAATGCAAACATGAATACGCAATGCTGGTCGGCAAACGGTTTTCCATGCTTGAATCTGCTGAGCAGGCGGAATGGCTTGGGTGGGTTCGCAATGGCCCACAGGGAGAGGATGCCGAGGCGTTGGATGAGCCAGACGACCATGCCCTGAGCCAACGTCGGCGCGATTACTGGCGCTTCAAGCGTTTGCATTGGGTGCGGGACTATCTCGGCGGTGAAGACAAGCGTTTCTATCAGGAGATGCTTGAGAAGCACGGTGAGCCGGATATGGCCGATTTGAACGTCCGCGTGGGTCCAGCGAGATACGGCTCTGATAGCCCGATGACAGTGGACGAACTCCGTGGAAGGACGTTTGAGCAGGCGGTTGATGTGGTTTCATCATGGAAGCCTCAAGGGTCACGGTTCAGCGGGCCTGATATCGAGGGGCTTGCTTCGACGTTCGGGCAGTATCTCGCGACCGATCCAGAACAGTTCTCCCTCAAGGCTCGGGTTCTGATTGACCGGCCGGCGTCGTTCGTCCGTAAGTTCATCAGTCACATGACTGATGCGATGAAGACCGGACGACAGATTGACTTGGCTACGGTGCTCGACTTGTGCCGTTGGGTAATTTCGCGTCCGCTTGAGGAGCGTACCACACCTGAGCAGGAAGATGAGGTCCTGGTTGACGAGAACTGGCAATGGACTCGCGATGAAATCTCAAGACTTGTAGAGAACGTCTGCAAGGCGAAAAAAGGGGATCTGCCAAGATATGCGATAGGTACATTTCGGCAGTCTGTTTGGGATCTGATCAAAGAGTTGGCCCACGATCCTGCCAAATCATACATATTGCAGGACACTTCTCAGGATGATCCACGGACCCACGACTATCTTGACCTTGGGATCAACTCGCCACGCGGCAAGGCAGTCTGGGCGGGACTTGAGTATGCCCGGTGGGTCGCAAATCAGATTAAACGAGCCGATGGAGGAGAAGAGTATATCCCCAACGGTTTCGCTGCTATGCCCGAAGTACGCGAGATGTTGGAATGGCAGATCGCTCCTGAGAATAGGACCATCGAGGCCATGTCAGTGATCGGATCACTTACCGGCTTAATCTATTGGATCGATAAGCAATGGCTGACAGCCAACGTTCATCGATTGTTCGATTTGGATGCAATTGAGAACACCCCATCGGTTGTTCATGGATGGGTAGCATGGAACGCATTTCTTGCGTGGGTGCGACCGCATATCGAGTACTATCGCATTCTCGAGTCCCAGTTTTCCTATGCTGTGGGGCAAGCGGCAAAGGTTGAACTGCCCGAACGCAGCCAGGAGCAGCCGATGTATCATCTCGGGGAACACATAGTGCTCCTGTATGGAAGGGGGCAACTTGGCTTGGATGATGACGATGCCCTTCTCAGGCGCTTCGTCCAAGACGCGAACCGAGATATCAGACGCCACGCGATTGGTTTCATTGGAGAAACCCTTGAGGGTGACAAAGAGGTTCCGAATGAGATCATCGCACGCTTCATGTCTCTGTGGGACCTTTACTGGGCTGGTCCTGGCAAGAAAGATGCCGAAGAAGACCCGAACGCGTGTCTTTTTGGCCCGTGGTTCTCATGTGGCCGATTCCCTGAGCAGTGGGCTTTGGATCGCTTGGCGGATTATGTCCAGGTGGTCCCAGCGCCCGAGGCGGACCACACCATAGCCGAGAGGCTTGCTAAGGCCGCACATGTCGACGTCGTGAAGTCGGTCCAAATCCTCGACCGGATTGCCCGCGGTGATTGTGAAGGCTGGCGGATTTACGGATGGCTTGATTCAGCGAAAGAGATTCTCAGGCAGGCAATGAGGACACCCGGTGAGGCCAGAGAGCGTGCGATGGCTCTGATCGACTATTTGGGTCGTCGAGGTTACACCGACTTCGGCCAACTTCTCAGGGAGTAATTCGAAAAGAATTCCGGGGATGCCTCACTCTTTTCGACCTCGAATTGAGTACATTGCCTCTGAAGACCAAGAGGAGGCATCCGCAGACCTCGCTGATTTGCGCCGATCGCCGACTGGTCATTCCTGCGAAGGGCCTGCCCTCGACCCTCGATCAAGTCGAGGGAGGGTTCTCATCGGGGGCAGGAATCCATACATTCACCACAGAGACACAGAGGCCACTGAGAAGAGGATGCCGAACATTGAGCTCCATGTTCTCCGAGCCTCTGTGGCGCGTTTTCCCGACTTCGTCGTGTTGGAGGCTGGTTGCAGCTATCCCATCGTTGAAGCCTGTTTGGGGCGGTCAGGCCGCGAGGTATCCTAACAATGTGAAATGTGTCGGCGTGACTTGGTCCGCCCGCGGACCCACGGGCCGGCTGTTGGATGGTCACGCGCCGGAGAATGCGCCTGACGCCCTGATTCTCTCCACTGCGGATGGACAGCCTCCTGCCTTGGATGTTATACTTCTTGATAGTTCGTGGCGTATCTCGTAGGATTGTTGGCGACGTAGGGGAGTAGTTGTATTGTGTGGCCGTGCAGATGGAGAATGTCAGATTGAGCACGTGAGGTTCAGAATCGACACGACTCAAAGCCATTATCCACACTGACCCCAGGAAAGGATCAACACGTGGCAAACGACATGAGCAAATCAGCGAAGGACCCGGGCGTGTCTCTGGGTCGAAGGGCGTTTCTGAAAGCGACGACGGCATCGGTGGCGCTGCCTTACCTGATCCCGGCTTCGGCGATGGGCAACGCCGGCAGCACCGCGCCGAGCAACCGGATCGTGATGGCGGGCATCGGCCTGGGCAACATGGGCGGGGGCGATCTGGAGTCGTTCCTGGGTCGGGGCGACGTACAGTACGTTGCCGTCTGCGACGTGAAAAGGGACGTTCGCGACGGCAGAATGAACCATGTGAACGAGAAATGCGGCAATAAGGACTGTAAAGCCTATCATGACTTCCGCGAGGTTCTGGCACGCGGCGACATCGACGCGGTGCACTGCGCCACGCCGGATCATTGGCACGCGATCATCGTGATCGAGGCATGCCGCAACGGGAAGGACATCTACTGTCAGAAGCCCGAGACCAAGACGCTCCGCGAAGGCAAGCTGATGATCGACGCAGCCCGGCGTTACAGTCGGGTCGTATCCGGCGGCAGCCAGCGCGTGCTGGAGGACTACCGCAAAACGGTGGATGCCTGCTGGAGCGGGAGCAAGGGCCTCGTCAAGTCGATCAACGTCAACGTGGGTCCGTTCCCGGCGGACTGCAACAAGAAAGGGGAGCCGATCCCCGACGGATTCGACTGGGACATGTGGCTGGGTCCCGCCCCCTGGGCGCCCTACCATCCCCACCGGTGCAGCGGCAGTTACAACATCGACGGCACGAGCTGGCGGTCGTTCAAGGATTACTCCGGCGGCGGCATGACCGACTGGGGTGCCCATCATTTCGGCGGCGCGACGTTCGCCATCGACGTCCGGGAGCTGGAGCCCGAGGAAGTCATCTTCCACAACGAAGACGGCAAGAAGTTCGCGACCTGCCGCTATCCGAACGGCAAACTCCTTCACCACAACTACCCTGGCCGAGGGAATCTCGATGTGGAAGGCACGAGTGCGCAAGGCCCCTCGAAGCCGGTCCCCGGCTACGCCGGCACCGGCGGCATCTACGGCGACTTCATCGACTGCGTCAAGACGCGCGGAAGGCCCTTCCGGGACATCGAATTCGCGGTCCACACCGCAACCGTGTGCCACCTGTTCCTCATCGCCTATGAATTGGAGCGGTCCTTGAAATGGGATACGGCCAAACAGCGGTTCGTTAACGACGGCGAAGCCAATCGCCTTGTCGACGTGGCACGACGAGAGCCCTGGGTGATTTAAGAACGCGATGGTTGCGATAAGGAGACTCGATCATGACGAGTGAGCAGACTGCAAGAATGACACTGGTGGCTGGAGCGACCGCCGTGACGGCTGTCAAGGTCATGGCCCAGACGGATTCGGCCGCAGTGGACCAGGCATTCGACGCGCTGAAGACCTATGACTGGGGCGCAGACCCCGCGACCTTGAAGCCGATCAATCAGGCGATCATCGCCACGCACGGCGATACGGCCGCGCGCGAGGCGCTGGAAAGGAGGTTGGTGGACGCACTCACCGGCGGCATCTCGCGATCCGCACAGGATTCTGTGTGCCGCAGGCTGAGGGTTGTGGGTACGACCCGGTCGATCAAAGCCCTCGCCGCTCTTCTGCCGGCCGAGGGGACCTCGCACATCGCACGCTACGCTCTGGAACGCATTCCGGACGAGAAGGCGACTGTGGCATTGCGGGACGCGCTGCCACAGGTCAGCAGCAAGCTCAAGCCGGGCATCATCGGCGCGCTGGGTGTGCGCCGCGACAGCAGGAGCATCGAGGCCATCTCGAAGTTCCTCGGCGACTCCGACATGCAGGTCGCCCGGGCCGCGGCCCAATCGCTGGGCCTGATCGGCACGCCGGCTGCGGCTAAGGAACTGAGCCGGTTCGCAAAGAACGCGTCTGCCAACATGAAGATACCGGTCGCCGATGCCTGCCTGATCTGTGCCGAGCGGTTGCTGGCGGATGGCGACAAGTCCGGAGCAATCGCTCTCTACGAACAACTCAGAGGCGATGACCAGCCCACGCACGTCAAGATTGCGGCCATGAAAGGAATGCTGACCGCCACGACCAAGAAGTAAGGCCGCACGGCGGGTAAACCGACGGGTGAGTTCAGGAAGTCTCGGAGAAATCTGGCTCATTTCGAACTCAGACTGAAGATACATGGGGCGTTTGCCTCGACGGTATCGATGAGCGCCAAGCCATAGAGAACGTGGATGCAGACTCGTGTGGCCGCGCTCGAGTCGCTTGGATGTGGGAGGTCAATATGCGTGCAGGGAATCGGAAGGACGATGGCTGCCAGATGCGGCACACGTGCAACGATAGCGCAAAGGCCGGCCTGGCCATGAGCCGTCGCAGTCTTCTGGGCGGGCTCGGAGCGGTAGCGGCTGTCGGCGGTCTGAACGCAGCGAATTCGTCGCAAGGCAAGTCGGGGCAAGCCGGACGGACCGTGAAGGGCGAGCCTCTGCCCAAGGGACGCGCCCTTCGTGTGCAGCCTGCCCTGATGTACAATCTGGAGCAGCGGCAGGAGAAGACGAGCTGGCGCAGCTACGGCGGGCTGTGTACCGAGGCGGACGTCACAGCCGAGATCGGTCGTATCACAGGAGAGTTGCAGCGATTTACTGAAAAGGCGGAGTTCCCGGTCACGATGCTACCCCTGATAAGCGTAAGGGACGAGGGCGCGGCCCGGCAAGTCGCGGGGACCGATGCGGATGTGATCGTTCTGTATGCGGCGTCGGGCGGGACGAACATCGTGAACATCGTGGCCGCCTCCAAAAGCCCGATGATTATGTTCATCCGTCACAGATCCGGACCGTTCTACCTGTGGTATGAGATCGCCCATTGGCGATTCCTGCGGCAGAACGGCGACACATTCGCCGTCGCCAACGCGGATACGCAGGACATCGTCGTCGACGATTATGGCGAGCTGCTGTGGCGACTGCGGGCTCTCTATGGGTTGGCCAATGCCAAGGGGACCAGGATGCTCGCCATTGGCGGCCTCGTGGCATACAGCGAGCCGGCCCAGCTCAACGGCCCTGCCCACGCCAAGGAGGTCTGGGGGTACCAGATCGAGAGTATCACGGAAGAGCAATTCGCCGAGCATCTCGCGAAGGCCCGCAGCGATCCGAAGATGGTAAAGGAGGCCGAGCGGCAGGCCGACGGACTGCTCTCGACGCCGAACGTTGTCCTGCAGACCGAGCGAAGGTTTGTCGTCAATTCCTGCCTGGCCTGGGCGGTCTGCGAGCAGTTGATGGCCCGGACGGGGGCTTCGAATTTCGGCTTCGGCCGATGCATGGGCCGGCCTGTGATCGAAATGCTGGATACGCCGCCATGCTTGGTACTGAGTCTGGCCAACGATGCGGGGTATACGGCCTATTGTCATACGGATCTGTCGCACACCCTGCCCGGCGTCCTCATGCGGTGGATCGCGGGAAGGCCGACGTTCGTATGCAACTCCCATTTCCCGCACGACGGCATCTTCACGGTTGCGCACTGTGCGGCCCCAAGAAAAATGAACGGCGTGGACTACGAGCCCGCCACGATCATGACCCATTATGAATCGGATTACGGCGCCGCCTGCCGGGTCGAGTATACAAAGGGACAGACGGTCACGGTCGTGATTCCGAACTTGCGTTGCAGCAAGTGGCGGGGTTTCCGAGGGACCGTCGTCGAGTCGCCTGCGTTCCCCGCCTGCCGGTCCCAGATCGAGATCGCGATTGACGGCAACTGGCGCCGCCTGGCGGCCGAGATGGAAGGCTTCCACACCCAGATCATCTACGGCGACTACCTCCGGGAGATCGGCTACGCCCTCAAGAGACTGGGCAAGGTCGAATGGCAGTCCTACAGCGACATTGCGTGAGATTCCTGCATTTGCAGGATGCGGGGCGAGATACAGCCGCGGGTGAACCCCGATGGACGCGGATTCCCGGCGTGTCATTCCTGCGAAGAGCTTCTCACCGCGAAGGGCACAAAGGGTGACAGACGGGCCGATTCGGGACGCATGGCCGAAAAGGCGACAGCGGTAGGGTGTGCTGTGCATACCGCTCTTTTCGTGTGCGACGACTGTAGATATTTGGAAACGCGATATGAAGATTTCTCGCAGGAAGTTGTTGGGGGCGTCGGCCCTGGCCGGTGCGGCGTGGCCCGCCATTGCGGCGGCGAGCGGGGGCGGACCGAGCGCGGGGACTCGATTCGATGTCAGTACGAAGCGTCTGCTGCTTCGGCATACATGGACGATCTCTCGTGGCTCCAGCGACTTCAAGGACAACGTGTTCCTCCGCATCGAGCGGGACGGCGTGGTCGGTTGGGGCGAGGCGGCGCCGAATGTCCGCTATGGGCAGAGCGCCGAGCAGATCGTTGCCGATCTGGAGAAGGTCCGCTCGCTCGTCGAAGCGGGCGAGTGGCTGAAGTATGTCGATCTGCGCGAGCAGTGGGAGCGAGCGTTGCCGGGGCGGTCCTGCATCCATGCGGCTCTCGATATAGCGATCCTGGATTGGGTGAGCGGGCGGCTGAAGGCGCCGCTGTATCGATTGCTGGGCCTCAATGCAGGCAAGGCGCCTGTTACGACTTTCTCCATCGGGATCGATACGCCGGAGGTGATTAAGCAGAAGGTCGAGGAGGCGAAGGAGTTCCCGGTCCTCAAGATCAAGGTCGGACGCGACAACGACGCCGAGATCCTGGCGGCCGTGCGCGAGGCGACGGACAAGCCGCTGCGCGTGGACGCCAACGAGGGCTGGCATGACAAGGAGCAGGCCCTGGAGAAGGTTCGGTGGCTCCAAGGGCTGGGCGTCGAGCTGATCGAGCAGCCGCTGCCTGCGAGCATGATCGAGGAAACCGCCTGGCTTCGCGAGCGGGTCGGTGTGCCGATCATCGCCGATGAGGCAGTCAGGACGGCAGCCGACATCCCTCGGCTGGCGGGAGCCTACGACGGGATCAACATCAAGCTGATGAAGTCCGGCGGGATCCAGGAGGCAATTCGGATGATTCACGTCGCCCGGACGTTGGGGATGACGATCATGCTGGGGTGCATGATTGAGAGTTCCGTGGCGATCTCCGCGGCGGCGCACCTGAGCCCGATGGTGGACTACGCAGACCTGGATGGGAACCTGCTGATCTCGAACGATCCATTCATCGGCGTCGGTGTGGAGCGAGGCAAGCTGATCCTCAACGACCGCCCGGGCCTGGGAATCCGCGAGCGATCTTCAGTCCTGACTTCGCCTGCACCGGTCCAATAGGCGTTCACGGAGGCCCTGGATTGTCATTCCCGCGAACGCGGGAATCCAGTCCCTGGGACACGCCGCATACCACGGTAATTCCCGGGAGCTCCGCTGCGTTGGGGATACAGTTGCCATCATCCTATCTCTGCGGCGCCGCGTCTGGGCGTGAGTGCGTGGATTCCCGCTTGCGCTGGAATGACAAATCATCTAACCGCGGAGGACGCAGAGGACGCGAAGCACGCCGGTTTGTCCTCCCCCCGATCCACCGACCTCTGCGACCCTCGGCGACCTCTGCGGTTGCGAGTTGTTTCCCTGGGTGTCGTTACTCCTTGCGGCCAATGGAGTTATAAGTACAGAAAACGTCCTCTTCGTGTTGTATTGTTGTTGACATAAAACAATGGTGCATGTACCATAGAGGCAGCATCGCGTGGCGCGATCCGCCGGGGCGCGGGTCCCGGCGTGCGAGATTGGAGTTGCGAACTACGGAGGCACCGATGGACGAACGACCTTGTCTGACCTGCATGTACGCGCGACGGCCGACCGGGCGATTGGTGCGCCTGGCGCTGCATCGTTTCCCGGGCCTGCTGATCTGCTTCCACTGCGCCGAATCCGACGGGCAGATGACCGGGGTCTCGCCCGGCGGGACGTGCCGGAACTACCGGCGCAGACGCAAAACTCCGGCTGCGACCGAGCCGGTGGACAAGGCCGCCAGCCGCAAGATGCTCGCGCCCACGCCGCAGGAGCGCCAGTGGCGCATCTCGCTGGCGGATGGGTTGAGCACCCTCGTCGATCGCGAGGATTTCGAAAAGCTCGCCAGGCACAAATGGTCCCCCAGCCGGATCGGTCGGAAGATCTACGCGATGCGCCACGACGAGAGAGGACGGACGGTGTACATGCACCGCCAGATCACCAAGGCCCGCAAGGGCTCCTTCGTGGACCACGCCAACGGCGATTCCCTCGACAACCGGCGGATCAATCTGCGGGTCTGCACGTCCCGCCAGAATCAGGCGAACAAGGGCTCCCGGCGTGGGTCGTCGCGATTCGTCGGGGTCCATCGTCACGGCAACAAGTGGCTGGCGTCAATCGTGTGCCGGGGCAAGTACTACTATCTCGGCCTGTTCGACGATGAGGTCGAGGCGGCCAAGGCCCGCGACCGCAAGGCATACGAACTGCACGGCGAGTTCGCATACCTCAACTTCCCGGAGGATTACGGCATGTAGGGGAGATCTGGCTCATCTGGTTCTACACAATGATTCAAGGAACATACGTGATTGTCGGCTCGTATGGAGGTGTTGACAGGGTGGGCGGATGTGTTATCATGAATGCATGGTGAATGACCTTTTTCCGGGGCTGCCGGCAATGGGTGTCCATACCAGACACGGAGGAAGAGTGAGAGGCTCGTATATGCAGAAAGGAACGCAAATGGCTGCTCAGCGTGGAAATATGTCATGCAATCTCTATCAAGGCGCCTTCTCCGGGGAAGCTGTATTCGAGGTCACGACCGCAAGCGGTGACTCCTACCAGGGAATTGCCCCTAAACACTATGTGAAACCATCTGCGGAACTGTCAAAGACGCCTGTTTCGGGCGCTGTCTTCGTACGGGTTGTGAAGAATGGCGGGAAGGAAGCAACGGTCACAATGCCGGACGGACAAACGATCGAGGTCAACCCGAGCCATATAGAGATGATAGAGTAAGGCGCATGTACCTATCCGACACGGACCTATCTGCCGCAATCGAGTCAGGTCGTCTGATCGTGGGTCCGAAACCATCTGCGATAGATGCCACTTCAATCGACCTTCATCTGGATGCGGTAGACGAGGCGAAGGTCTGGGATGTCGATCGGCTCACCAAAGACAATCGTGACAGAGGATTGCCTGATTTGCAGTTGAACATTGCTCGCATGAACTATGGGAAGATATCTCTTGATTATTTGCGCAGCCCCCCGCGAGAAGGAGATGCTCCATCAGATGCGCGGGTGGTGCGCCGAGACGATTGTGTCGTGCTGCGCCCCGGCGGTTTTCTCCTGTGGCAGACGAGAGAAATAGTCGGAACACCAAAGGAGGCACCTGAGTTCATCTGTTTTGTTGATGGAAAGAGCACGAGGGCACGAACCGGGTTGGTCGTTCATCTGACGGCGCCGACGATCCATGCGGGATGGTCGGGGAACATCACTCTGGAAATGACGAACTGTGGCCCGCTGCATCTCGTCCTCCACGAAGGAGATGCGGTGGCCCAGATTGTCGTCGCGAAGATCACGAGTCCACCCACCTACGGATTTCGGACAAGCCCATCGGCTACCCTTGGACAGACTCATGTCACGGGGAGTCCCAAGGGTCAGGGAATGTGACGGGGGAGTCCCCCAGGACAGTGAGGTCGAAATGTGTCGGACCAGCGTGAGAATCCGGAGAACGACAGAGAAGACGGGGACAACGGAAGATGGAAATAGGTAGCTGTCCCGAATGGCACTGCCGTGATCGTG
>DCUI01000036.1:0-17370 GCA_002327785.1 Phycisphaerales bacterium UBA2218
ATAGCGCCGCTCATCGGTTTTGAACGGCACCTGTGGTCCTCTCGCGAATCCCCATACCGTTGTCATAGAACCCCCGCGGTGCGTAGAATCGCCTGACGTGTGTCGTCGGGCAGCGTGGGCCATGCTTTGATGAGTCTGGTCAGTTCAGGGTCGTGTGCACCGTCTTGTGCATCAGATGCACGGAGTTCTGCACGGACAGGTTCCGAAATCGGCGTTTCCGGGGCTTCAGCGGGGTTTGTTCGACTCCCCTTGGGGTATGGCTTGCGACTCTGTGGTATCGCACGGAGTCNNCGGAGTCGCAAGCCTTTGTTTTTGGCCGAAAAACGCGGTTTCGTCGTCTTCTCCCCCTTGGTCTTGCGATGTCCTGCAAGGCTCTGCGTGCATAGACTGCGCGGTTTTGCGCGCGGTTTTTTCTCCCCCTGTCGAGCGGCCATCCCCGGCGACGGCGTGGGCGATATGTTCGGGCGGGGCGCTCATGTAGTGCTCCCTCGCGACTTCCCGGCTGTGGCCGATCCATGTACAGACCATGAACCACGGGAAGGTATCGCTCAATTTAACCTCCCGGCTGCTCCGCAGGTTCTGAAACGGCATGCCCCAGGGCTCCTGCCCGGACCGCCTGATAAGCCGCTCGAACTGGGTCCGCCAGTTCACCCCACCGTCTCTATACTTGTGGATGACGAACTCGTTGCCGGTCGGGCTATCCTCAAAGGCCCGCAGGAGAACCGCTCTCAACTCCGGGAACAGGGGAATCGTGCGAGTCGCATGCCGTTCCAGACGCTCCAACTTCGGGCAGCGAACCGTAATCAGGTTGTTCTCCCAGTCCACGTCACACCATCGCAGGGCCAGGACCTCAGACGGGCAGCGAAGGTCGCCATACCTCGCCAGGGTAATGATCGTCTGCCATTCCACATCATCCGAGCAGGCCGCTAAGACCCTCTCGATCACTTCGCCGCCGATGAAGTACCGACGATCGGGATTCCCCCGGACGGCAACCTTGATTTGTTTGTGGACAAAGGAGTTCTTCTGGAGCAATTCCTTGTCGATCGCCGCCTCATAGAATTGGCGACAACAACCACGGTGTCTGCGGACAGTGTTATCTGCCAGTTTTCGCCGCAGCATCGCCAAGCGAAAGGCAATAGCGTCGCCGCTCGTGACATCCACCATGGGTTTGTCTTCACCGAAGTATCTCAGTAGCTCCTTGCGGGTCTGGGTCAAATTGATGATCGTCCTGGGCTTGATCAAGCCCACTTTCACCAGTCGCTCATGATGTGCAACAGGCGTGTCCTGATCCGGGAATTGGCGCTGATCGTGAGTGTCAGGAATCCTTGCGGCCGACTGAGACGGCCCGCGCGGTGTAGCAGGGTCTGGCGGAGTGTCCCAACCTTCTCGAAGACCCACAGGCACGTTCGCTTGGCCGTTGCGCCTCGTGTGCGCGGGGCGGTCTGCATTTGCAGTTTCCGCGTCAGATTGCCGGCGAACAGGCCGGCCAGCAGGTAGGTCGGATTGCCGTACAAGGTCCGCCCGGGGACGTAGTCGAGTCGGCCGGCTCCTTTCGTTTTTTCCGGCCCAAAACCCAAGCGCGCAGGTCAAGGATTCACCATACAATTGCCCTCCACAATCCACTGACATCCGGGATTGCCGCGCTTCGCTCGCAATGACATCATCGGCGGAGGAAAACCGTATCTCGCGTCTCGCCGTTCATATCTCGGAAGTGGACAGGACCGCGACGATCTGTGGAATCAGGGGATGAATGCCGGTTGCCGGTTCCTGGCCGGCAGCGTTCTTGTTTTCTACGAGCTCGCCAAGTCCCTCTTGCGTCTCAGGAACAGACCTGCAGAACTGATTCCCAAACTCGCGAGGAGCGCCGCTCCCGGCACCGGGACGAGCGACATGACGTACGAGTCGCTATCGTCCCTCCCCGGCAGAGCGGCAATGCTTCCAACGTGCACGCCGATTCGCAGACTCCCCGGCCCCCCGCCCGAGAAGCCAAGGCCGATGGCGCCCAACAGCTCCTCAAAAGTCGTCATGGGCGTCAGATGGTAGACTACTTCGAGGTACTCGCCGGGATCGATTTTGTTTTGGCCCCGATTGAAGGTAGTCCAGCTCGTGGCCTGGAAAGCAGGCGTCAGAAGGTTCCCTCCAGGGAAATTCCCCTGGCCGTTTGCGGGGTACTTGAAGTCCACGGTGAATGCGGACGTCTCAACGAGTCCGCCTATGCTGCCCAGTCCGCCCTGGTCGTCGAAGAATATGCCCTTGATGTTGCCCCCGTAGGGCGAGGTGATGTCGTTGGCGAACTTGAAGAGCACTTGCCCCGGATGATCCTCGGAGTGCGCGACCTCCACGGAAAGTTGAGAGGCCACGGCGCCGCTCACGCCAGAGCTGTTGGAGATAGCCTGGAAACCATATATCTCCGCGCGGATCTCGCTGCCGAACAACGCCAGGAAAGCCATGGACAGCCCCAAAGCACGCACACTCCTTAGCGCCTCGTCCCCGGATCTCATCTTGCACTCCTTTGCGATAGGCGGTTTACTCCTCGCGGAGGAGCTGGCCGTCATACTCCCTTTTTTGCCGTTTTTACGCTTACCCACTCGCGGACGCAAATAGTATGGCGTTCCATCGCAAACGGTTCAAGTTTTTTCCGGCCGTTTCGAAAAAAAAACTCGACGAACAGGAATCAGCCCCCTTGCCCAACCGCATCCGGCCATTATGCCTGTTTTTCGCTCAGAAATGCGGTTTGTACCGCCGGCCGGCCTGTTCAGGCGGCGNNTAATGAGACCCGAGATTCACTCCCCCTTCGGCTCGCCGGCGCCGGAATCCGTATCGCAATCGTACGTCCAGATCCGAACGCGAACGCCCGTCACCAGATCAACCGCGCTGTACGGGGCGGAGATCGCGATGGTGTTGGCCGTCAGGAAACTGTAGCTGAACGTGGTTCCAAGACCCTGGTTGGTCAGATTGGGTCCGGCAATCCCGGAGAGCTGTCTCTGGAGGTCCACGAAGTAATTATCGGGATCACCGCGGAGATCGTGCCTCAGGGTCACGGTGTAGAGCAGGCTGGGCGAGCCGAACGGGGTGACGACCCAGCCGCTGTCATAGGCCGGACGGGGAAAACAGGAGCCGCCGCTGCTCACAGCGCCGCTGTCGATCTTGATGTCGTCGTAGAAGACCGACGACGCCGCGTTCCCATAGAGATCGATGGCTTGCAGCGTGCCGTTCGCCGTGTCGTCCCACTCGCGGGTGGCAATCAGCACGTCATTGTAGTATTCCTCGACGGTGTTCGCGGTTAGATCGATGACCTCTCGGATCTCAATCCACTGGTCGTAGACGATTCTCGTCCCGCTGCCGGTGGCGCCGCCGAAGGGCGTGATGGCGCCGGTCTCGAGGTTGAATTCCGTCTGCACGGACCAGTCGTGGGGGCCGCCGTCATTGTACGTGTTCAGCAGGATGAAATAGGTGCTCCCCCGGGATTCCGAGGGAATGTACTGCATCGCGGTGAGCACCCACTTGCCGCCGGACAGGCGGAACTCGTGCACGAGATCGGACGCGCCGAGGATTTCGACGGACTGTCGACCGCTGTACGAATAGAGATTGGAGATCATCGCATCGGCCGCTGACGCGTTGTTCCAACCCTTCCATCCACCCTGGCCGTGCATGCCGGCCCACACGGAATAGGACTCAAAATCCTCCGCGAATTCGCTCGCCCACGAGCTTCCCACCAGACTCGACAGTACGATCAACGCCGCCGCTATGATCTGTCTTTTCATGGTCTACCCCTTTCCAGCAAAAGATCTATTCCGAATCTTCAAATCCGTGAGATGAATGCACGAGTTGCATAGCCCCCCAAGAATGGCGCAAAACACGCCCTGTTTCACCACGGCCGGCCTCCGAAACATGGGCCAAGCATCATCCTGTCCGGCACGCATCGCTCCCTATCTCCGGACAGCATCGGACCGCCACCCTGCACCATATCCACCAAGATACCTTTATACCAGAAATCGCGGCCGATGTCAATCTGCATGCCGATCTGCTCAAACGCTCGTGGAGAGACTCCCCTCCTGAGGTTCGGCACGACGAACGGCTCGAGCCCAGAGCCGCGCACGGCGGCAGTCAGCGCCCACGCCAAACAGATCACAAATCTCGCCGCATCCATCTGGGGCCATGGCGATCTCAGCCTGCCATCTGTTTCCAGAGGTCGGCATAGGCGCTCGGGACCAGGCCGATCCGGCGCGCGTGGGCAAACGTCAATTCGAGCATCTTCATGTCCGGATCGAAGGAGTACAGCGACCAGGGGTGCCAGATCAGCGAAACGTGGGGCTTTCCCGTCTCGCAGGCCTTTTCGAGGAAGACCCGGTTGATCCGGAACTCGTCCTCGGGCGTTTTGACAAACTGCGTCGGGATGGCCTCCGGAATGGGCGAAGGCCATAGGGTCAGCCGCCTGGCTCCCCAGCGATTGTGATCCTTCAGCAGGTTCTCGTGCCAGCCGTGGCCGGGCAACTCCCACAAGTCCGCGCAGCCATCCTCGCCGTAGTGAAACGGCTCCCGAATCAACGCGGGCATCGAGCAATCCGGCCCCCATAGCAGACTGCTCACATACCGGAAGCCCGCAGATCGGGCCAATTCCAGCACGTCGGTCGCCCCTTTGAGCGCGTTGTCGAACCCGACGGCGGGCCGCAACCCCACGCAGGGCCGCTCGAAGACACTTTCGATCAACTCCTTGGCCTTGAAGACCTCCTCACGCTTTTCCTGGGCCGACACGGCTCGGCCACACAGAGCGTTGTCGCGGAGCAGCTTGTGGCTCCATGTGTGCGAGGCTACCTCGAAAAGCGGGTCGGCAAGAAGCGCCTTGTATGCCGCGGCGTTCGCTTCGAGGGTCCGGCCCGTGATGAAGAACGTGGCGGGCGTCTCAAGCCGCTTGTGGACCTCCACAATCTTGTGACACGCCTGCAAACAGGCCGGCGACTCCGTGTCATAGGCCGCGATGTACCTCGTGCTTATCTTCGCGGAAGGGCCGTCCGCCGCCCGGCCCCGCGGCGCGCCGGCAAGAACGGCGGCTCCGAACGCTGCACCCATGAGCTCTCTTCTCGAAACGCGACTCATCGTGATCTCCTTCAAAGCAACGACTTGTGGTTGCCCTATGGAACACCACACACGGCCAATCTGTCAAGCGCCCGTTCTCGGCACAGGCCGCGGCTCGCGAAGGGAAGTGCCCCACTACCGACGGTCAAAGGACAATCTGCGGAGTGAACCCGAAAGAGAAGTCGTGTGCATTCGTTTCTCCCTTCGAGACTGCTGCCGGGTGTCGCGAGAGTCAAGAAAGCGACAACTGCTTGCACCTGGCGGGGAAGAAGCATCGCCGGGGCTGGTGCCGTTCATCAGGCACTGGCCCCGGCTGCTCGCCAAGCGACGTTTACAAGCTACCCCTTTGTGCCCGGTCGAATGCCGCCGGGCGCACCGGTGCGACTATTTCCCGGCGAGGGTCGCGATCTCGGCCTTGGTCAGGACCACGTCGTAGATCCGCACCTCGTCCAATGCGCCGTTGAACGGGTTGCCACCGTTCGGATCGCAGGCGCCGAGTTGTATGGAGGCGCCCGGATCGTAACCCAAAGATCATCCGGTGTTCTCCGCGGTCATTGCTCCGTTTCGTGAATGATACTGTGTGCCCCAATTCAAACATCTGCCCCGAGCGGGTCGTGGACTGTCGCATACCATGTCGAGAGAAGTGATCCATTCACACACACTCCTCCCGCTTTCCGGCGTGAGACCGGCAGTGGTTTTCCCGTGGCAGCCGACCCCCGTGCGCCGCCGGACTGCCCAGACACAGACTCCCACGTTACCTGGATTGCAGCAGACAGCCGCCTCCGTTGTCAAAATTCTCGGGCAGAGCGAACGCGGTCGCAGGCTACGGCCCCAAAGGGCCCCGATCCGAGAAAAAGACCTGACGCCGCCCCGTTTTCACAGTCCGGCGATGAAGAAACCCACGGTCAAGAACTGTCGAAAGAGGACCCCCAAGGCGGATTTCCGGCCGGATTCCCCGATTTTACAGCAATTATGCCTGGATGGACACCCATAACCGTTGCAACGCCATGGAGCCCGGTGGTATCATGGGGCATACAGCGCGCGGGAGCAACCATGTGCGAAGGCAAACGGGCAAATCACGATCGCGTCTGTCGCGACCGCCAAACAACCATTTTGAAGGAGGACTGCGATGTTTACGAGAATGACGTGTTTGGTTTCTCTTGTCTTGCTGCTGGTTCAAATCAACAGTGCCTCGGCGCTTATCTCCTGGGACGACGGCGGGCCTGACCATCTCTGGAGCACAGCCGCCAACTGGAGTCCCGACGCCGTCCCAGGCCGCATCGACGCCGCGTCCATCGATGGGCCGGAGAACACCCACTGCGTCATCCAGGACGGCATCGCCGCCGAATGCGAGACCTTGAGAGTCGGCAACGGCGGCCTCACGACAAACCTGGATATCACCGGCGGATCGCTTGTTGCCGCCGGGGCCTATATCGGGGTGGATAGTCCCGCCGGCCACGGCATCCTGAACATGAGCGGCGGCCGGTTCTCCACCGGGTCCTTGCAGCTCGGCTGGGACGGCATCGGAACGCTCAATATGACCGGCGGCGTCATCGAACTCAGCGACAATCTCGTGGTGCCCGGCCTGAGCGGCAAGGGGACGGTGAACCTGCGCGGCGGCACGATCAAGGCGTCCGATCTGCAATTGACCAGCGCCTCCGGCTCCATCGATGTCGGCGCCGGCACATTGATCCTTGACGGCGATGATACCGCCACCGTTCAAGCCTACATCGACGACGGCTGGATTACCGCCTATAAAGGCCAGGGCAGGCTGCACCTGGACTATGACCTGACGAATGAAGGCCAGACGACGTTGGCGGCCACCGCACTGCTCGAGCCGATTCCGGTCGACGGTGGTTTGGTGTCGCCCGGCGAGTTGGAGCTGAGCTGGACGCTGCCCGACCCCTGCGTGCCCGGCGAGCCGGTGCTCGTGGACGTCTACTTCACCGACAAGCTGGAATTGCTGGAGCAGTTCACCGATCCGGCGGCCATCCGGATTGTCAACAAGCAGAACGTGACTTCCGTGGTCGTGCAGACTCAGGCGAAGACGCGGTACTACTGGGCCGTCGATGCTTATATCGGCAGCCCCGAGGATCCGATCTATGGCCCGATCTTCAGTTTCTTTGCCGACAATATGCCTCCCCAAGTGGACGCCGGCGCCGATGTCGTGACCTGGCTGGAAGGAGGACCCAGGATAGGGAATCTGGACGCAACCGTCACGGACGACGGTCTGGTAAGTGCCTATACAGTGCGCTGGACGGTAATTAGCGAACCCAACGAAGGGAACGCCGTGATAGAGACGCCGACGGCCGAGGAGACCAACATCACCCTGGCGGCCCTGGGTGAATATGTCCTCCAGGTCGAGGCCTTCGACGGGGAATACTCCGGGTCGGACACGGTTACGATCAACGTGTACAACGACAGTTGCCAAGCCGCCAGGGCGCTGCCGGACTATGAACCCCTGGTCGGGGACCTCAACGGCGACTGCCGGGTCGACGATCTCGATTTGGCGCTGCTGCAAGAAAACTGGCTGAAGGAGAACTCACTCACAGAAGACTGGTTCATACTCGATTGACTGAGGTCACAATAAACTCCGGCTTGCCGAGGCGTCTGGTGCGCCTGTCAGATGCCTCGGCCCATATTCTTGCGGAGCAATGAGGGTTCATAATGCCTGGTCTTCCCCGAGGACGACGGCCATGAACCAAGGGGGTGAGGTATATACCCATTTCAATGCCCGACCTGAAAATCACGACCCCGAGCGCGCAGGCGACACTCGCATAGTCGGGGGCCGGTCTGTGCGCTGTCTCGTGCATCAAGTGTGCGGGATTCCGTGCGCACGGTTTCCGAAATCGGCGTTCTCGGCGGCGCAAGCGGGGTTTGTTCAATTCTCCCTGGTACTTTCTTTCTTACCGAGACACGTCCGCAGGATCCCGGGTCTCCCGGTTCACGCCCTCAATGCGTCATCCACTCCAAAAAAACTGATGGTCGAACACACTGATTTGTCGGCAGCGTCTTATAATCCGTCGGTTGCGGGCCTGCCGCCGGGAATATGGAGAGGCGGCCTGGCGTTGCCATTGACAAAACAGGCAGCAAGTGTATAATACTAAGAGTATGAGTATGAACTGCACGTGGGGGTGATGTGATTCTCTGCCACGAAGCGTTTCGCATCAGCACGATGTTGACCATGGGAGGTTGGGTATGGTTTCTACGAGACTAGCTCTTTGGGGAATGAGTGTCGCCGTCGCGATGATTGCTCTCGCGGCGCCGGCTCAGGCGGGCATTTCTTACGAGGGGGTCCTGTCCGTTGGGGACGGGGGGCTGACCGCCACCGGCGTCTGGAACAACACAGCCACCACGCTCAGTTGGGTGGTGGACAATGAGACGACGCCCGGCATGTGGCATTACGAGTACACACTGACGGTGGCACAAGGGCATGGGGCGGGAATCAGCCATGCGATCGTCGAGACTTCGGGCAGCTTCACAGCCGACAATCTGCTCTCGCCATCGGCCGGATGGGAACTCGGCACCTGGAGCGATCAGGGCAACAGCAATCCGAACCTGCCGGGATCTGTGTATGGCATCAAGTTCGGTACGTCCGGAACGGAATTCACCGTGAGCTTCGACTCCGACCGCGTCCCGGTCTGGGGCGATTTCTATGCCAAGGGTGGCTCGGCCGAGGAGGGAATCTCCAATAGCTTCCACAACACGGGATTCCTCACGGCCGATCCAACGGCCATGCCCTGCGATGGAAGCGTGGCGTACCATGTCCTGGTGCCTGACACCGTGACCGTCCATGCTCCGGCGCCGGGCGCGATTGTGCTCGGCGGGCTTGGGACCGGCATCGTGTCGTGGCTCCGCAGACGACGGACGATCTGACACCGAAGGCATGCATGACAACCTCGGGCTGCAAGCTGGGATTGCAGCCCGTTTTTTTTGCGCGGGGCCTTTGGGCAAGCTTGCCCATTTACGATCCGCCGCCGGCGGGCTATGATGGCGGCCGACGGTACACGGCCGTTTCGAATCCCTGGTTCTGAATGGATTGAAGGAAGGCATGGCGCGCGAAGAGCAGGTTCTGGTGGTCGAGCGGAAGGTCTTTGACGAGTTGGGGGCGTTTCGCGGGTTGCAGTTCGATGTCGAGCGGTATCTGGACCGGCTCTTTGCGCCTGGGGCCCTGCGGTTCATGGCCCGGCCGCTGGCCGAGAAAGACCCGAGCCACAAGCAGCTCATCCCCTACGTGCTGATAACCTGCGAAGGCCGGTACCTGACCTACGTGCGGGGCAAACGCGCCGGCGAAACGCGCCTGGTTGGCAACCGCTCGATCGGAATTGGGGGGCACATCAACCCCGCCGACGATGCGACGCCGCTGTTCCGCAGCGACTTTCGCGACGCGTACCGTTCGGCCGTCGAGCGCGAAGTGGGGGAAGAGGTCTGCGTCGAGGCCGGCCATACCGACCGCATTGTCGCCCTGCTCAACGACGATTCCAATGAGGTGGGCCAGGTCCACCTGGGTGTCGTGCACTGCTGGGTCCTGGACGCCCCGAAGGTGAGCCGGCGCGAGCAGATGATCACCCAGATGGAGTTCATGAGCATCGACGAGCTTCGCGCGGTCCGCGACCAGATGGAGACCTGGTCGCAACTGTGCTTGGACGGGCTGGACCAGATCCGCGCCAAGCGATAGGACCTATCCCCCGCAGGGCGAGGTCTTCCCCTTGCATCCAGCCGGCCGGCGGGTATTATAACGGCCAAAAAAGGCAGTCGATTCCCGGACAGACGACTACGGAGGCACCACTGGATAACATAACCGAGACCCACATGCCGCTTTCGCGGATTCAGCGCCTGATCGGCGAGCGGATGCTGGCGTCGAAACGGACGAAGCCGTGCTTCTACCTGGAAACGAAGGCCGACGTCACCGAGCTGATGGGCATGAGGCACCGCCTCAGCAAGGCCCTCGGCGTGAAGATCACGAGCAACGCGTTCTTCATCCACGCCATGGGGATGGCGGCCCGGCAGCATCCGCTCATGGTCGGGCGGCTTGTCCCCGGAAACGACAACCGAAACGGGGATGGCATGATCGTTCAAATCGCCGAGAGTGTGAACGTCGGGTTTGCGGTCAACAGTCCGCAGGGACTGGTCGTGCCCGTCGTCCACCGTGCGGACAGCCTGTCCCTGGCCCAGATCGCCGACCAGGAGAAGCAACTCACGAACAAAGCCCGCAGCAACAGGCTGACGCTCGACGACATCGAGGGCGAGACGATCGGCCTGAGCAATCTCGGCGCGTACGACATCGATTCGTTCTTGGGGATCGTGCCGCCGCCGGTGAGCACGATCGTCTCGGCGGGCAAAATATCGCTGGCGGCGGTGCCGCAGGATGGCCGGGTCATGGTCCGTAAGCAGGTGAGCCTGTCCCTGGCCGTCGATCACAGGGTGATCCACTGTGAGTACGCCGCCCGATTCCTGCAGGACCTGGCCCGGCGACTGAGCGACCCGCAGCATCTACTGTAGTTCAGACAAGGAGGAAATCCGATGGTAAGATTCGAAAGAAGCGTCCTGTGTTCCGGCGTGGTGATTCTGGTGTGTTTGTGTGGTCCGGCGGCGGCACAGCCGAAGGTTGAGCTCCTCTGGCCGGACGGGGCCCCGGGCGCCAAAGGGCAGGCCGAGGGCGACAAGCCGACGCTGACAGTCTACCTGCCCTCGCAGGACAAGGCCACCGGCGCCGCGGTCGTGATCTGCCCGGGCGGCGGATACGGCGCGCTGGCGGTGGACCACGAAGGCCACCAGATCGGACAGTGGCTGAACTCTTTCGGCGTGGCCGGGTTCATCGTCAAGTACCGCCACCGCAACAGCGGCGCCGGTTACGGCCATCCCGCCCCCATTCAGGACGCCCAGCGGGCGGTCCGCACGGTGCGGAGCCGGGCCACCGAGTGGGACGTCGATCCCAGTCGCATTGGCATCCTCGGTTTTTCGGCGGGCGGCCACTTGGCCTCGACCGCGGCGACGCACTTCAACGAGTCTTTTTGCGAGCCGCGGGATGCCATCGACCGCGTAAGCTGCCGGCCGGACTTCGCGGTGCTGGTCTACCCGGTGATCTCGTTCACCGAGCCCTTCACCCACACGGGCTCGCGGACAAACCTGCTCGGGCCCAACGCGGACCCTGCGCTCATCGAGAAGTTCTCGAACGAGAAGCAAGCGACGCCGCAGACCCCGCCGACGTTCCTATTCCACACGTGGGAGGACACGGGCGTCCCCGCCGAGAACAGCATCGCGTTCTATCTGGCGCTGCGGAAGGCGAACGTCCCCGCCGAGATGCACATCTTCCTGAAAGGCCAGCACGGCATCGGCCTGGGCCAGAACCGTGGCGCCGCGTCCGCCTGGCCGGGCCTGTGCGCCAAATGGATGGAGGAGTCCGGATTCCTCAAGGGAAAGCCCTGACGGATTTCTTGACCGGGTGGCAACGTCAAATGTAGGCATATCGCCTATCCTGTTTGTAGAAGATATGGAACGACCGGCTCTCGCCTGGAATCCCCCTGCAGCGCACTGCGATCCCAAAGAACCGGCATACCCACGAAGATCCGACGGATTCGTCGTCGAAAACGCCGCACGGCGTCACTACGAACGGATCATCGCTTCACCGTGGTCGTGTAGTGGTTGGTGATGGGTAGCCGGCGGTCCTTGCCGAAGGCCTTCGGCGTGATCCGCACGCCCGGGGCCGACTGCCTCCGCTTGTACTCGTTTCGGTCGATCATCCGGATCACCCGCTCGACCGTCTCGACCGGCAGACCCGAGTCCACCAGCTCGCGGGCGGATTTGTCCTCTTCCACGTAGCCCGTGATGATCCGGTCGAGCAGGTCGTAGTCGGGCAGGGAGTCTGTGTCTTTCTGGTTGGGCCGAAGCTCCGCGCTGGGAATCCGCCGGATGGTGGCGGCGGGGATCACCTCCCGCCCGGAGTGCCGGTTGATGTACTCGGCCAGTTGGTAGACCATCGTCTTGAGGACGTCCTTGATGACACCGAACCCGCCGGCGGAATCGCCATACAGCGTGCTGTAGCCGACGGAGACCTCGCTCTTGTTGCCCGTGGTCAGGACCAGCGAGCCCCCCTGATTGCTCAGGGACATCAGGATCATGCCGCGAATCCGAGCCTGGAGGTTCTCGTACGCGATACCCTCGTCGGTCCAGAGCGGGTCGGCTTTGAGCGAGGCGTGGAACTGCGCCAGGATCGGCTCGATCGGAACCGCCAACAGCGGGCAACCCAGGTTGTCTGCAACGAGTTGCGAATCCACGATGGTCTCCGGGCTGTTGAACCGCGACGGCATGGTCACGCACTGGACGTTCTGGGGTCCCAGCGCCGCGGCGGCGATGGCGGCCGTCACGGCCGAATCGATTCCCCCGCTGATCCCGAGGATCGCCTGCTTGAAGCCATTCTTGAGCGCATAGTCCCGCGTGCCCAGCACCAGGGCCTGGTAGATCTCCTCGACCGTGTCGGCCGGCTGGGCCGCCGGCGGCTGCGTCGGGAGCACCTTCACGCCACCGCCATCCTCCCGAACATCGGCGACGAGCAGGTCTTCATCGAATGCCCTTGCCTTGGCCGCGATGTGGCCCGCGGAGTCCGCCAGGATGCTCCGGCCGTCAAAGACCAGCTCGTCCTGGCCGCCGATGAGGTTGCAGTATGCCACGGCGCACCCAAAGGCGCCCGCGCACTTCGTGATGACCTCGCCCCTCAGGGAGAGTTTGCCCACGTCGAACGGCGAGGCCGAGATGTTCAGCAGCAGGTGAATTCGGCCGACGCCCATGAGCAGATCGGTCAGCCGCTGTGTATGCCAGAGGTCTTCGCAGATGGTCACGGCGACCCGCAGGCCGCCGACGTCGACCACGACGGGTCGGTCGCCGGACTGGAAGTACCGCTGCTCGTCGAACACGCTGTAGTTGGGCAGGTTGCACTTGTGGTAGGTGTGGACGATCCGGCCCTTCCGGATCACCGCGGCGGCGTTGTACAGACCATGTTCACCCTGCTCGACGAAGCCCACGACGACCGTCTGTCTGTCGCAGGCCGCCGCCAGCTCTTCCAGAGCCATCCGGTTGTCGCGGACGAATTGGCGTTTGTACACCAGATCCTCCGGCGGATAGCCGCAGATCGCCATCTCCGGAAAGGCCACCAGATCGGCCCCCGCCGCCATGGCGTCGGACCAGATCTTTTTCATCTTCGCCACATTGCCGGCCAGGTCGCCGACCGTCGCATTGAACTGCCCCAAAGCGATACGCACCAATCGAGTCTCCCAAAGGATATCATCCCAAACAGTTCATAGTGTACCCGTAAGGGCATCGTTTCGCGTCGCGGATAGGCTTGCCCGCGATTCGAGGACGCTCGCACCCTCGACACGATAACGCCTGACGGCGTCACTACGAACCGGATCGTGCCGAGAGGGGGGCTGCCCCGCACAGCTCGCCATTGTACGATGGAATCCGCGCAGATCAATCGCTTTTGCGTCTACATCGGGCGTGCTGGGCACATCATGGGGTCTGAATCAGACACGGATTTACACGGGGTCGACACAGGTTAAACAATCCTCGGCGCGACAACCGCCGCCGGGGCAACTGCGTAGTAGGCCGTCCACGTTAAAATGGTGGGCGGCGTGGTTTGCGGCGAGGGCGTCTTGCCCTCGTTCTTTGCTTTCGCAGAACCACGGATGCAAGGGCGGGGCGCTCTCGCCACCCGGCTGCGACTCGCGCGGAAACCCAGGAATGCAGACTCCGCAAACGCAGGACGCGAGACGAGCAACTCAGCGCGTGATGCTCTCTTCGAGCTGAGCGAGGATCGCGCGGGCCTTGGCGATCTTGTTTCCGTTGGGGCCATCCCAGTGAACTTCGGCGTCCCGTTCGAGCATCTCCTCAATCTTCTTGCAGGCGACAAGGACGGTCGCGTGATTCTTGCCGCCCATGTATCGGCCGACCTCGGAGGAGGACATGTTCGTGTGCTTGCGGGTGAGATACATGCTGAAATGCCTGGCGAGCGAGACGGTCCGGCCCTTCTTGGCCGAATGGAGGCCGGCGGGCGTCACGCCGAAGTAGGCCCCCGCCGCGGCCTCGATGTCCGAGACGTGGACGATCGGGTCGCACCGTTCGATGTGCTCGGCGAGCACCGTCTCGGCCATCGCCAGCGACAGTTTCTCGTCCTGGAGCGTCGCGTAGGCGATCAGCTTGAGCAGCGCGCCTTCGAGCTCGCGGACGTTCGTGCGGACCCGCTCGGCGACGTAGCGAATCACGCCCTCGGGGATTTCGCCCCTGCGTTTGTGCTCGCTTCCGCCGGGGGAGACCCGCATCATCCGCTGGCCGAACTGGCGGCAGATCTCGCACCGCGTGTGGAAGTCCGGGGCCTCGATCTTGACGACCATCCCGGACACGAACCGATTCACCAGTTTCTCCGACAACTGCCCGATCATCTTCGGGTGGGCATCCGAGACGAGGACGACCTGCTTGCCCGCGAGGCTGATCGTGTTGAACGTGTGCAGGAATTCCTCCTGGGTCGATGGTTTGCTGGCCAGGAAGTGCACGTCGTCAATCGCGAGCAGATCGGTTTGCCTCATCCGGCGTCGAAACGCCTCGAGTTTTTTCGTCTTCAGCGCGAGCACGAACTGATTTGCGAATTCCTCCGCGGACAGGTACAGCCACTGGGTCTGCGGCCGGGCTTGAGCCACGCCGTGGCAGATGCCCTGCAGCAGGTGGGTCTTGCCGACGCCGCACCCGCCGTGGATGAAGAGCGGGTTGAACGGGCTTTGCCGCTCCCGCACCAATGCCTTCGCTGCGTTGAACGCCAGCTCATTAGACGGACCGACGACGAAGGTGTCCAATGTCAGCCGCAGGCCCTCGGCCACATTGGGCGAGGCGCCGTCCGTCGCCGCGCCGGCGCTCCCGCGGACCTTGACGGCCGGGCCGGGCCGAGCACTGACGCCGGACCGCCGACGCTCGCCCGACAGCTCCGCATCGATCGTGAACGTGATCTCGGGCAGACATCCCAGCACCGACTCGACGGCCGCCTGGATGTCCTTGATGAAATGTCCCTCCAGCCACGTGGCCAGGAACGGGTTGGCGACGCCGATCCGCAGAAAGCCGTCCGCCAGGGTGAACCGGGCACTTTCCTGAAACCAGATCCGATACTTCTCGGAACCAATTCGTTTGGCCAGCGCATCCGTGATGGCTGCCGCGTCGCACGCTGCGCCGCCGCGTGTTCGTTCGTCCGTGACCATGCCGTGCATCAGGTCTCCCCACCGCAAGAACTCCCGCGCGATGCCCCGCGCAAGGGGCCCCTGCCGATCCCTGCGTCCTCATTGTGGTTGCACCAGAGAACTGCCAAGAGGGTCCTCAATGCAGAATACAACACTGGGCGCCCAATCCGTCCTCACGAAAGACTAACATTCTCCGAGTCATTATTGAGCGAAACGCCCGTGAATCAAGACGCATCCGGCCGATTTCTTTTCCACGTGAACGAGTTGCTGGAAGACACTGGCTTTAAGCGCGAAAAAATTTTCCCATGCACAGGTTATGCACCGCGCAAGTGCCCCATGTGGAAAACTCGTGTATTGTGACGCCGCGTCTTGTGCTCAGAAAACCCCGTTTATCAACACTGGTAACGCAGGAAGCGAGGGGAGATCGGGCAACAACGAACCATCCTGTGTATTTCCACCAGCCGCCTATCCACACCAAGCCCTGGGCCATCGAAGCCGGCGCATCATACCGGCCAACACAGGCGGATCTGAGATTCATGAAGGACGAGGAATGAGGGATGATTCCGCTCCACCCGCACGCGTCTGTACCGACACCGTGAGGCATTCTCCCGCTCACACGGCATGGTAGATCACCTCCCGCGTGTCCAGGATGGTCCGCCTGCGGAATGGATTCCGCAGCCCTTCCTTCTCGACAAGGTCCACATCCCGGCCGAACACCGCCATCAGCTCATCGCGCATCTCTGCCAGGTGGAAAAGGTCCCACTCCGCCTGAGGCTCGAAGCTCACCAGCACGTCGATGTCGCTGTTGGCACCGAAGTCTTCACGCAAGACGGACCCGAACAGAGAGAACTCGCTGATCTTCCATCGCCGGCAGAACCCCTCGATTCTGTCCATTGGAATATCGATGTTCCGACTGACCATGCCCCTAATATCGCCCAGAACGCCCCTCGTGTAAAGCAAATCCGCAGAGGCCCTTGGTGCCGAGAAAAGAGGCTGGAGGCCGCAGGGGGCAGGAAATACTTCCACGCGGCCCCTGGCCGCCCTCCGAGATACGAGCAACGAGATATGAAATACGGGGCCAAGCCGCAGGCGACAGCGGTAGGGTGGGCTCCGCCCACCGATCATCTGGTCGCGCATCGGGTTGGTAGTCCTTTGGCCCAGCGAAACATGTACCACAGAGAGCCGAGCAGAATCATGCATGTCTTTCACTCGTTCTCGTACCAGGCGATCTTGTCGTCCCCGGAAGAGGCCGAGAGGACGTCCAGGTNNGCCGTCTAAGTCCGCCGCGTAGACGGAGTTTGCACCAACAGCCGCCGTACTGATTATCTGCTGGGGTCCGAACTGGCCCAATCCGTCGTTGGAATACCAAGCGATCTTGTTGTCCCTCATGGAAGCTGAGAGTACGTCCAGGTCCCCGTCGCCATCCAGGTCCGCCGCATAGACGCAAGTTGCCCAATCAGCCTCTGTGGTGATCACCTGCTGGGCTCCGAACTGCCCCGCCCCGTCGTTGGCATACCAAGCGATCTTGTCGTCCTTTACAGAAGCCGAGAGGACGTCCAGGTCGCCATCGCCGTCGAGGTCCGCCGCATACACGGAGCTCGCGACCTCGGCTTCTGCTCCGATCACCTGCTGACTGCCGAAGTGACCCGAACCATCGTTCACATACCAGACAACCTCGCCATCATACACGGGAACGACGCTGGCCAAAACCGAGAGGACATCGAGGTCGCCGTCCCCATCCAGATCCACGGCATATGCACAGTACGCCCCATAGTCCGCGGTGGTGATTGGCTGCGGGGCGCCAAACTGACCCGAGCCATCGTTTGCATACCAAGCGATCTTATAGCCCCCCATGTGATAACCCCAGGAGGCCGAGAGAACATCAAGGTCACCATCACCATCCAGGTCCGCTGCATATACAGAGCTTGCCCATTCGGCCCCTGTCGTGATCAACTGTTCGTCGCCGAACCCACCCCGCCCATCGTTCGCATACCAGGAAATCTTGTCGTCATACAGAGGATAGGTTCCGGGAGAAGCCGATAGGACGTCCAAGTCGCCATCGCCGTCTAAGTCCGCC